>DAORNC010000192.1:1926-2155 GCA_035440785.1 Rhabdaerophilum sp. | reverse complement strand
ATACCTGCACCGGCGACGGCGGCGGCATGGTGGCCCGCGCCGGCCTGCCGCTGCAGGACATGGAGTTCGTGCAGTTTCACCCCACCGGAATCTACGGCTCGGGCTGCCTGATCACCGAGGGCGCGCGGGGCGAGGGTGGCTACCTCACCAATTCCGCCGGCGAGCGCTTCATGGAACGCTATGCCCCGACCTACAAGGATCTCGCGCCGCGCGATTTCGTCTCGCGCTG
>DAORNC010000192.1:1579-1848 GCA_035440785.1 Rhabdaerophilum sp. | reverse complement strand
TCTCCACGCCCGCCTGCCGGGCATCTCGGAAAGCGCCAAGATCTTCGCGGGCGTTGACCTTACCAAAGAACCGATTCCGGTGATCCCGACCGTCCATTACAACATGGGCGGCATCCCGACGAACTACTGGGGCGAGGTGCTCAATCCCACCGCCGGCAACGAAGACGCGGTGGTGCCGGGCCTGATGGCCGTGGGTGAAGCGGGCTGCGCTTCGGTGCATGGCGCGAACCGTCTCGGCTCCAACTCGCTGATCGACCTCGTGGTGTTCG
>DAORNC010000192.1:0-1472 GCA_035440785.1 Rhabdaerophilum sp. | reverse complement strand
AACGCCAATGGCGCGACCCCGACCGCCGACCTGCGTCTCAAGATGCAGCGCGCGATGCAGGAAGACGTCGCGGTGTTCCGTGACGGCCCGACCCTGAAGCAGGGCTGCGAGCGCATGTCCAAGGTCTGGGCCGAGAAGGCCGATATCAAGGTTTCGGACCGTTCGCTCGTGTGGAACTCGGATCTCGTCGAGACGCTCGAATTCGAGAACCTGATGATCAATGCCATCGCGACCGTTTATGGCGCGGAGGCCCGCACCGAGAGCCGCGGCGCCCATGCGCGCGAGGACTTTGCGAAGCGCGACGATGTCAACTGGCGCAAGCACACGATCTCGCGGGTCGGCGAGGACGGCAAGGTGGGCCTCTCCTATCGTGCGGTGCATACCCAGACCCTGACCGGCGAAATGCCGGATGCGAAGATCGCCCCCAAGGAGCGGAAGTTCTAAGATGGCCGAGTTCAATCTTCCCAAGAATTCCCGCCTTACCGAGGGCAAGACCTGGCCGAAGCCGGCTGGCAGCAACGTTCGCGAATTCAAGATCTATCGGTGGGATCCGGACGGAGAATCGAATCCGCGCATGGACACCTATTTCGTCGATCTCGATGATTGCGGGCCGATGATCCTCGACGCGATCCTCTGGATCAAGAACAAGATCGACCCGACGCTGACCTTCCGCCGCTCGTGCCGCGAAGGCATCTGCGGCTCCTGCGCGATGAACATCGACGGGCTGAACACCCTCGCCTGCACCAAGGGCATGGATGAGATTTCCGGCACCATCAAGATCTACCCGCTTCCGCATATGCCGGTGGTGAAGGATCTCGTTCCGGACCTGACGCGCTTTTATGCTCAGCACGCCTCGATCGAGCCCTGGCTCAAGACCGACACCCCGGCGCCCGAGAAGGAGTGGCGCCAGTCGCCGCAGGATCGCGACCTGCTCGACGGGCTCTACGAGTGCATCCTCTGCGCCTGCTGCTCGACCTCGTGCCCGAGCTACTGGTGGAACGGCGATCGCTATCTCGGCCCAGCGGCGCTGCTTCAGGCCTATCGCTGGCTGATCGACAGCCGCGATGAAGCCACGGGTGACCGCCTCGACAATCTGGAAGATCCGTTCCGGCTCTATCGCTGCCACACGATCATGAACTGCTCGAACGCCTGCCCGAAGGGTCTTAACCCGGCCAAGGCGATCGCCGAGATCAAGAAGATGATGGTGGCGCGGCAGGTTTGATGCTGCGAAGCCCCTGATCGGAAGGCCGCCTTCGGGCGGCCTTTTTGTCGAAACGGGAGCAAAACGCCCAAGTCACGCCTTATTCATGTCTATTAGCGACAATATTGGCTGTCGAATGGGATTTCGCGCCGAGTGGGGACTGTGGCGCTGCTGACAGGCGAGGGTGACGGGGTATGGTTTCGCGCTTGAAATGGGTCGCGCTGGCGCCGCTGCCCTTGTCGCTCGCGGCTTGTGAATCGAGTTCACTTCT
>DAORNC010000191.1:0-2339 GCA_035440785.1 Rhabdaerophilum sp. | reverse complement strand
GTGCGCGACGAGCGCCGATTCGACCTCGGCCGTGCCCATGCGGTGGCCCGAGACGTTGATCACGTCGTCGACGCGGCCCGTAATCCAGTAATAGCCATCGGCATCGCGGCGGCAGCCGTCACCGGTGAAATACTTGTTCGGATAGGTGGAGAAATAGGTCTCCATGAAGCGCTTGTGATCGCCATAGACCGTGCGCATCTGGCCCGGCCAGGAATCGGCGATGCAGAGGTTGCCCTCGGTTGCGCCGTCAAGGACCTTGCCCTCGGCGTCGACGATCTCGGGGCGCACGCCGAAGAACGGTCGCGTCGCCGAGCCCGGCTTCAGCTTGGTTGCACCCGGCAGCGGCGTGATGAGGATGCCGCCGGTCTCGGTCTGCCACCAGGTATCGACAATCGGGCAGCGATTGTCGCCGACCACGCGGTAATACCATTCCCAGGCTTCCGGGTTGATCGGTTCGCCCACAGAGCCGAGCAGGCGCAGCGAAGCGCGCGAGGTCTTCTTCACGAGGTCTTCACCCGCGCCCATCAGGGAGCGGATCGCGGTCGGGGCAGTATAGAACGTGTTGACCTTGTGCTTGTCGATAACCTCCCAGAAACGGGCCATCGTCGGATAGTTCGGCACGCCCTCGAACATCAGCGTCGTCGCGCCGTTGGCGAGCGGGCCGTAAACGATGTAGCTGTGGCCGGTGACCCAGCCGACGTCGGCCGTGCACCAGTAAACATCGCCGTCATGATAATCGAAGACATATTGATGCGTCATCGAGGCATAGACGAGATAACCTCCGGTGGTGTGCAGCACGCCCTTCGGTTTGCCGGTCGAACCCGAAGTGTAGAGCAGGAACAGCGGGTCTTCCGCGTTCATCTCCTCGCACGGGCAATGGTCGGAAACCTTGGCGGCTTCCTCATGATACCAGACGTCGCGGCCCGGCTGCATGGTGACATGCCCCCCGGTGTGCTTGACAACAATCACCTTCTCAAGTGCCGGATGCACCTTGTTGGCAGCGACATCGACGTTCTTCTTCAGATGCACAGCCTTGCCGCCGCGCAGGCCCTCGTCCGCTGTGATGACGATCTTCGAATCGCAATCCTCGATGCGGCCCGAAATCGCATCCGGCGAGAAGCCGCCGAACACGATCGAATGCACCGCGCCGATGCGGGTGCAGGCGAGCATCGCATATGCCGCCTCAAGGATCATCGGCAGGTAGATCGTGACCCGGTCACCCTTCTTGACGCCATGCGCCTTGAAGACATTGGCCATGCGGCAGACCTCGCGGTGGAGCTCCGCATAGGTGATCGCTTTTGAATTCTTCGGGTCATCGCCCTCCCAGATGATCGCGACCTGATTGCCACGCTTGGCGAGATGACGGTCGATGCAGTTGTAGGAGACATTGGTCGTGCCGTCCTCGAACCACTTGATCGAGACGTTGCCCGGCGCATAGGAGACGTTCTTGACCTTGGTATAGGGCTTGAACCAGTCAATCCGCTTGCCTTCCTCGCGCCAGAAACCTTCGGGATCCTTCACCGAGGCTTCGTATTTGGCAAGATAAGCCGCGTTGTCGACATGAGCGCGCTTCTGCCATTCGGCACTGACGTCATAAACCGTCTCGGACATTCCACTCTCCCAAAACGCTGGCGCGGCACCCCGGCAACGCCCACCAAAAATTCTTGTTGTAGCGCGTTTTACCGCAAAGGACGGCGGCACGGAAGATTGTTGCGCCTTGGCAATTGGGAGAAGGGTGTTGCCACTTCGCCAGCAAAAACGCGCGGTTTTGGCCGCGCGTTCGCTTTGGGAATGAAATGAGAGGCGATGCCCCTCGGGCAGGCCGAACTCAGAACTTCCAGCTCAGGCCGGCGCGAACCGCGTGGGTATCGAGCTTCGCGCGGGTGACGCCGCCGGCGACCGCTGGCGTGGTGTAGTTCTTGGCTCCGAAATCCGAGTAGGCGTAATCGACACGCACGAGCAGGCTGTTGGTGACGGCATAGGCGAGTCCGCCGCCAATCGTCCATCCGACACGGGTATCGGAATAATCGGCGTTGGCAGCGCAGGCGGTAGAACCGCCAGGGGTAGTGCAGCCCTTGAGGTCCGCAACTGCAACACCACCGGCGATATAAGGCAGCAGACGACCGAAGGCATAGCCGATGCTCAGGCGCGCGTCGCCGCCCCACTGGTTCTCGACCCGCGCGTTGTTCACGAAGATACCTAGCCGCTTTACGCTTGTGCTGTCGATGTTCGTAAACGCGCGAACTTCCGCACCGAGAACGATGTTGTTCGCCATCTGGTAGCGATACCCGGCATGACCGCCGAGCGAGAAGCCCGAAGGATCGGTGGTCACACTGGCG
>DAORNC010000190.1:2208-2568 GCA_035440785.1 Rhabdaerophilum sp. | reverse complement strand
AGGCAGCTGCCCCAGCACCTGCTGCGGCACCGAAGGCCACGACGCCTGCCCCGGCAGCTGGCAAGCCGGTGAACCTCAACACAGCGACTCAGGCCGAACTCGAGACCCTGCACCAGATCGGCCCGGCCCGCGCCAAGGACATCATCGCCGCGCGCACCAAGGCGAAGTTCAAGAACTGGGATGATTTCGTGGCCCGCAATGTCGTGCCGAAGAACGCCGAGGATGCGATCAAGGCTCAGGCCCGCTTCTGATCCTCGCAACGGTTCAAGCTCTCGCAACGGCCGGAACCTCCGGCCGTTTTGCGTTCTCAGAATGACTCAATCGCGAACAGGTGCCTAGGCGCAACGAACTCGTCCTGCG
>DAORNC010000190.1:0-2178 GCA_035440785.1 Rhabdaerophilum sp. | reverse complement strand
CCACAGTCCGCCGCAACAGCCCGTAGATCGCGGAGCCTGCCTGTCGCATGGCCTCGGCGGCATCCCCCGTTCGCAGCATGTGGACCAGGAAAAGCGCCGCGATGGCATCCCCGGCCCCGTTGAGATTGCAGTCAAGCCGCGGTGTGCGCAGCCGATAGCGTCGACCTCGATCCGAGACGACGAGATCAAGGGCGTCGTCAGGCGTCTCGTCCAGGCGAACCGAGGTCACCAGCACGGCCGTGGGCCCCATCGCATGAAGAGCATCGAGCGCCGCGCCGAGCATCACACTCGTTGTTGCCTTCTGCCCTGTAAGGAATTCCAGCTCGAAATGGTTGGGAGTGACGATATCGGCGGCGGGAACCGCTCTCTCGCGCATGAACTCCGGAATGCCAGGCCGCACGAAGATTCCGCGCCCGACATCCCCGATCACCGGATCGCAGGCATAGACCGCCGCAGGATTGACCTCACGCACACGGCTGACGGCATCAAGGATCGCCTGCCCCGTCGCCTCCGCGCCCATGTAGCCGGAGAGAACGGCGTCGCAGCGTTCTAGCGCGCCACGCTCGGCAATCCCCTCGACAAGATCGGCGATGATCGAGGGATCGAAGACTTGTCCACGCCAGGCGCCGTATCCGGTGTGGTTCGAGAACTGCACCGTATGGATCGGGAGAACCTCGACGCCGAGTCGCTGCATCGGAAACGTCGCCGAGGCATTGCCGACGTGTCCGTAGGCGACATGGGACTGGATGGAGAGGATGTTCATCGAAAGCACCACAATGAAAAAGGGGCCGCGACGGCCCCTTCTCCATAGTTCATCGGATTCACAGCCCGGTAAAGAGGCGATCAGCTCACGCTCTGCGCCGCCTTGAGCGCGAACTGCGGCACGAAGGTCTTGGCGATATCGACATTGGTGCTCGCCATGTCCTTGTCGAGCGCCTTGAGCGTGTCATAGACCGACTTCATGCCCGCCGGCGCCATCATGCCCGTTTCGGAATAGGCCGCCTGCGAGGCCTTCACCGCGCGGATGTAGAGCGCCTTGTCACCAAGGTGATACTGTTCCGGCACCGCATCGGCGATCTCCTCGGGCTTCGCCTTGTTGATCCAGCGCAGCGCCTTGTAGATGCCGTTGACCGCACCCTGCACGAGTTCCGGCTTCGCAGCGATGGTGTCCTGCTTCACGTAGAGGCAGGCCGCCGGGTTGGTGCCACCGAAGAGGTCGAACGTGCCCTTCTCGGTGCGGGTGTCGATCAGCGTGACGATATCCTCGTCAGCCTCCAGCTTGGCGATAACAGGATCGAGATGCGAGATCACGTCGATCTCGCCCTTCTTCATGGCCGCAACCGCGCTCGCACCGCCGCCGACACCGATGAAGCTGGCATCGCTCGCGTTCAGGCCCGCCTTGTTCATCGCATGGAGCACGGTGATATAGGTCGAGGAACCCGGCGCCGTGACGCCGATCTTGAGGCCCTTGAAATCCTTCGCGCTCTTCACCTTGTCGGCGATGGCCTTGCGGACGCCAATGACGATCGTCGGGAAGCGCAGCATCTCGATCACGGCGCGGATGTCCTGCCCCTTGGCCTGCATGCGGATGGTGTGTTCATAGGCCCCCGCGACGATATCAACAGAACCGCCGACCAACGCCTGAAGCGACTTCGCGCCGCCAGCGAAATCGTTGATCTCGGCATCAAGGCCGAACTCCTTGAAATAGCCTTTCCGCTCCGCGATCGTCAGTGGGAGGTAGTAGAGCAGCGATTTGCCGCCGACACCCATCGTGATCTTGGTGGCAGCGGAAGCCCGGCCGACGAGCGCCGGCGAGGCAATGAGCGCTCCCCCGAGTGCCATGATCTGACGGCGATTGAAACGATCCATAATTTCCTCCGTTCCGAAAAGCTTTGCCCCGTTTCCGGGGTTCTCAGCGAAAATTCCGAGCAAGACTCCTAGACTGTCTTTGTCTCGCCTGGCCGCCAGACAAGCAAGGGTTTCTCAATCAGCGTGACGACGAAATCGATCAGCATCACGAAGATCATCAGGATCAGCATCCCGGCAAAGACGCCGGTCACATCGAAGACGCCCTCCGCCTGATGGATGAGATAGCCCAGCCCGGCGGAGGAGCCCAGATATTCGCCGACGACCGCACCCACCACCGCAAAACCGACCGAGGTGTGAAGCGAGGAAAAC
>DAORNC010000189.1:2350-2605 GCA_035440785.1 Rhabdaerophilum sp. | reverse complement strand
ACCGCCGCCGTTGCCGCGGGCGAAAGCCGGGGCGGAGACGCTGGCGAGGGCCATGAGGCCAGCAAGCGCGCCGGCGGAGAGGGTGAGGGCGAAGTTGGTGTTGCGGGTCATGTTCGTTTCTCCTTTAGGGGTCAAAGGGCCGGGGTGCCCTATGACCGGGACAATGCCGCCGATCGCTTCTAGCCGCGGTGTGCCCGCGCACAGGGCGAAAACGCTTTCTTAACCATCGCGCTTTCAGAGGCTCTTCGCGAAGGA
>DAORNC010000189.1:798-2340 GCA_035440785.1 Rhabdaerophilum sp. | reverse complement strand
GCCGGACGCTCGGCTAAGCGTGACCCACGATCTTTACTGGTGAGCTGCCCGTGACCCTGCCTGATCCCTTGCGCCCTGATCGCTCCTTCCAGGGGCTTATCCTCACGCTCCAGAAGTTCTGGGCAGAGAAGGGCTGCGTCATTCTCCAACCTTACGACATGGAAGTGGGCGCGGGCACCTTCCACCCGGCCACGACGTTGCGCGCGCTCGGCCCCAGACGCTGGAATGCGGCCTATGTCCAGCCCTCCCGTCGCCCGAAGGACGGGCGTTATGGCGAGAACCCGAACCGTTTCCAGCACTATTACCAGTTCCAGGTGATCCTGAAGCCGTCGCCGCCCGATCTTCAAGGGCTCTATCTCGAAAGCCTATATGCCATCGGCATTGATCCGGCCGTGCATGATCTCCGCTTCGTCGAGGATGACTGGGAGAGCCCGACGCTCGGCGCCTGGGGGCTCGGCTGGGAGGTCTGGTGCGACGGGATGGAGGTGAGCCAGTTCACCTATTTCCAGCAGGTCGCCGGGCAGGAATGCGCACCGGTCGCGGGCGAACTGACCTACGGGCTTGAACGCCTCGCGATGTATCTGCAAGGCGTCGACAACGGCTTCGAGCTAAATTTCAATGGGCTCGAAGGCGAAAACAAGGTTACGTACGGCGATGTGTTCAAGCAGGCAGAGGAAGAATACTCCCGCCATAACTTCGAATATGCCGATACCGAGAAACTGTTCCGTAATTTTGCAGAGGCCGAAAAGGAGTGCCAGGCGCTGCTGGCGGCGGGCGAACCGAAACCGGATGGGAGTGATCAGCGACACAGGCAGGTGTTGCCGGCTTATGACCAGTGCATCAAGGCTTCCCACGCCTTCAACTTGCTCGATGCACGCGGGGTGATTTCGGTGACGGAACGGCAGAGCTATATCCTGCGTGTCCGCGAACTCGCGAAGGCCTGCGGCGCCGCCTGGGTCAAGACGGAAGCGGGTAGCGCGTGATGGCGCGGATCAGTGAACAAGCTAGCGTGCTCGTTGCACGGGATGTGTCCGCCGCGATCGATTACTGGGTCGAAAAGCTCGGCTTTGCCGTAAGGGGCCGCTGGGGCGAGCCTGTCGGTTTCGCCATCCTCGAACGCGACGGTGCGCGTGTCATGCTCGGGCAGGCCAAACCGGAGGCGGAGATCACGCCCTACTGGAAACAGCGGGACGGATTGTGGAACGCCTATTTCTGGGTCGACGATGCCCGGACGATGTACCATGAGATGACCGCGCGCGGTGCCGTCATCGACTACGATCTTTGTACGCAGCCCTACGGCGTCCTCGAGTTCGGCGTGCGTGATCTTGAGGGGCACGACATTGCCTTTGGGCAAGTGGTGGAGGCTTGATGATGAACCGTCGCGAACTGGTTTCTTTCCTTCTCGCAGGCTCCGTCGCACCCGCTTTCGCGCAGAAGGCCAAAGCATATTCAAGTCCGCTGGCCGCCGTGCAAGCGGTTTACGATCCGAAGATCAAGGAGGCCCAACGGCCTTATTCGAGGCGCTTGCGCGCGCTCTATGCC
>DAORNC010000189.1:0-691 GCA_035440785.1 Rhabdaerophilum sp. | reverse complement strand
GAAATACACCGTCGAACCGCGCCCGAACCGCAACGCGCGGGTAATCGTGAAGCTCAAGGTGTTCAAGCAATCGCCGGAGACGACGCTTCATTATGAGGTGGTGCCGGAAGGCGAGGGTTTCGTGATCGATGATGTTATCTACCTCCACAAGACCGACGGCTGGACGCTCTCGACGATGCTCGAAGCAGGCGCCAAGGGGCAGTAAGCCGGGGTCATAAGCGAAAAACCGATGCCTGATCTTCTTTTCGAACTCTTCTCCGAGGAAATCCCGGCCCGCATGCAGCGACAGGCGGCGGCGGATCTCCAGCGGCTTGTCACCAACGCACTGGTTGACGCAGGTGTCACCTATGAAGGTGCGAAGGCCTTCGCGACGCCGCGCCGCCTCGCGCTCACCATTGCCGGCCTGCCCGCGCGCCAGCCGGATGTGAAGGAGGAGCGCAAGGGCCCGCGCGTCGGTTCGCCTGAAGGCGCGATCCAGGGGTTCCTGAAGGCTGCCGGCCTCTCGGACATCACGCAGGCCAAGATCGAGAGTGACCCGAAGAAGGGCGAATTCTACGTCGCGGTGATCGAGAAGAAGGGGCGCCCGGTCATCGAGCTGCTGGCGGAAATCCTGCCGGCGACGATCCGCGCCTTCCCCTGGCCGAAGTCGATGCGCTGGGGTGAGGCGAGTAAATCCTCGTCTTCGCTCCGC
>DAORNC010000188.1:0-2659 GCA_035440785.1 Rhabdaerophilum sp. | reverse complement strand
GTTCGGCGCGCGTCGGGGCCTGCTGTCCGCCGCCGAAGAGGCCAGAGAGAAATCCGCCGCCCTGCTGGGGCGCGGGTGCCGGAGCCTGGCGCTTCAACTGTTCGTTCTCCGCCTGCAGTTGCTCGATCTCGCGCTGCTGGTTGAGCAGGGCCTGCTCCTGCACGTAGATCGACTGGGCCATCGCGTAGGGCGCGTAGGGCTGCTGGCGGACGAGGTCCGCGATATGGCGCTCGACCTCAGGGTCCCGGGGCTGGTTGGCGACGTTCTTCAGACGCTCGAAAATACCGTCGATGACGGCACGCTCCTGCGGGTTCATCAAGTCCTCCGTAGATGCGCCGTGAAAGGGAACCGCACGGCAGCAGACAATACATAGCCACTGATTTTGACAAAAATCAGTGGCAGCTCACAAAAAACACAAGCCGGAATTTTCGCTGTGCGACAGCACACCGGCGCTCAGACGACGATCCGCCGGTAGAGGTGCCAGGAGGCGTGGCCCAACAACGGCAAGACCACCATGAGGCCAACGAAGACCGTTGCGAAGCCGAACAGCAGTGTGAGGCCGATGAAGGCACCCCAGGCGATCATCAGCGCCGGGTTGGCCTTGACGGTCTGGATCGAGGTGATGAGCGCGGTGATGAAATCCGTGCCGCGATCCACCATCATCGGAAAGGAGACGACGCTGAGCGAGAACACGAAGATCGCGAACCCGGCCCCGATGATGTGCCCCATGAGCAGGAAGCCATAGCCTGCGGGGGTGGTGAACAGCGCTTCGGAGAACGCCGAGAGCGACAGGAGGCGCAGGCCGAAGAACATCGCGTAGACCACCGCGCCGGATTTCAGCCAGATCGCCATCAGGAAAATGAGCAGAATGCCAAGATAGGAGCATTCGCGCATCACGTTGCCGGTGAGCCCTTTCGCCATCGCCTCCCAGGTGACCTTCTCGCCGCGCTCGCGAATGCGGCTAACCTCGTAAAGTGCGATGGCGGCGAAGGGGCCGACGAGTGCAAATCCCGCCATGATCGGAAAGCCCAGAAAAGCATACCCGAGATAGCTCGCAACATAGAGGATCAGCAGGCCGCCGAAGGGGTAGATGCCGCCGATGGTAAGTCCGAAGACCGGCTCCGCCTTGAAATCCTCCCAACCTTTCGCGAGCGCATAACGCAGATCATCCGGCTCCGGGCGGCGGATTGCAGGAAGAGGTTTGTTGATATCGTCGGCGGTCGTCTCGGCCATTCTTGTTCCTCCCGATCTTCTGTTTTTTGGAAGGATACGCGCCTCGCGACGGCGCACAAGATGAAATCAGGGCGCCGAAGGAAGCCGCGGCAGAACTCGCGGTGCGACATCCGCCAAGGCTCCGATCGGGTGCCAACATGCGGCGACGACCTCGTCAAGCTGGGCCGTCAACGGTCGCGCGGGGTCGGCGACGAACAGATACTGAAGATCGTGGTGGACATGTGGCGTTTCGCCACGCGCGGCCTTGCCGGGCACGTCGTGACTGTCGATCAGGAACGGCCTGTCCTTGCCTCCATGCCAGGGATGAAGTCGCAACCCTTCGACCGCCGTCTCCTCGTTCGCTTCGCGGAGGGCAGACTGCCAGAAGCAGTCGGCCGGTTCATAGTGCCCGCCTGGTTGGAGCCAGCGCTTCAGGGTCCGGTGATCGATCAGCAGGGTCTGGCGCATGTCCGGCGAGACGATCAGTGCCGAGGTAGTGACATGGCCGGGGTAGGTTTCGCGGCTGTCGAGTGCGTGAGCCTGATCGATCTGCCAACGCAGCAGCGAGAGATGCTCGTGCGGTCCCGCCACGTTCGAGCGGTAATCGGCCACCACGGCCGCGATACGTGCCAGAAAACCGGCTTCATGCATGAGGGGACTGCCCGATTTATCGTCGGGCAACCCTATGCGATTCGGCGCTGTGCTGTCCCGATGTCGGGCGGTGCGCTATTGCGTATTATTCTTCAGCGTCGTGCCGATGTTGGTAAAGGCAGTCGAGAGATCGCCCTTGAAGGTCGAGAGGGCGGCAATGATGGCGGCGGCCATGAGCGCGGCGATTAGGCTGTACTCGATCGCGGTGGCGCCGGAGTCGTCGTGGAAGAAGGTCTTCAGGATAGCCATAAGCAAACCTCGTGGGTGACGTGACGAGGCATGATATCAACCACAGGTTGTGTATTTCTTAAGCGAACAAAAAAAGGCGGGGTGCGCGACCCCGCCCTGTGATCCGGCCGGTGAAGGCTCAATTACTTCGTGTTGTTCTTCAGCGTGGTGCCGATGCTGGTGAACGCGGTCTTGAGGTCGCCCTTGAAGGTCGAGAGGGCGGTGATGATGGCGGCGGCCATGAGCGCGGCGATGAGGCTGTACTCGATCGCGGTGGCACCGGATTCGTCTTTCATGAATTTCTTGAACTGCATCATTTTGGCTTCTCCAAGGTAATTTCGGTGCTTCGTCTTGCACGCAGAGACAATGCGGCAATTTTGTTGCGCGCCGGTTAACCCGAACCGAGAACGTCAGGGATGGCTGATGGAAGTGGGAAAGAAGGATATTTTTTCGTAAAATTTTATCGGAACGGCACAAGAAAAAGGGCGAGGTGATGAACCTCGCCCTTCGAATTCGGGAACGAAACGAAGCTTACTTCGTATTGTTCTTCAGGGTCGTGCCGATGTTG
>DAORNC010000187.1:0-2697 GCA_035440785.1 Rhabdaerophilum sp. | reverse complement strand
ATTCGAGAAGCTGCTCGGGCCGAAGACCAAGATCGTCGCCATCACGCAGATGTCGAACGCGCTCGGCACCATCGTGCCGATTAAGGACGTCATCCGCCTCGCCCATGCACGCGGCATTCCGGTGGTCGTGGATGGCAGTCAGGCGGCGGTGCATCTGGATATCGACGTCCGCGACCTCGACGCCGATTTCTACGTGATGACCGGACACAAGCTCTACGGACCGACCGGGATCGGCGTGCTCTACGGCAAGCGCGAATGGCTCGGCAAGCTGCCGCCTTTCCTCGGCGGCGGCGAGATGATCCGCGAGGTGAGCGAGGAGGGCGTTACCTACGGCGATCCGCCGCACCGCTTCGAGGCGGGCACGCCGCCGCTGGTGCAGGCGATCGGGCTTGGTGCAGCGATCGATTACGTCAACGCCATCGGCAAAGCGGCGATCCGCACGCATGAGGACGATCTTCTCGTATACGCCACCGAACGGCTCTCGGCCATCAATTCGCTGCGGATTATCGGCCGTGCACGGGAGAAGGGCGCGATCCTTTCGTTCAGTCATGCCGCCGCGCATGCGCATGACATCGCGACCGTGATCGACCGGCAGGGCGTTGCCGTCCGGGCGGGCACGCATTGCACGATGCCGCTGCTGAAGCGTTTCGGCGTCACGGCTACCTGCCGAGCGAGTTTTGCCCTATATAACAGCCGTGAGGATGTGGATCGGCTTGCCGAAGCTCTCGTCCGGGCCGACAGGCTCTTTGGATAGTGCATTGAAATGACGGTGGAACCGGGAATGGACGAAGGATCGGGCACGATCGGGGTCGAGGACGCGGCGAAGACAGTCGAGAGCGGTTCCGCGTCGAAACCGACGCCGGTCGCGCTGTCACCGGAAGAACTCGACCAGCTGACGGACGATATCATCCGGGCGCTCAAGACGGTCTACGATCCCGAGATTCCGGCCGATATCTACGAGCTGGGGCTCATTTACCGGATCGACATCTCGGATGACCGTTTCATCACCATCGATATGACGCTGACCGCGCCGGGTTGCCCGGTGGCCGGCGAAATGCCGGGCTGGGTCGAGACAGCGGTTCTCAACGTGCCGGGCATCACCGGCTGCAAGGTTGTCATGACATTCGATCCGCCGTGGGACCAGAGCCGCATGTCCGACGAGGCGCGCGTCGCGCTCGATATGTGGTGAGATAACGCACATCCGGCCAAATCGCGGCGAGCTATCGGGGGTTATGATGATCGACAATTCGTTCCGTGACGCCCTTGTCGCCGCGACGCTCGTTGCGGGGCTCGGCGTTGCCGCCGCACAGAACACACCCAAATTCCCCAGCCTGAACGATCAGGGAATCTGTCCCGGTGTCCAGGTTTTCGGCGAAAATATCCCGATCACGCTGATGAAGGTCGTCTCCAGCGACAAGCGCGTACATTTCCGCGAAGACAATCTCACCAAGCCGAAGAGCGGATGCCCATCCGAAACACCCGCTTGCCAGCGCAAGGGCTTCGTTGTTCCGGGCGACGAAGTGCTGGCGGGCTGGACCAACAACGCATACCGCTGTGTTGTCTATCTTTCTCCCAACGCCAAGCGCGTCAAAGGTCAGTTTCCGGAGACCAGCGGCTACATTCCCGCGACGAACCTGCAGCCGATGGCGGTTCCAACGGGTAAGGCGTCCGATTGGGCCGGCAAGTGGTCGCGCTCGGCGGAGGCCGACATCGAGATCACCGCGCTGCCGGACGGAACCCTGAAAGTCGTGGGGCAGGCCTCTTACGGCTCGGCCGATCCGGGCCGGGTCGCGCGAGGCGCTGTGAACGTCGGTGAAATGGAAGGCGCAAGGCAATCTGCTGGCAATCGGTGACGACTACACCGACCCGACCAAGCCGTGGGACGAAACGGATCGCTCCGAATGCCGGGCGCGACTCCAGCTTGTTGGACGTTATCTCGTCGTCGAGGATAATGTCGGGTGCGGCGGCGCCAACGTCAGTTTCACCGGGGTTTATATCCGCCTGAAATGACGCCGCTGGCTGCGCATCACGGGCGCAGGTAGAGATAGCCCTGCTGCTGCAACTCCGCGAGGCGGACGACGCCGCCCTGATCGGCCTTGACGAAGCCGGGCAGAAGATCCTTCAGATCTACCGTCTGCGCGCGCATCGTGTTGCCGCAGGCGTTGAGTGCCAGCCCGTCCTTGTGAAGGCCGGCGACCGCTTCCTTGATCTTCTCGTTTGCGTTCATCTCGTGGAAAGCCTTCAACGCGGGGCCGTGCACCACCAGCGCGATCTCCACATTCTGCGGGCCGCCCACGCCCTCGATATGGTTGCGGATGTTGCCCAACACGAAGGCGACCTTATCCGCATCCGCGAGATGATAGGCGACCTTCTGTTTCGGCGCGGCTGCCTGTGCTTTCGAAGCGGCGAGGGCGCCCCCAAGGCCGGCGACACCCGCCAGCATGGTTTTGAAAAACGATCGACGAATCACAGGCTCGGTCATGGCATTCCTCCGGTAGGTTTTGCTGTAGCGCGTTCTTTTCCTTGCCGCCAAGGGGCGCGGCTGACGTGGTGAAGTTACATTCGAAAATTCGTACCTGTCGATATGTGAAAGCAGCCCATGCGAGCAAATCCGCGTGATTGGCTCAACTGCGATATCGGAGTTCGAGCTGGCGGCTCGAGGGGCGTTTGCAATCCGGATCGAAATCGCGCTTCAGC
>DAORNC010000186.1:0-2698 GCA_035440785.1 Rhabdaerophilum sp. | reverse complement strand
CGTAACAGGCATCCGGCCAGATCGACCAGCCCATGCGCCAGCCGGTCATCGCGTAGGTCTTCGACCATCCGTTGAGCAGGATCAGCCGATCGCGGATTTCGGGATAGGAGAGCAGCGTGACATGTTGTTCGCCGTCATAGGTCATCTGATCGTAGATTTCATCTGACATCAGGGCGACTTGCGGGAAGCGTTGGAGCCCGGCGACCAGCTTGTCGATCTCGGCCTTGGGGGTTACGCCGCCGGTCGGGTTGGCGGGCGAGTTGGTGATGAGGAGCCGCGTCTTGCCGGTGATGAGCGAGAGTGTTTCCTCGGCCGAGAAAGCAAAGCCGTTCTCTTCCCGAATCGGCACCGGAACAGGAGTTGCGCCAGTGAACTCGATCATCGAGCGGTAGATCGGGAAGCCGGGGTCGGGGTAAAGGATCTCGACACCCGGTCGGCCGAACATCAGGATCGCGGCGAACATCGTCACCTTGCCGCCGGGCACGATGGCGATCCGCTCCGGATTGACCTCGGCGCTGTAACGACGGTGGAGATCAGCCGCCACAGCTTCGCGTGCGGGCTGGATGCCGGTCGCCGGGGTATAGCCGTGGTGCCCGTCCCGCATCGCCTTGATCGCGGCCTCGACGATATGATCCGGCGTGCGGAAATCAGGCTGGCCGATGCCGAGATTGATGATGTCCTTGCCTTGCCGCGCGAGTTCCGTGGCGCGGGCGAGGACCGCGAACGCATTTTCCTCGCCGATGCGGGCAAAGGCCGGAACGATATCGAGCATGATGCACCTTCTTGAGCGTATACAGTATTATTATTTCGCGAATGGATATCCGGAAGCCTTGATTTTTTCCAGCACGATGGGCGATGTTCGACGGAAGATCAATCGGGGGTCGACGTGCCAGTATTGTGCGGTTGCGAAGAAGAAATCGCATCAATACGAAAAGATCGCCCTCTGTCCTTGTTTTCAGGAAGCCAACCATCCCACGGGTGCCACCTTGTCCAAGAAGCCCACCAAAGCCCAGATCGCGCGCCTTCGGTCTCGCCAATGGTATGATAATCCCGCCAACCCGGACATGACCGCGCTTTATCTCGAGCGCTACCTCAATTTCGGACTGACGCGCGAAGAACTGCAATCGGGCAAGCCGATCATCGGCATCGCCCAGACCGGTTCGGACCTCTCGCCCTGCAACCGGCATCACATCGTGCTCGCGCAGCGCATCCGCGAGGGGATTCGCGAGGCCGGCGGTATCGCGATGGAGTTTCCGGTCCATCCGATCCAGGAGACCGGCAAGCGGCCTTCCGCGACGCTTGACCGAAACCTCGCCTATCTCGGCCTCGTGGAACTGCTTTATGGCTATCCGATCGATGGGGTGGTGCTGACCACCGGCTGCGACAAGACGACGCCGGCCTGCCTGATGGCGGCGGCGACGGTCGATATTCCGGCGATCTCGATGAACGTCGGGCCGATGCTCAACGGCTGGTTCAAGGGTGAGAGGACGGGCTCGGGCACCATCGTCTGGAAGGCGCGCAACATGATGGCCGCCGGAGAGATCACCTACGAGCAGTTCGTGGATCTCGTCGCTTCGTCAGCGCCTTCTACCGGCCACTGCAACACGATGGGCACGGCTTCGACCATGAACAGCCTCGCCGAGGCGCTCGGTATGTCGCTGCCCGGTTCTGCTGCGATCCCCGCGCCCTATCGCGAGCGCCAGCAATGCGCCTACGAGACCGGCAAGCGCATCGTCGAGATGGTCTGGGAAGATCTGCGCCCCTCGAAGATCATGACCCGCAAGGCGTTCGAGAACGCGATCCGCGTTAACTCCGCGATTGGTGGCTCGACCAACGCGCCGATTCATCTCAACGCTATCGCCAAGCACCTCGGCGTTCCGCTCGACAACGGCGATTGGGAAAAGCTCGGCTATGACGTGCCGCTGCTCGTCAATCTCCAGCCGGCGGGCGAGTATCTTGGTGAAGAGTACCACCGCGCCGGTGGTGTGCCGGCGGTTGTCGCGGAACTTATTTCCAAGGGGTTGATCCACGAGGATGCGCTGACCGTCAACGGCAAGGCTTTCGGCGAGAACAACCGGGGCAAGTTCGCGATCGACCGGGCGGTCATCAAGGAATTCGACAAGCCGATGAAGAAATCGGCCGGGTTCCTCAATCTCTCCGGCAACCTCTTCGACTCAGCGATCATGAAGACCAGCGTGATCACAGACGAGTTCCGCAGGCGTTACCTCGAAAACCCGAAGGACCCCAACGCCTTCGAGGGCACGGCTTTCGTGTTCGACGGGCCGGAGGACTACCACAAGCGGATCGACGACCCTACCCTGAAAATGGGTGAAGATGCCGTGCTGTTCATGCGCGGCACCGGCCCAATCGGCTATCCCGGTGCGGCGGAGGTCGTGAACATGCGCCCACCGGCCTATCTCATCAAGAAGGGGATCAATGCGCTCCCCTGCATCGGCGACGGGCGGCAGTCCGGAACTTCCGGCTCACCCTCGATCCTCAACGCCACGCCGGAGGCGGCGGTCGGCGGCGGTCTCGCGATCCTCAGGACCGGGGATCGGGTACGGATCGACCTCAACAAGCGCTCGGCCAACATTTTGATTTCCAACGAAGAGGTGAATGCCCGCCGCGCCGAACTCAAGGCCAACGGCGGGTACAAGTATCCGAAAAGCCAGTCGCCCTGGCAGGAGATCCAGCGCAA
>DAORNC010000185.1:0-2933 GCA_035440785.1 Rhabdaerophilum sp. | reverse complement strand
GATTTGGCGCAGCGCTTCGTCGCCGCCAATATTCCCGCCAACACGCCCTATGCGATCACCGTGCAGGCGGCTCTGATCGAGAACAACATGGCCGTCGAGGTGCGTGGCACGCAGCAGCCCTACACACCTTTCGGCCTGCTCGAACGCTTTGCCGACGTTCAGACCGTCTCGGCCCGTGCGGTGGCCCGCGTCACGGCTTCTTCCAGCAACGCCAAGCTCTGCATGCTGTCGCTGGGCGACAAGATCAATGGCGGGATCTATCTCCACAACGGTTCGAAGATCACCGCGCCGGGCTGCATCATCCAGTCGAACTCGACCAGCAAATTCGGTGTGATCATCAATCAGGGTTCGGTCATCAAGACGAACCTGATCTGCTCGCGCGGTGGGATCAAGAACCAGTCCTCGACGGTGGATGGGCCGATAGTGCAGGACTGCCCGTCGCTCAATGATCCGCTGGCCAGCAAGGCCGAACCGGTGCCTTCGCTTGTCTGCGCCGGCACCAAGCTGAGCTACAAGACCGGCAATATCACCCTCAATCCGGGCACGTATTGCGAAGGCCTGACAATCGACAAGACCGCGAAAGTCACGTTCAACCCCGGCGTCTATCACTTCAAGGACGGGCCATTGATCGTGAGAAAGGATGCCGAGATTGTCGGAAATGGCGTGACCTTCATGTTCCGCGGCAAGGATGCCTATTTCCGCTTCCTCGACAATTCGGCGATCAGCCTGACGGCGCCTTCTTCCGGGGCGACGGCCGGGATGTTGCTGTGGGAATCGACCCAGTTCCTGCCTGGCACTGGCGCCTGGTGGAACGGCGGTTGCGCGGGCAACTCGTCAGATGATGATGATGACAAGGGGGTGACCTGTGATCCGACAGGGAGCCTGATGGTCAAGGGCAAGAAGACGAACGAAAACCACATCAACTCAAATCGCGCCCGCACGCTGACCGGGACGATCTATCTCAAGCGATCGGTGCTGTTGATCGACTCCGCCCTTCCGGTAGCCGATCTTTCGCCCTACACCCTGCTGGTGGCCAACAAGGTTGACCTCTTTGACGGCCCGAACCTGACGCTGAACTCCGATTATTCCAAGACGACTGTTCCCGTTCCGCCGGGCATGACGGCGTTCGGCGGCACGCAGTTGCGGCTCGGCTACTGACCGGGCGGGAGGTTCCGGCGCCTTACCGGAACATCTGCGACATCGAGATCATCATGTTGTATTCGTTGACGATCCAGGTCGTGCCCTGGCCGCGGGCACGGCGCGCGTCGCCACGGGCACGCTGAAGCTCTTCCTCGTATTCGCGCAGCTTGCCCAGAAGGCTGCCCGGCCGGTCCCGCATCGTGGCACCGGAATCCGGGTTGGCGCGCATGAAATCGTCGAACTCCCGCACCACCTTGCCATATTCCGCGACCGCGCTGGAGAATGCGGGCATGTCGACGATCGGGTTCTCGCGGTTCGGCAGCAGGTCCATCGCCTGCCGGGCCGCGATCTGCACGCGCTTCATCTGCCAGCGAGCCTTCCGGCCTTCCTCCATCTCGATCGCCGCCAGCTCGAGTTCGGCGACGCGCCCGGCGAAAAGCTTCATGAGCTGGCGCGTATTGACGTCCTCCTTGAGGAACTCGCGCGCGGCCGGCACCAGCCTGGCGTGGAGTTCCCGCCCTTCCGCCATGTTGTCGCTCTTGTAGTCCTTGCGCTCGTAGTAGCGCTCGGCGCGGTCGATCAGCGGCGCGAGTGTCTCGTAGGCACCGACGAAACGCTCGATCGCCCGGTCGAGTTCATCGACCTTAGGCGCCTTGCCGGCCGCATCGAGCGCCTTCTGGATCTCGGAGCGGACGTCGTAGAGGCTGTAGAGCCCGTAGGTGATATAACGCTCGCGCCCGGTGGGCCCTTTCTCGACATTCACCCAGCTCGTGTAGCGCTCCCATGACTGCTTGGCGCGCATCGTGCGGTTCAGCAGGCCGATGTAGGCGTTGTTCTTGGCGATCAGCGCATTGAGTTCGGCGCGCTTGTCGGCCGGGAGCGGTGTTTGCGCGCGCGCCGGGAAGAGGGGGGCGGCGAAGGTGGTTGTTACAAGGGCGGCGAGAACGAAGCGGCGCGTCGTCATGGCGATCTCCAAGGGGGTGGCCGTCGCGGGGATAGCCGCACGGCGTGGGGGCCAGATGCAACAGCAGGCGAAGCGGAGCGGTGCATTATCGCACAGGTCGGCGCCTCTGCCACCGCCCTTCCCGGCTGCGGGACTGAAGGGCAGGGGAAAAACTACCCCCGCCGGAGCCGGGTGCTTGTCGCGACTCATCCGCTCGGCTAATCGGAAAGCATGGGAAAACCGGTCGATCCACCCGAAGAAACGGGCGCGGAAGTCGTTGCGCTCAGGGATGCGCTTGAAGAACGCTACCTCGCCTATGCGCTATCCACCATCATGCATCGCGCCCTGCCGGATGCGCGCGACGGGTTGAAGCCTGTCCATCGCCGGCTGCTGTTCGCCATGCGGATGCTCAAGCTCGATCCCGGTCAGGCATTCAAGAAATGCGCCCGCGTCGTCGGCGATGTCATCGGCAAGTATCACCCGCATGGCGACCAGGCTGTCTATGACGCGATGGTGCGCCTCGCGCAGGACTTCGCGCAGCGCTATCCGCTGGTGGAAGGGCAGGGCAACTTCGGCAATATCGACGGCGATAACGCCGCTGCCTACCGCTACACCGAGGCGCGGCTGACCGAGGTCGCGCGGCTTATCCTCGACGGGATCGACGAGGATGCCGTCGATTTCCGCCCCACCTACAACGGCGAGGACGAGGAGCCGGTCGTGCTCCCCGGCGCCTTCCCGAACCTGCTCGCGAACGGCAGCCAAGGCATCGCCGTCGGCATGGCGACCTCGATTCCGCCGCACAACGCCGCCGAACTCTGCGGCGCGGCCATCGCGCTGATCGACGACGCGA
>DAORNC010000184.1:878-3057 GCA_035440785.1 Rhabdaerophilum sp. | reverse complement strand
GATGGTCGGTTCGAGATAGGTGAAGGCGAGCGCGCCGAAAAGACCGCCGATAAAGGTGAAGATCGCATCCTTGTAGCCGGTGCCGATCTGCGCCAGCACCGTACCGGGGCAGGCGCCGGCGATAACGATGCCGACACCGAGGATCGCACCGCCGACGATATCCGCCGCAAACAGCGTCGCCTTGGGCGAGAGCTTCGCGAAGCCGAAGCCGACCATGAAGGACAGCACCACGAGGCCCGTGGCGACTGCTGTGAGGAACATCTTCAGCATCGCGTGGCGCGACATCTGCATCTGGCAGACGATGACACCCCCTTCGCACACGCGGCCCTTCTCCAGCGCCATGCCGAAGATAGCGCCCATCGCGAGACCGATCAGGATTGCTGCAAATACGCTCATAATAGCCTCCTCAGACGCGCTTGTAGATGAGATTGGCGGTGATGATCCCGGCACCGAACATCGCCGTGACGGCAACGAACGAGCCGATCGCGAGCTGGGCGATGCCCGAGACGCCGTGCCCCGAGGTGCAGCCATCGGCGATACGGGCGCCGAGCACCATGATGAACCCGCCGAGGAACGCCATCATGTAGCGGCGGGCCGGGTTGTGTGCGCCCATCGCCTTCGCCCAGAACGGCGAAGCCCCCCAGCGGGGCGTTCCCGAGAGGCGTGACGAGATGAAAGCGCCGAGCACGATGCCGGCGATCAACGCCACTTGCCACCAGTTCTTCGCGCCGGAGAGGTGCTTGGCAGCATAGTCGATCTTGACGATCGAAGGATCGACGAATTGCGCGAGGCTCGACGAGATGGTCACATAGGCCGAGGAAGTTCCGAGCGCGGTGCCGATGAAATAGAACGCCGGGATCTGTAGGAGCCCGACGACAAGACCGGCCGCATAGGGCGACCAGCTTCTGGCTGTGAGTGAAAACATATCTCTCTCCGGATCACTTGCCCGCCACCGGGCGCATGATCCGGATGATATTCAAATTTTTCTATATGACTAGATGCTAATAATACCCCGGCAAGAAATTTGCGGGAGATCAAGCCGTCGCAATCCTGGACGCAAGCATGGCCTTGAGCTTGAGAAGGTCGGCCGCAAACAGGCGGATACCCTCACTGAGCTTCTCGGTTGCCATTGCGTCCTCGTTGAGGAGCCAGCGGAAGCTCGCCTCGTCGGTCGGGATGCGTGCGGGCTTCGCTGCGGCAGCGGCCTTGGCGGCATCGAGAACGCGTGCGAGCGCACCTTCGTCCCTCGCGAGCTGGTCGAGCAGCGCTGGAGCGATTGTCAGCCGGTCGCAGCCCGCCAGCGCCTCGATTTCGCCGGTGTTGCGGAAGGAGGCGCCCATCACGACGGTCCTGTAGCCGTGCGCCTTATAGTAGGCGAAAATATTCCGCACCGAGATCACGCCGGGATCGGTCTCGGCGGTGTAGTCCTGCCCGGTCGATTTCCTGTACCAGTCGAGGATGCGGCCGACGAAGGGCGAGATGAGAAAGGCCCCGGCTTCCGCCGCCGCTGCTGCCTGCGCGGCGCTGAACAGAAGCGTAAGGTTGCAGTCGATGCCCTTTTTCTGGAGGATTTCAGCCGCGCGGATGCCTTCCCAGGTTGAGGCGATCTTGATGAGGATGCGCTCGCGCCCGATGCCGCGCATCGCATAATCGGCGATGATCGCCTCGGCCTTGGCGACGGATTTGGCCGTATCGAACGAGAGATCGGCGTCGACCTCGGTTGAAACCCGCCCCGGCACGCGCTTGGCCAGTTCCGCGCCGAAGGTGACTGCGAGGCGGTCGCAAGCGGCGTCCACTCTCGCTTCGGAAGAACCGCCCTTGGCAATTGCCCACTTCACCGCCTCATCGACGAAACCCGCATAGGCGGGCATTTCCGCCGCCTTGAGGATCAGCGTCGGGTTGGTGGTGCAATCCGTCGGCCGGTAGGCCTCAATCGCGCCCATGTCGCCGGTATCGGCGACGACAACGGTCATGGATTTCAGCTGATCAAGCTTGGAGAGCATCGGGAACCTCGGCGTTTGGACCATCCGCTCTTACCCCGCCACAGAATAGGTGGAAAGCCCGCGCTTGTTCTCGTCGATGACGAGTTTCTGCGCCAGCGCCGGCATCGCCCGGTCCGAGCAATCCGTGCGGGGGCAGGTGCGACAGGAGACGCCGATGGGCGTGACGATCTGAGGGT
>DAORNC010000184.1:0-868 GCA_035440785.1 Rhabdaerophilum sp. | reverse complement strand
GATTGAGACCGTCGGCATAGACGATGTCGCGGGCATGGGCGAGCGAGGTTCCAAGGCCGATCGCCAGGGTGCCTGCGCGCTGCGGGAGGCCGCCGCGCACTACTGCACGTCCGGCGGGCCGAACCGTACGCGCGACGCAGAAGAACGCCGCGCCATCCGGCATCCGCGAAACTTGCACGCGGAGCATCCCCGGCGTCGCAAAGGCGTCGTAGACGTTCCAGCGCGGGCAGGCGGCACCAAAGCGGGCGATGTGGATGCCGGAGAGCGAGAAGCGCTTGGAGATATTCCCGGCGATATCGACGCGAATGAGGTGGAAGGGAATGCCCTCGCGCCCCGGCCGTTGCAGCGTTGTCAACCGGTGGCAGACCTGCTCGAACGACAGCCCGAACCGGCGCTGGAGAGTATCGAGATCATAACGCGTGGTCCGGGCGGCTTCGTGGAAGCGGTCGTAGGGAGCCATCACTGCGCCAGCGAAATAATTCGCGAGCGCGGAGCGATGGCCGCTTCCGGCCTGGATCTGGTTTCCGCCGCCAGCGCATCCGCCTCCGGGCTCGATGACTTGCCGCCGGATACCGCCTGCTCGATTTCCTTGCGGTAGCCGAGAAAGCCGATCTGATGCGCAAGCTGGAACGTGCGACTCGAAAGAGGGAGCAATTCGGAAAGCAGCAACCGACGTGTCAACGGATTGTAATGCCGGAGAAGGCCCTGCATCGCATCAGCGGGCGCGATTTCGACATCGACGGCGAAGCGCGCGTTAAGCACCTTCACAAGATCCTGCTGAAGCGTGAACAGCGCGAGGCCGTTTTCCAGCCAGAGATCCTCCGCCGCCGCTTCCAGTTCCGGGAAGTGGTTGCGCCGGCGCTGGATG
>DAORNC010000183.1:2837-3065 GCA_035440785.1 Rhabdaerophilum sp. | reverse complement strand
TGTCGGTGTGCGCGGCGTCGAGGTTCTCGGGGCTCCGCGCGGAGAAGACGGTCTCGACCTGGCCGCCCTGTTCGGCGCACTCGCGGCGCGCGGCATTACGCGTGTGATGATCGAAGCCGGGCCGAGGCTGGCCAATGCGGTGGCAAGGGCCGGCTTCTGCGACGAACTGGCGTTGTTGACGGGTGAGGCGCGTGCCGGCAACGGCTTGCCGGCCATCGGCCCCGATCT
>DAORNC010000183.1:0-2770 GCA_035440785.1 Rhabdaerophilum sp. | reverse complement strand
ACTCTGGAGGAGCGTGATGTTCACCGGCATTGTCAGCGACATCGGCGAGGTGATCCATGCGGAAGGCGAGGGCAAGCTGCGCCGCTTCCGCATCGCGTCGCACTTTGACCCCGAAACCATCGCCATCGGCGCCTCGATCGCCTGCTCCGGCATCTGCCTGACGGTGACGCGCAAAGGAGAGATCCGGCAGGGGTCGGACGATGCAACCGCCGAGGCCTGGTTCGAGGTCGAGGCAGCGGCGGAGACCCTGCGCCTCACGAATGTAGGCCGCTGGCATCTCGGCACGAAGCTCAATCTTGAACGCGCGATGAAGATCGGCGACGAACTCGGTGGCCACATCGTGACCGGCCATGTCGATGCACTGGCGGAGATCGTCGCGCGTGACGAAGTGACGCCCGACGATGCCAACTGGGGCGCGACGGCGCGTTTCACGCTGCGGGCGCCGAAACCCCTTCATCGCTTTGTCGCCGCCAAGGGGTCCGTCACGCTCGACGGCACCTCGCTGACGGTGAACACGGTCGAGGACGACCTTTTTTCCGTGTTGCTGATCCCGCATACATTGAAGGTCACCACCTGGGGCGAGCGCCGGGCGGAAGACCAGGTTCACCTTGAAGTCGATCTCATGGCGCGCTATGCCGCGCGCCTTGCGGAAACCGCCTGAACAGGAGCCGACTCTTTGGCGCGCGTTATTTTACCTTGCGAAAGCTCTGCGCGCGAACCGGCGACCACTTCGCGCGGGCTTTCGATTGCCCGCCTTGCGGAAACCGCCTAGGCGCTCTATCCGTCACATTCCCGAACCGGAGTTAAGTTCATGGCCGAGGCCGCGCGCCGCGCCCTTTCCAAAGTTGACGCTTCTGGCGCCCATTTCGTGATCGTCGAAGGCCGCTTCTACGACGACCTCAACGATATGCTGGTAGCCGGTGCCCGCACCGCGCTCGAAGCCGCCGGCGCCTCGGTCGAGGTTGTGACGGTGCCAGGTGCGCTCGAGATCCCGATCGCGATCGAGATGATCCGCCGTCAGGCCGCAGACGGCCAGCGTCGGGCCGACGGGTTCGTCGCGCTGGGTGTCGTCATCCGCGGCGAGACGACGCATTACGAGATCGTCTCGAACGAAAGCGCGCGCGAGCTGATCGCACTCGGCACGCGCGAGGCGCTGGCCTTCGGGAACGGCATTCTCACTGTCGAGAATCACGATCAGGCCGAGGTTCGCGCCAACCCGG
The DNA here is from genome assembly GCA_035440785.1 of Rhabdaerophilum sp. Taxonomy (GTDB): domain Bacteria; phylum Pseudomonadota; class Alphaproteobacteria; order Rhizobiales; family Beijerinckiaceae; genus Rhabdaerophilum. Next base: position 1,550 of record DAORNC010000183.1, on the reverse strand, counting down.
CCAAGGCGGACAAGGGCGGCGATGCGGCCCGCGCTGCCCTTGTGCTCTTGGCGCTCAAGCGGGGGAACGTGCAATGAACCCCGCCGCACCCGGAAACTCTGGCACCTCGAAGGGCGAGAAGCGTTCGAACGCGCGCCTCGCCGCCGTCCAGGCGCTCTATCAGATGGAAATCGCCGCCAAGGGGCTCAACGAGGTCTTCGCCGAGTTCGAGAGCTTCTGGATGGGCCGCGAGATTGAAGGCGATCAATACAAGCCCGCCGAAGGAAAGCTGTTCAGGGCGCTGGTCGAAGGCGTGCTCGCCGAGCAGATCGGGATCGATCGCAAGGTCGACCAGCTCCTTGCCGATGGCTGGCCGTTGAAGCGCATTGAGGCGATCATGCGCGCGGTGCTGCGTGTCGGGGCTTTCGAGCTGATCCATCGCGCCGAGACGCCGGTGCGCGTGGCGATTTCCGAATACGTCGATATCGCCTCGGCCTTTCTCGAACGCGACGAGGTCGGCATGGTCAACGCCGTGCTCGATCGACTCGCCAAGGAAACGCGCGCGGAGGAACTGGCACGGCCAGCCCGGCAGGGCTGAAGGGGGAGTTTCCGGCAGGGTGGAATCGCTATCCGAATTCGAGATGATTGCCCGCCTTTTCGCGCCGCTGGCCGGGGAGGGCGCCTTCGAATTGCGGGACGATGCCGCGATCCTCACGCCCAACCCCGGTCGCGATCTCGTCCTTACCAAGGATATGCTGATCGAGGGCGTGCATTTCTTCGCCGACGACCCCCCAGCTTCGCTCGCCCACAAGGCGTTGGCGGTGAACATGTCGGATCTCGCGGCGAAAGGTGCCCGGCCGCGCGCCTTCCTGCTCGGTCTCGGACGCGCGGAGCGGCTCGACGCGGAATGGCTGACCGCCTTTGCGCAAGGCCTCGCCGCGGCCTCGGGGCGTTTCGGCTGCCGGCTGCTCGGCGGCGATACCGTGAAGGCGAGCCAACTTATCCTGTCCGTGACGGCCTTCGGCGAGGTTCCTTCTGGGCGCATGGTGCGGCGAGAGACAGGCAAGGCAGGCGATGCCCTGTTTGTTACCGGCTCCATCGGCGATGCGGCGCTCGGGCTGAAATTGCGGCTGGCGCCGGAGGCCGGTTGGGCCCGGCGTCTAGGTGTCGAGCATCGGGCAAGCTTGCTCGATCGTTATCTGCACCCCCAGCCGCGCCTTGGGCTGGCACCGGCCCTCATCGAACATGCGCGCGCGGCGATGGATGTTTCCGACGGCCTCGTCGGCGATGCCGCGAAACTGGCGCCGCATCTCGGCCGCATCGTCGATATTCCGGCAATTCCGTTCTCACCGGCGGCGCAGGCCGCCTTCGCGCTGGCGCCGGAACTCGTGGATGCTGCCCTCACGGGAGGCGATGATTATGAGATCCTCTGCGCCGTGCCGCCGGAAAGCGAGGAAAGATTCGCGGTTCACGCCCTTCAGCTCGGCGTGCCCGTGACGGATATCTTCGAGACGCTGCAGATCTACCTGGGCAGCCTGTACGCCAACGACTTCAACCAGTTCGGCCGCACC
>DAORNC010000182.1:0-3172 GCA_035440785.1 Rhabdaerophilum sp. | reverse complement strand
CTGCTGAAGCGTGAACAGCGCGAGGCCGTTTTCCAGCCAGAGATCCTCCGCCGCTTCCTCCAACTCAGGAAAATGGTTGCGGCGACGCTGGATGAAGTCTGTCACCTCCTCAGAAGGCAGCGCGGACGACAGGCTTTCCGTGTCCGGGTCATCCGTCAACCCAGCGTCGCCCGCGCCACCGCGCCGATAGGTCTGGTAGAGCGCGACGAAGGCGCGACCGACTGCCGGAAGCTGGGCGACCAGTTCCTTCACGTCGCTCGCCTTGACGTCGGCCGCCTCGAAAACCGGATCGGACAGCGCCTCCATAAGATCGGAATGAAGGCGCTCGTCGGATTCGCCGCCGAGCGCAGAGAGATCGATCTGGAAACGTTCGGCCAGCTTGAGCAGTACCGGAACCGTCACCGGCCGCTGGTTGCTCTCGATCAGGTTGAGATAGCTCGGCGAAATGCCGAGTTCGCCCGCCATCTGGGCCTGGCTCAGGCGTTGCTCCTGCCGGAGCCGCCGCAATTTTCCGCCAATTCGCAGCGATTTCACGAAATTCCTCGGTAAATTAGTTTACATTTTACATTTTTGATTTTGTAAATCTGTCACGCATTTTCCTTGTTTCTCACTCATTGTCAATCGCTTATTGCAACTGCGAACAGCTTGTGGGAACGAGAATGCATGTGAAGGCTTGTAAAGAGCTTCAGCCGGGAGCCTTCCACCGGAAACGTCTTTTGGAATTCGCCGACGCCCTTGAAAGGAAACATGAGATGGCCAACGCCTACAACCCGGAAAACAAGCGTGATTTCACGCCGGCCGATGTGGAGAAGCTCCGCGGCTCGTTCCAGATGGAATATACGCTCGCCCGCATGGGTGCCGAGCGTCTGCGCCACCTCCTCGCCAACCGCCCGTTCGTCCGCACCCTCGGTGCGTTGACCGGCAACCAGGCCATGCAGCAGGTCAAGGCTGGCCTCGAGGCGATCTACCTCTCGGGCTGGCAGGTCGCAGCCGATGCCAACAACGCCGGCCAGATGTATCCGGACCAGTCGCTCTATCCGGCCTCCTCGGTGCCGGATGTCGTGCGCCGCATCAACAACACCCTGCGCCGCGCCGACCAGATCGCCCATATGGAAGGCGACAAGTCCACGCATTACATGGCGCCGATCATCGCCGATGCGGAAGCCGGCTTCGGCGGCCCGCTCAACGCCTTCGAACTGATGAAGGCCATGATCGAAGCGGGTGCCGCCGGCGTCCACTTCGAGGATCAGCTCGCTTCGGAGAAGAAGTGCGGCCATCTCGGCGGCAAGGTTCTCGTGCCGACCAAGACCTTCGTGCGCACCCTGAACGCGGCCCGCCTCGCGGCCGATGTCTGCGGCGTGCCAACCGTGCTGCTCGCCCGCACCGACGCCCACGCCGCCAACCTCATCACTTCGGATGTCGATGACTACGATCATCCGTGGATCGACCGCGATTCGCGCACTGAAGAGGGCTTCTTCCGCCTCAAGCAGGGCAACAAGCACTCGGTCGAGCACGCCATCGCCCGTGGCCTGGCCTACGGCGAGTACGCTGACCTCGTGTGGTGGGAAACCTCGGAGCCGGACCTCGGGGAAGCCCGTGAATTCGCGACCGAATTCAAGAAGAAGTATCCGAACAAGCTCCTTGCTTACAACTGCTCACCTTCCTTCAACTGGGAGAAGAAGATGAGCAACGCCGAGGCCGCGAAGTATCAGGAAGAGATCGGCGCGCTGGGCTACAAGTACCAGTTCGTGACCCTCGCGGGCTTCCACTCGCTCAACCTCTCGATGTTCGAGCTCGCCAAGGGTTATTCGACCCGCGGCATGGGCGCCTACTCCGAGATGCAGCAGCGCGAATTCGCCGCTCAGGAGAAGGGCTTCACCGCCGTTCGCCACCAGCGCGAAGTCGGCACCGGCTACTTCGACGCCGTCGCCATGGCGATCAGCCAGGGCAAGTCCTCGACGACCGCCATGGCCGGCTCGACGGAAACGGAGCAGTTCCACGGCGACAAGCCCAAGGCGGTTGCCGCAGAATAATACGCCGGAGCATCTGCGAGTGAAGCGGTTTCCGTTTCGCTTCAAGCAAATGCGCCAGTGAAAACCGCATCCGGGCCGCTTCCCTCCCCTGCGGCCCGGATAATCCTTCCATCCCGGCTGGCCTGCGACCTCAAGAAAGGAGAACCACGATGCCGAAGCAATTCTGGGTGATTGGCGGCGAGTATCAGTGCGTGGAGTTCCAGGAGGTCGTACCCGGCACGGCGCGCGTGTTCGGCCCTTTCGAGAGCTACGAGGAAGCTAATCAGATCTGGCGCGAACGCTCGCTGGCGAGCCGATCCTCCGCGACAACCCGCTATTCGATTGTCTCGAACGCCGCGCATCCGGGCACCGTGCGCGCGGCGTAAGCCCGAGCGAACAGCAAATCCGTTCCAGCCCCGAAATTCGAAGCCCGGCGCACCCGCGCCGGGTTTTTTGCGTCCTTGCGTCGGGTTCCAGCCTGTGCGATGAGCCGCCCCCCGCGGAAAATACGCGAGAAGGATGCGCGGCGATGACCTTGAATCCCCTGACGGGATCGGAATTTTCCCTCTCCGTCCTGCTCGACGATATCCGGGAGCATGTCTTGCCCGCTTTCGGGCGCGGCAAGGTGGCCGACTACATTCCCGAGCTCGCCCATGTCGATCCACGGAAGTTCGCAATGACCGTGGTGACGGTGGATGGGGAGGAAGTCTCCACCGGCAATGCTGACGAACCCTTCTCGCTCCAGAGCATCACCAAGCTGCTGGCGCTGATTCTCGCCCTCAACCGGGGCGGAGACGAGATCTGGTCGCGCGTCGGCCGCGAACCGACCGGCACGCCCTTCAACCACCTCGCTATTCTGGAGGCGGAAAACGGCGTGCCGCGTAATCCCTTCGTCAATGCCGGAGCGCTCGCCGTTACCGATTACCTGCTCGGCTCCACGCCCGATATCGCTCGCCTGATGGCCGGGTTCATCCGTGCCTCCGGCGCCATCCAGGGCGGAGGCGTGAACGAAAGTGTCGCCGCGTCGGAACGGACAACCGGCGATTCCGACGATCGCCCGCCGCTGGTCCGTGACCCGTTCGCAGGACGTCGAACGAGCGAGCGAGCCGAGGCTGCCGAGACGAACGCCGCGGGAGAGGCCGCCGGGAACGGCTCGACGG
>DAORNC010000181.1:692-3185 GCA_035440785.1 Rhabdaerophilum sp. | reverse complement strand
CCTGCGCGATGAGGGTAATGCCAGCGCGATGAATGGCCGGAGCGAAGCCGGCGAGATCGCCGAAGGACAGCATCACCGCCGCCGGCTTGCGCTCCAGTGCTACTGCAAGCAGATCCGGCTTGCTGGCGAGCGCCCAGGTGATGAACCCAACCCCGACCCTCGCCGAACCTGCCTCGTCGAACTCGCGCTCGAGCCACGCGCGATCGCCATAGCCACCGCCGATCAGTCCCAGCCCGCCCGCACCGGTCACCGCAGCTGCAAGGGCACCACCGGCAATGCCAGCCATGGGGGCGGAGAGAACAGGCACCTGAAGGTCGAGCTGCACCATCACGTCCGTGCGTATCATCGAAGAACCTCAGAAGCGCTGTTGCAGGGTCTTGCGATAGTCCATCACGGGTAGACCGCCGACACCCCAGTTTTCCATCTCGACTTCGTCGATGACCACAAAGGTCGTGGCCGGGGTTTTGTTGAGAACCTCGACCAGCAGATCCGTCACCCCCTTGATGAGGCGCGCCTTCTGCTCCTTGTTCACCCCTTCGCGGGTAACTTTGATATTGACGTAAGGCATCGCGGTTTTGCTCCCTAGTCCCGGTTTTCGATAATCTGGAATATCTTCGACATGATCTGCCACCGCCCGTCCGTGCGAACGAGCGTCAGGAAATCCACATAATCCCGCGAGCGGATCGAGCATCGCACACGGGCCATTGCCGTGTTTTCACCGGCAATCTCGATCATGTCGATGTGGTCCTTGCGGCTCTCGCCTCTCGAGGCCGGAGACTGGCGCGCCGCCACGACCGGCATGTACTCCGGCATGGTTCGATAGAGCAGCGGGCTCTCATCGGCGGTCGCGTAAATTGCCTTCGGGTGAAACACGCGCTGCAACTTGGCGACATCGCAGAAGTAGAGCGCGTCGAAGTAGTCCCGAAGGACTACTCCAATGTCAGCGAGTGCCGTGGTCACGCGGCGTCGTCCTTGATCAGCCCTTCGGCCCGCAGGGCGGACTGGAAGGCCGGACGTGCGGCAAGGCGCGCGAAATAGCGCGCAACCTCCGGCCATCGGTCGAGGCTGACACCGATGAAATTGGTCCAGTTCAGCACGACGAAGAGGTAGGCATCGGCCACGCTGAAGGCATCGCCCAGAATGAAGCGGCGGCCATCCGATAGCCCGTGCGCCACATCGCCGATCCGCCGCGCAAGATTGGCTTCCGCGCGCTCCTTCTCGGCGCCTTCCAATGCGCGTCCGCCAAAGTAAGGCGCGAACGCCTTGTGCAATTCGGACGAGGTGAAGTTCAGCCATTCCTGAAGCCGGGCCCGCTCCAGCGTGCCGGCGGCAGGTGCAAGGCGCGCATCCGGATGAGTGTCGGCGAGATACTGGAGGATCGCCGGGTTCTCCGTGATGATGGTTCCCGGCGCAATTTCCAGCGCCGGAACATAGCCCTTCGGATTGATGGCGCGGAAATCGGCTCCTGTTTCGGTCTTGCCGGTTTCGGTATCGACACGAACGGCCTCGAAGGGCACGCCGAGTTCGGTCATCGTGATCCGGGACGAGAGCGAGCAAGCGCCGGGCTTGAAATAGAGTCGCATGAGATAACCTCGGTTGGTGTTGGATGCCGGGACCCTAGACAGACCGGTATCTGTTGCCAACGTGGTTTCTCTTGGTTACTTCTCTTTTGAGTTTCCTCGCAGTAACCTGGTGACTTCATGAGCCTCAAGGTTCGCAAAAATCAAAGCGCGCCACCGCCTGAGCGTTGCGCCCTCGGCGAGTGCATGGCGGTCATTGCCGGGGCCTGGGCGCCCCATGTGATCTGGTATCTTCGCGCCGGACCACGGCGTTTCAGCGAGTTGCGGGTCGATATCCCGTTTGTTTCGGCCAAGGTGCTTTCGCAGCGCCTGCGGGAGCTTGAAGGCCGAGGCGTTATCCTGCGCCATGTTCAGCCGACGAAGCCGCCGTCGGTCGAATATTCGCTGACGGCCCTCGGGCACGATCTGGTGCCAGCCTTGCAAGCCATCGCTGAGGTTGGGCACAAGCTCAAGACGACAGCGCGTCAAGGCGAGTAGCGGGGATTTCAAACTTTCGAGAATGGTTGGCGTGGTCTGGTCAGCGCCCTCCAAAGCGGTCGCCTTTGGTCAATTATGGCGACCTCTGAAGCGAGCATCGATAGGACGTGTATGCCTTCAGCAACGCCGGGACGTGCGTGGATGCCGCACGTTTTGCAACTTGGCTTTTCGCAGATGTCTTAGGCCTTAACCCTTGTTCTGTCCTGAGCCGATATCAGGAGTAGATGAGCGCCTCGTGGCCGGCACGCGTCCTCGCTAGTGCCGCAGCGCCGGCAACAAAAGGACTGGTGCATAAAGGATGGCAAAGCTGAGGAAGCCGACGCACCAGAGCAGGCCTGAGAGCGGCAGAAGCCACATCGTCGTTGCCGGCAGAAGCGCTACGGCAATCCGGGCCAGCGCGGCAAGGCCAACGGCGAGGTAGATCATCGTCGTGCCC
>DAORNC010000181.1:0-676 GCA_035440785.1 Rhabdaerophilum sp. | reverse complement strand
AGATCGACCGGAGTGCCCCCGGCTCGCGCGCGTCATCACGGCGAGGGTCATCAGCCCGATCGCGCCTGTCGTCCAGGCATGGATCGCCGCCGGATGCCAGCCATGGTCACCCGTGACGCCGGCGATGCCGGAAAGAAAAAGCCCTATCGGAACAAAAGCATAAGCAAAGTGCAGCACAGCGACCAGCGGTTCGGCGAGGGTGCGGTCCGGTGCCCAGCGCGCGAGGCGGACGGCGTGGACGGCGCCGGCTATCAGCAGGAGGATACCGAGTGGAAGGGCCGCCCGGCCAATCAGGGGCATGACCACCCATCCCGCGAGTGTGATGCCGCCGATGCCCATCGAAAGGATGTCAAAGCGGCCGAATTCCTTCGGTTCGCGGCCGGGATTCCCGCGCTTGATCCAGTTGCGGGTGAAACTGGGGACAATCCTGCCGCCAACGATCATGATCAGCATCATCGTGGCGGCAATGCCGAGCCGCGTCGCGATCTCGCTGCCGCCGAACCGGGCAATTTCATAGTGAAAGCCGAGTTGAGCGAGGAGGATCAGAAGGAGCGGCACGAGAATCTTGAGGTTGCGCCAGTTGCGCCCGGCGATGATTTCGCGCACCATCACCAGAAGAAGGGCGAGCGGAAAAAGAACCGCACCGATCGCCAGTATCAGCGGCGAAAGGCCTGTT
>DAORNC010000180.1:0-3280 GCA_035440785.1 Rhabdaerophilum sp. | reverse complement strand
CGTGCTGGTCGCGCTGCTGGCGCTTGGATCGCTGGCGACTGGGCCGGTGCGGCTGACGCCGATCGAGGACTTCGTCCGCGCCCAGGTCGCCGAGTACAGGCGCGCCGGCTGAGCGCCGGGGAGCGCAGGTGGCTCGACGCGGGAACGCACGCACCAGACCGTGAAGCGCATTCTCGATGAGACCAGCCTGAAGCCGGCCGCGCACCTCACCTGCGTCGCTGCCACCAAGGCGGAGACGGACGAGATCGTCCGCGCCTATTGGGAAACCGGCGTACGCCACATCGTCGCGCTGCGTGGCGACCCCGTCACCGGGCTCGGCACGCCGTTCGAGGCGCATCCCGAGGGTTATCAGTCTTCGGTGGGGCTCGTCGCGGGAATCAAGGCGATCGGCGATTTCGAGGTCGCAGTCTCCGCATACCCCGAGAAGCATCCAGACAGCCCCTCGCTGGAAGCGGAGCTGGATCTTCTCAAGCGTAAAATCGATGCCGGCGCGACCCGGGCGATCACGCAGTTCTTCTTCGATAACGATCATTACTTCCGTTATCTCGACAAGGTGCGGGCGAAAGGCATCGACATCGAGATCGTGCCGGGCATCCTCCCCGTGCAGAACTTCAAGACCGCTGCCAGCTTCGCCCGACGCTGCGGCACCGACGTGCCGGACTGGCTTGCCGCGCGTTTTGAGGGGCTCGACGACGATGCTGAGACGCGTCGACTCGTCGCCGCCGCGGTTGCGGTCGAGCAGGTGTTCGATCTCCTCGATCGCGGCGTGAGCGAGTTCCACTTCTACACGATGAACAAGGCCGATCTCGTCTTTGCCATCTGTCACATGCTGGGCTTGCGCCCAGAACCTTCCCAGATTGCCGCCTGAGGCCGGAACCCGATCATGACGTTCAAAGCTGATGGCGCGGAAATCCGCGCCGCTCTCGCCGCCGCCGCCCGTGAGCGTATCCTTGTTCTCGATGGTGCAATGGGTACCGAGATCCAGAACCGCAAGTTCTCGGAGGAGGATTTCCGTGGACCGCGCTTTGCACAATGGAACCATCCGCTCAAGGGCAACAACGACCTGCTGATCCTCACGCAACCCGATACGATCCGCGATATTCACCTCGAATATTTTCTCGCGGGCGCGGATATTGTCGAAACCAATACCTTTTCCTCGACGACCATCGCACAGGCCGATTACGGCATGGAAGCGCTCGCCTACGAGTTGAACCGTGAGGGCGCGCGCCTTGCACGCGAAGCAGCGGTGTTGGCCGAGAAGCAGGACCGGCGGCGACGTTTCGTCGCCGGTGCTGTGGGGCCGACCAACCGTACGGCCTCGATCTCGCCGGATGTGAACAATCCGGGCTTCCGCGCGGTTTCGTTCGACGATCTTGCCGCCGCCTATGGTGAACAGATCCAGGGCTTGGTCGATGGCGGTGCGGAACTCATCCTGGTCGAGACAATCTTCGATACGCTCAACGCCAAGGCTGCGGTGTTCGCCGCCAATCAGGTGTTCGAGAAGACCGGTAATCCGCTCCCTGTGATGATTTCCGGCACGATCACCGATCTTTCCGGGCGCACGCTTTCCGGCCAGACGCCGACCGCCTTCTGGCACTCGCTGCGCCATGCCGATCCGTTCTCGATCGGTCTCAACTGCGCGCTCGGCGCGCGTGAGATGCGCGCGCATATCGCCGAGATCTCCCGCGTCGCGGATACCCTCATCTGCGCCTATCCGAATGCAGGGTTGCCGAACGAGTTCGGCCTCTACGACGAGAGCCCTGCGGCGACAGCGGCCCTGATCGGCGAATTCGCAGAGAGCGGCCTCGTCAATCTTGTCGGCGGTTGCTGCGGCACGACGCCCGATCACATCCGCGCCATCGCTGAAGCCGTGAAGAACAAGGCCCCGCGTGCGATCCCCAACATCAAGCCGCTGCTGCGGCTTTCCGGGTTGGAGCCTTTCGTGCTCGACGAAACCATTCCTTTCGTGAACGTCGGCGAGCGCACGAACGTCACCGGCTCGGCGAAATTCCGGAAGCTCATCAAGGAAGGCCGGCTCGCCGAGGCACTCGATGTCGCGCGCGATCAGGTCGCCAACGGCGCACAGGTCATTGATGTGAACATGGACGAGGGCCTGCTCGATTCGGAAAAGGCGATGGTCGAATTCCTCAACCTCGTCGCGGCCGAACCGGATATCGCCCGCGTGCCGGTGATGGTGGATTCGTCGAAGTTCAATGTCATCGAAGCAGGCCTGAAGTGCATTCAGGGCAAGGGCATCGTCAATTCGATCTCGATGAAGGAGGGCGTCGAGAAGTTCGTCGCCGAAGCGCGGAAGGTACGCGCTTATGGCGCGGCGGTCGTCGTCATGGCCTTCGACGAGAAGGGGCAGGCAGATACTTACGCGCGCAAGGCGGAGATCTGCCGACGCGCCTACGATATCCTGACGAAGGACGTCGGCTTTCCGCCCGAGGACATCATCTTCGATCCGAACGTTTTCGCTGTGGCGACCGGCATCGAGGAGCACGACAATTACGGCGTCGATTTCCTTGATGCGACGAAGTTCATCCGCGAGAACCTGCCGCACGCACATATCTCCGGCGGCATCTCGAACCTCTCGTTTTCTTTCCGTGGCAACGAGCCGGTACGCGAGGCGATGCACTGCGTGTTCCTCTATCATGCGATCCGGCTCGGCATGGATATGGGCATCGTCAACGCCGGCCAGCTCGCGGTTTATGACAACCTCGATCCCGAACTCCGCGAATTGTGCGAGGATGTCGTCCTCAACCGCCGTCGGGACGCGACCGAGCGGCTCCTCGATGCCGCGCCCCGCTTCAAGGGTGACGGCAAGGGCGAGGTGAAGACGCAGGATCTCGTCTGGCGGGAACTGCCCGTCGAGAAGCGGCTCGAACATGCGCTGGTGAACGGTATCACCGCCTTTATCGAGGAGGATACCGAAACCGCGCGGCAGGGGGCCGAAAAGCCGCTGCACGTCATCGAAGGCCCGCTGATGGCCGGCATGAACGTGGTGGGCGATCTCTTCGGCGCGGGCAAGATGTTCCTGCCGCAGGTGGTGAAATCGGCGCGCGTGATGAAAGCCGCCGTCGCCTATCTCCAGCCCTATCTCGAAGCGGAAAAGCGCGCCTCCGGCCTCACCGAGATGCCTGCTGCCGGCAAGATCATCATGGCGACGGTGAAGGGCGACGTGCACGATATCGGCAAGAACATCGTCGGCGTCGTGCTCCAGTGCAACAATTACGAGGTGATCGACCTCGGCGTCATGGTGCCGAGCCAGACCATCCTG
>DAORNC010000179.1:2594-3310 GCA_035440785.1 Rhabdaerophilum sp. | reverse complement strand
ATGGTCCGATCGCGCTCATCGACGAGACCCTGCCGGTCATCGTGCTCGCGCCGAAGGACCATTGGTTCGAGAAAACCGTCTCGAACATTCAGGAGGTCTCGGCCCGTGGTGGAGAAATCGTGCTGATCGGTCCGAGGGGCGTAGGCGAGGCGGCCGCGATCGCGACGATGGCGGAAATCGAGATGCCGGAGATGGCGCCGGACTTTGCCGCGATCGTCTATGCGGTGCCCGTGCAGCTTCTCGCCTATCACACCGCCGTCGTGATGGGGAAAGACGTCGACCAGCCGCGCAATCTGGCGAAAAGTGTCACGGTGGAGTGATGGACGAACCCGATTTCGCGAGCGCGACGGGTGCGGAAATCGGCCGTGCGTTGACGCCATTCGGTGTCAACCTGCTGGTGCGGAACGGTGCGCGAACGGCCGTTTTCCTGACGCAGGTGTTGGGGTTCACGCAAATTCGGCTTGGGGATGGCTTCGGTCTCTTCCGCCTCGGAGGGGTGATGGTGCAGATCCACGAGGATTCCACCTACGGCGCTCACCCGATGCTCTCGCTCCTGCCCGAAAACGGTGCACGGGGCGGCGGCGTGGAACTCAGACTGTTCGAATGCGACCCCGACAAGGCAGAAGTGCGGGCGCGCCAGCATGGCTACGATGTGCTGCGCGAAAGCCTCGATCGCCCGCATGGCCTGAGGGAGTGCTTCCTTCTCGACCCGGACG
>DAORNC010000179.1:0-2405 GCA_035440785.1 Rhabdaerophilum sp. | reverse complement strand
GTCGGATGGGCGTGGACATTGCGGGCGATCTCGCGGGTCGCTGAGCCTTGTTCGCCGATTGAGGCCGCCGTTTTCTCGGAAATCGTGTTGATCTCGCGGACGGCGTCGGTGATCTCGGCGATCACATGTGTCGCGGCGTCGGTCGCCTGCTGGATCTCGGCAATCTGGCCGCTGATCTCCTGCGTGGCCTTCGCGGTCTGCGCGGCGAGGGTCTTCACCTCGGACGCGACGACGGCGAACCCCTTGCCGGCCTCTCCGGCCCGCGCAGCCTCGATTGTCGCGTTAAGCGCCAGGAGGTTGGTTTGCTCGGCGATCTCCCGGATGATACCGACGATATCGCCGATCCGCTGCGTGGCCTGCGTCAGGGTGGTCACACGCTCGACGGTCTGATCCGCCTTGACCGCAGCCTCCTTGGCCTTATCGGTCGAGAAGCGGATCTGGCGGTCGATTTCTTCCACCGAGGCCGAGAGTTCCTCGGTCGCGGCGGCGAGCGATTGCAGGTTGAGCGAGGTCTGCTCGGAAGCCGCCGAAACGGCCACGGCCTGTTGCGTCGTCTGCCGGGAAGATTGGTTCATCGCTTCGGCCGCTGCCCCGAGCCGGGTCACGCTGCCGCCGAGGTTCTCGACCACGTCGCCGATGCTACGTTCCAGTTCGAGCGCGATCTCCTCGCGCTGGGTCGAGCGTTCGCCTTCGCTGCGCGTGCGCAAGGCCTCGCGCTCCTGCTCCAGCTCCGCGTTGCGAAGGGTGGCCTCCCGGAACACACCCGTCACTTCGCCCAGCTGGGCAATCTCGCGGATGCGGCTTGGCGGGAATGCGGCCGTATCGCTTTCACCGCGAGCCAGGCGGCCAAGGCTCTCCATCATCCGGGCGAGCGGCCGCGAGACAAAGAGCTGGAACAGCAGGAAAACGCCGCAGAACAGCACTGCCGCGGCCGCGAACATCGCCCAGTTGATCAAGTTCGATCGAGCAGCAAGCGCCTTGGCTTCGAGGTTTGCCTCGGCATTCGCGCTTTCGATGCGCTCGGCCACCAGTGCCATGTCCTTCTCAAGGACTTCAAACGCCCAGGTGAATTCTCCAAGTTCGGTCACCGCGCGGTCGCGATCCTTGGCAGAAGCGAGAGAAATAACCTTCTGCGCTTTGGTGATATAGGCTTCGAGCGGTCCCTTGACCTTGCCTACCTGCTCCCGGATCGATTCGGGAAGCGACAGCTTTTCCTGCGCCGCGATGGCGGCGCGGAAGGCTTCAATTGATTTCTTGAGATCGGATTCGGCTTCCATCGCGCCGGCGCTGTCGTCCGCCTGCATCGCATAGAGCGCCCTGAACACGGTGCCGCGCAGGTTGTCGTGCATCATGTCCGCCGTCATGTGCTGGCGCATGGAGGAGAGAAGAGTGCTGCTGGACTCGGCGTGGGCATCATAGGCCGACGTCGTTCTGAAATTGACAAGGGCACTCGCGATGCCTGCCGACAGGGCAATGCCACAGGCCAGACCGATCAATCCATGGAGTCTCATCCCAACCTCCTTGCGCCATTCTGGTCTACAAGGAGGTGCACGATATCGTTAAGAATACCTTCCGTTGCGGCAGTTGAGCCGGCAAAACCCCTTTGAAATCTGCGTGTTCGACAAAAAAGGCGCCCGAAGGCGCCCTCTGAGATCGTCGACGAATCGCTCGTGAAGGTCAGCGACGCTGGGCCATCGGCACATAATCGCGGCGCGGCGCACCCGTGTAAATCTGGCGCGGGCGACCGATGCGCTGGGACGGATCCTCGATCATTTCCTTCCACTGGCCGATCCAGCCGACCGTGCGGGCGAGGGCAAAGAGCACCGTGAACATGTCGGTCGGGAAGCCCATCGCCTTGAGAGTGATGCCCGAATAGAAATCGATGTTCGGATAGAGCTTCTTCTCGACGAAGTAGGGATCCGACAGCGCGATGCGCTCCAGCTCCACCGCAACGTCGAGCAGCGGATCGTCCTTGATGCCAAGCTCGTTGAGAACTTCGTGGCAGGTCTTCTGCATGATCTTGGCACGCGGATCGTAGTTCTTGTAGACGCGGTGACCAAAGCCCATCAGGCGGAACGGATCGTTCTTGTCCTTCGCTTTGGCGATATACTTCGGAATGTTGTCGACCGAGCCGATCTCCTGAAGCATCTGCGTTGGCACCGCCATGCGCCGGACCCCAGAGGCAGGCGATGCCGGCGGCGATGCAGGCGAAGGGGTTGGCGCCCGAGGAGCCCGCGAGGCGAACGGTCGAGGTTGAGGCGTTCTGCTCATGGTCCGCATGCAGGATGAAAATCCGGTCGAGCGCGCGGCTCAGCACCGGATTGACCTTGTATTCCTCGCACGGCACGGCGAAGCACATGCGCAGGAAGTTCGAGGTGTAGTCGAGATCGTTCTTCGGATACACG
>DAORNC010000178.1:0-3416 GCA_035440785.1 Rhabdaerophilum sp. | reverse complement strand
GTTGGCCCCGCCGGATATCGGCATGAAGGCGCGCCGCTGCAAGATCGACCGATGCGCCAGCGGAAGGCGTTTTCCTGTTTCCCGGCTGCGACGCCTCGTTCCCGCTGGCGGGTTGGTCGGCGCTTCAGATGTCGTGGAATAAAAGCTGCTTAGTGCCTCCGCCGCCTTTCGTCAATTTCTGTTTTCAAAAGGCGGAAAATCAGACGATTTTCGCGCCGACCGACCACCTTGCCCTTGCGTGCGCGCGAGCGAGCCTTATCTCTTGAAACGGTATTTTCTGGGCCGGGTCCGGACCGTTGGGGAGAACGACCTTGTTTCGCGGTTTGACTGCCCTCGCCTTTGCCGCCGCGTTGGCCCCGTTCGTGTTTTTCTCCCTTCTGCTCCTGACGGCGCTGGGCATGACGACGCTCGGGTTCGCGCCGATCATCTTCGCCTTCATCGGCTGGATGACGCTGGCGCGTTGGGCCCGCAAGGAACGGCGTGAGGAAACGATCGAAGCGCGCGTCGTGCGCGAGGAGCCGCCGAGCTACCCGGCCGAGGCCTATTCGCCACCGGCGCATTTCGATCTGCTGCTGGAGGCCAAGCACGATATCGGCCGCATCCGTGGCGCCGCCGGCTCGATCGGCGATGCCGCGATTGCCCGTCAGTTTCGCGCACTCGCGGATGCCGCCGACCAGATCCACGCCAAGCTGATGGCGGAACCGGTTAAGCTCGGCCTCGCCCGGCGCTTCTTCGCAAGTTACCTGCCGCGTTCGGCCGATCTCGCCGAGGGCTATCACCGCCTCGCCCATAACGACACAACACAACTGCCGTTGCCGGACGAGCGTCGTGGCAAGCTCCTGGACGTGCTCTACCGGTTGGAAGTGGCGCTGAAGAAACAGCAATCAGAGCTGTCCGCGCCCGAACTCTCGCGCATGGACGCCGATATCCGCATCCTGACGGACGACCTCAAGGGCTTCAACCCGGATTTCACCAAGGCGCCGGAACCAATCCTCAACCGGGTCGAGGAAATCGTGAAATCCGCCCGCAAGAAGCAGGTCTGAAACCGGGGATACATCGGTCCTGCCCGATGTATCCACCGCAAGCGCGAACACGCGCCCGAGTTTATGCGAGGAACACTCCCGAACATAACATTAATTTCATCCTTCTAGGGCAAGAACAATAGGCCTCATGCCCCCTCAAGCGCGCCTTCTTTTATCAACACCTCGTGGGCAGCCTTGAACGCCTCGAGGCCAGCCGGAATGCCGCTATAGACGGTTGCGTGCAAGAGGATTTCCTTGATCTCCTCCACCGTAACGCCATTGGTGAGCGCGCCTTTTACATGCAGCTTGATCTCTGTCGGCTTGCCGAGCGCGGTCAGCATCGCGAGGTTGAGCATCGAGCGGGTCTTGAGGTCGAGGCCGTCGCGCGTCCAGGCATAGCCCCAGCACCATTCGGTAGTGATGCGCTGGAACGCCATCATGAAATCATCGGCATTCGCGATGGAGCCATCGACATAGTCGCTGCCCAGCACCTGCCGGCGCACCTTGAGACCCTTTTCGAACTGCTCGCTCTCGGCCATCGGCCCACTCCCTTTGCTGGCCGGCCCATGTTCGATCAATCCATGCCGGCGCTCAGGGCAATTCATCCATGAAGCGTGCGAAGCCTGCAACCGGCTCGCGCTCCGTCGGAAAATTGTTTTCCGGCGCCGTCATGTCGGCATAGCCAAGTGCCATCGCGCAGACGATGTGATCTTGCTCCGTCAGGCCGAGCATGGTGCGGATGGGCTTGTGATAATGCACGAAGGCCGCCTGCGCGCAGGTATCGAGTCCCCGCCCCCGGGCCGCAATCATGATGTTCTCCAGGAACATCCCGTAGTCGAGCCAGCTGCCGAGTTCGAGGTCGGCGTCAATGGTGAAGACGAGGCCGACCGGCGCATCGAAGAAGATAAAGTTCCGCGCGGTCTGGCGCACCATCTTCTCGGTCTCGCCGCGTGCGATTCCAAGGCTCGAATAGAGGTCCCACCCCACCTTGCGGCGGCGGGAGAGGTAGGGCTCGCGGAACTGTGGCGGGTAGTAGCGATATTGCGCTTCGCCGGTATCCCCCGAAAGCGCACGCGCCTCGATCGCCGCGCCGAAGACCTTCAGCGCCTCGCCGGTCAGCACGATCACTTTCCACGGCTGCATGTTGGTCCCGCTCGGCGCTCGCGCGGCGACCTCGAGTATCGTCTCGATCTCCGCGCGCGGCACAGGCGTCGGCAGGAAGGCCCGGATCGAGCGGCGTGAGACGATCGCCTCGTCAACGATGGCGGCCTTCTCCTTCGCATCCGGTTCGTTCATGCCCAAATCCCCGCTCTTCGAGATTGCCGACGCGCGGCACCCACGCCCGAGCGGTTTATCCGCAACGCGCACCGGCAGACAGAAACGTCGGAAAATCATGGCAGGGGAGGAGGGATTCGAACCCACGACCTACGGTTTTGGAGACCGCCACTCTAACCAGCTGAGCTACTCCCCTAGCGCGGGATGGTCCCTATCACGTTCCGGGTTTGCCAAACAAGACCCGGCGGCATGGTTTTTTGCGTTGCGTCGTCAACGCTCACCCAAAGCCAACGCCTCATTGAACGCCTTGAAATTGGCCTCGAGGTGCGCCGGCGACGTGGTGCCGCCGAGAACGACGCCATCCGGATTGCCTTCGAGCACAAATGCATAGGCATCCCGCGCTGCGGTGGCGCGTGCTTCCGGCGATTTGTCCGCCAGCATCGCCCCGGTCGCGAGCGGCCGGTTGGTCATCAGGCGGATGTCGGCCGCGCGAGCCTCCGGCAGCAGATCCGCCAGCGCGGTGTTCTGCCGGTTATAGGGGAACTGCAACCAGTGAAATCCCATGCCGATGGCGAGCCGCCCGGCATCGGAATCGCTGACCGAGGCCCCGAACTGCGGAATATCCATCGCCTGCGCGGCCTCCAATGCCCAGCGCAGGTCGCTGTTCTCAAGCGCCGCGCGGCTCGCCTTGTGAACTTGAAGGAGATCGATATCGCGCAGGAGTTCGACCGAGCGGTCGAGCGAGCGCATCAGCGCCTCGTAGGAATGATCGACGCGCGTCGTGCCGTCGTCGTTCCAATGCTCGCCGAACTTGGTGGCGATGAATACCCCTTCCCGCTCCTCCCGCGTGAGGGTCCGGAGGAACGCGCCCAGCAGGCGCTCGCTGGTCCCGTAGGCCGGAGCCGTGTCGAAAACCTTCACGCCGAGCGTGAAAGCCGCCTCGAGGAGCCGCCTTACATCGGCTTCCGCAGGTGGCGCGGCATGCGCGCCCCACGGGCGGCCGATCCCCACCAGCCCCAGCCCCAACTGGGCATCGAAGCGCGATGTCATACCGGCTCGACCACAACCGCCGTGCCATAGGCCAGCACCTCGGTGATTCCGGCCATGATGTCGTTCGAT
>DAORNC010000177.1:2854-3506 GCA_035440785.1 Rhabdaerophilum sp. | reverse complement strand
TTCTCGTCGCAGACCAAGGACAAGCTCGTCTCCTCTGAGGTGCGCCCCGTGGTCGAGAGCGTGATGAACGAAGCGCTGAGCCAGTGGCTGGAGGAAAACCCCGGAGAGGCGCGAACCGTCGTCGGCAAGGTGGTTGAGGCCGCTGCTGCGCGCGAGGCAGCGCGCAAGGCACGCGAACTCACGCGCCGCAAGGGCGCACTCGACATCGCCTCGCTCCCCGGCAAGCTCGCCGACTGTCAGGAGCGCGATCCCGCCAAGTGCGAACTCCTGCTGGTTGAGGGCGATTCAGCGGGCGGCTCGGCGAAGCAGGGCCGGGACCGGCTGTTCCAGGCGGTTCTGCCCCTGCGCGGCAAGATCCTCAACGTCGAACGCGCGCGCTTCGACAAGATGCTCTCCAGTCAGGAAATCGGCACGCTGATTACAGCACTCGGCACCGGCATCGGTCGCGAGGAGTTCAATCCCGACAAGCTCCGCTACCACAAGATCATCATCATGACGGACGCGGACGTCGACGGTTCGCACATCCGCACGCTGTTGCTGACTTTCTTCTTCAGGCAGATGCCGGAACTGATCGAGCGCGGGCATATCTTCATCGCCCAACCGCCTCTCTACAAGGCGATGCGCAACAAGTCCGAGACCTATCTCAAGGACG
>DAORNC010000177.1:1404-2772 GCA_035440785.1 Rhabdaerophilum sp. | reverse complement strand
GAGGATCTGCGCCGTGCGATCGAGGAGGCGCGGCTTGTCCGGCAGGTGATGGGTGCGCTTCACTCGCGCTATGACCGCAAGGTCGTCGAGCAGGCGGCAATCGCCGGCGCGCTCTCGCCCGGCCTGATGGAGCGTCCGGAAGCTGCCGCCGAGGCTGCGGCCTATGTCGCGCGTCGGCTTGATGCGATTTCGGACGATCTCGAGAAGGGCTGGAGCGGTGCGGTCGAAAACGGCGGCTTCGTTTTTCGGCGCACCCTGCGCGGCGTCACCGAGGCTGCGGTGCTCGATGCCGGTCTGCTCGGCTCGGCCGAGGCCCGCAAGCTCGATGAAAGGGCCGCCAGCCTCCAGGAGTTCTACGGCAAACCGGCGCGGCTGATCCGCCGCAACGACGATCCTGCCGTTTATGGCCCGCTCGGCCTGTTCGACGCCATCTCCACCATTGCCCGCAAGGGCCTGTCAATGCAGCGCTACAAGGGCCTTGGTGAGATGACTGCCCAGCAGCTCTGGGAGACGACTCTCGATCGCAACGTCCGCTCGCTGCTTCAGGTCAAGCTCCGGGATGTCGCGGAAGCTGAGGATATCTTCGTGCGGCTGATGGGTGACGTGGTCGAGCCGCGCCGCGCCTTCATCCAGGAGAACGCGCTCTCGGTCTCGAATCTCGACGTGTGACGCGATGCTGGCGGAGGGGTTGATCGCCGACGAGGCCGGGGCCATCCGCTGCTGGTGGCCGGGCACGGATGCGGAATACTGCCGGTATCACGATGAGGAATGGGGGCATCCAGTCACGGACGACCGACGCCTATTCGAGAAAATCTGTCTCGAAGGCTTCCAGTCCGGCCTCTCCTGGCTGACGATCCTGCGCAAGCGCGAGCATTTCCGAGCGGCTTTCAGCGGATTCGATGTCGAGAAGGTCGCGGGTTTCGATGAAAACGATATCGCCCGGCTGCTCGCCGATGCGGGCATCGTCCGCCACCGCGGCAAGATCGTCTCGACCATCAACAACGCCTCCCGCGCGTCGGAGATGAAGCGCGAGTTTGGCTCGCTCGCCGCCTATTTCTGGCGGTTCGAGCCCAGGCCCGACGAACGCCCGACGCGTTTCAACAAGGCGGAGCTGCGTGCCGCCTCGCAGACGCCCACTTCGACGCGGCTCTCGAAAGACTTGAAAAAGCGGGGCTGGACCTTCGTCGGCCCCACGACCTGTTACGCCTTCATGCAGGCGATGGGCCTCGTCAACGACCATCTCGAGGGGTGCCAGTGTCGCGAGCCGCTGCTGGCGAAACGCCGCGCCTTCACGCCGCCGGCGTAGGCGCCTAGTCGAATTGCACCTTTCCCCGCCCGGCCTTGATGGAGGCGCGGCCGGTCTTTTCT
>DAORNC010000177.1:0-1392 GCA_035440785.1 Rhabdaerophilum sp. | reverse complement strand
GAGGACTTGGTCGGTTTGGTGGCGATGCGCGGTCGCGGCGGAACTTGCGTCTTGTCCAGCATTGCCTTGAGGCGCGCGAGTGCATCCTCGCGGTTGCGCTCCTGCGAGCGGAAACGGTCGCACTTGAGGATGAGCGTTCCGTCCAGAGTCAGACGATCGCCGGCGTCCTTCACCATCCGAGCCTTGTGGTTGGGATGGAGTGGCGCGCGCGCCAGATCGAAGCGCAGCTCGACCGCCGTCGAGACCTTGTTGACGTTCTGCCCGCCCGGGCCGCTCGCCCGGATGAATTTCATCTCGACAAGACGCTCGGGGATGCGCCAGCCCAGGCCTTCGAGGATGATCGTGCCGGCGGCCTCCATGGCCCTTCTCCCGCGCATTAACCGAATGGCCAGAGAGATGCGCTAAAAGGCATGACTTGTCACCTATTCCGCCGTCCGGCGCCGAAACCGGGAACCTGTTCCTTGACGCTCGATCCGCTTCTTCTGTTATTCTTTCCGGCGCTGATGGCCTTCGCGGCGGTCAGCGACATGTTGACGATGACGATTCCCAACCGGGTCTCGCTGCTGCTCGTGGCAGGTTTCGTCGCGATGGCGATCCTTACCGGCATGCCCCTGAAGGTCTTCGGGATGCACCTGGGTGCCGGGCTCGCAGTGCTGGCGATTACCTTCACCATGTTCGTGCTCGGCTGGATCGGCGGCGGCGACGCCAAGCTCGCGGCGGCGACGGGCCTGTGGTGCGGTTTCGGCGTGCTGCTGGAATATGTCCTCTTCGCGTCGATCTTCGGCGGCTTGCTGACGCTCGCGATCCTCTACGGCCGGACTTTTCTCCTGCCGGAATTCGCGATGAAGATCGGCTGGATCTCGCGTCTCCACCATCACAAGACGGGCATTCCCTATGGCATCGCGCTCGCGGCGGCCGGGCTCGTCGTCTACCCGCAGACCCAGATCTGGACGGCCGTCGCGGGTGGTTGAAGCCGCGTTTACGTTCGATAAAGGACGATTTTCAAGGCTCGATTAACCATACCTTGATGATTGGCTGCTGAAATAGACCCAAGGCGTTCCACGCCGCCGTTGAAGGGTCTGTTTGAGATGAAGCCCGCTCGTATCGCCATCGCAGGTGTCGCCGGTATCGCCGGTCTCCTCGCCTTGATGCTCTCCGGACGCCAGCCCGCGCCCCCGCCCGTGGTGACTGCGGCGCCCCCGCCGGCCCAGACGCCATTGACGGAAGTTCTTGTTGCAAAACAGGATCTTGCGATGGGGACCCTGCTCGGTGACGAGCAGTTGACCTGGGCGAAGTGGCCGCAGGAATTGGCGGCTTCGACCATGATCCAGAAATCGGCGCGACCGAATGCGATCGAGGAATTCAAGGGCGCGATCACACGTGCCTCATTCT
>DAORNC010000176.1:0-3651 GCA_035440785.1 Rhabdaerophilum sp. | reverse complement strand
GACGTTGAACTCGCGGGCGAGGAAGGTGCGGAAGCGGGCGCTGTCGAGCACACCCGCCATGCCCACGATCTTGTTCGCCTTGACACCCGAGAACTTCTGCAGCGCCCAGACCATCGCATCGAGCGGGTTGGTGATGCAGATGACGAAGGCCTTCGGGCAATACTGCGCGATGCCCTTGCCGACCGATTCCATCACCTTGAGGTTGATGCCGAGAAGGTCATCGCGGCTCATGCCCGGCTTGCGCGGCACGCCTGCGGTGACGATCACGACATCGGCCCCGGCGATGTCGGCGTAATCCTGCGTGCCCTTGTAGGCGGCGTCGAAGCCGTCGACCGGCGCGGATTCGGCGATGTCGAGGCCCTTGCCCTGCGGAATGCCCTCGGCAATGTCGAACATCACGACATCGCCGAGCTCCTTGAGGCCCGCGAGATGCGCGAGCGTTCCGCCGATCTGGCCTGCACCGATGAGGGCGATCTTACGACGTGCCATGGTTCTATCCTGACAGAATGCGGCCACGCCTAGCGCGAGGCCCGAAATTTCGAGGACGGTGGCCGCTCCGGTTACCCGGCTTGCGCCACCCGGGTTCATTTGTCCGACCGTGCGATCGGGCAGCCCTCGACTAATCCGAGTTGCTGGCCACGGCAACCGCGAAGATCGTCGCATATCGCACGCTCAGAAAGCCCATGTGCCATTTCAGGAATTGGTTTCACATGCGATCAAAAAGATCATTATTTTTCAATGCAATGAATTTTCGATACCCCTCGATTAGCTCGAAAGTTTAGCAAAAATTTTCTATTACAAATATCAAATTTTGTTATTTGAAACATCATTTTCGCGCTGATATCGCACGGATTGCGGCCCGGATCACGCGATCGCGCCGTGAGTCACCGGCCCCCTCCTCGCCGCTTGCTTCCTGTACCGCCGCCGGGTCGCGGAATCGATGGGTCAGGTCGAGCACCAGCGTGCCGAGGCGCCGGGAATCCCCCCCCTGGAACAGCCTGGTGACGATCCCCTCCTCGACGATCCGTTCGACGAGGCTTTCCACACGACGGCGATGGCGCTGGGCTTCGGCCCCGTTCGCCGCGACACTGGCCAGCAGGCGGAACAGCGCCGGATCCTGTCGGAACGTCTCGGCATATCCGCGCGTCAATGTGGCGAGAAACCGTTCGAGCTTATCGTCGGCTGGGTCGGGCCCCTCGACGATGTCCTGGAGTCGCATCTCAAGCGATCGAAGCCAATCGTTGAGAATGGCGTCGACGATGGCGGCCTTGTCGGAGAAGTAGCGATAAACGTTGGCATGGCTCATGCCGAGTCGGGCGGCGATACCGGAAATCCGCATCCTCGCGAGACCGATCTGCCGGATTTCCGTCAAGGCCGCCACGAGGATGCGGCCACGCGTTCCTTCCGGCGTCGGGCCATCCCTCATGTTTCCACCAGCCCGGTCGTATCGCCGCTCGCCTCGCTGTCGAGCCGGCCGTGCGGCAGGGCAAGGTAGCTCTCGGATCGCATCTCGATGAGGCGGGAAACCGTTCGATCGAACTCGAAGGCGACGTGGCCTGACGGGGCATGGTAGAGATGCTGGGGCTCCACCTCGGCTGAGGCAATCAGTTTGACGTGATGTTCGTAGAGAATATCGATCAGCGTGATGAAGCGCTTGGCATCGTTGCGCTTTTCCGGGTCGATGCGGGGGATGCCTTCGAGAACGAGCGTGTGGAAATTCCGCGCCAGCGCAAGGAAATCGACCGATCCGAGCGGCTTCTCGCAGAAATCGGCGAAAGTACCGCGTGCGACACCTCCGGCCGCGCGAGGAATTTCCAGAAACCGGCCGCCAAGGTCTATCCGGCGCGGTGCCGCGTTCTGCCCCTCCGACAGCTCCTCGAACAGAGCACCGATTGCCGCCTCGGCAGCCGCATCGGCCGGCGAATAATAGACCGGATGCCCCTGAAGCTTCTCGAGCCGGTAATCGGTTCGCGCATCGAGGCGGACCACCTGCATCTGCTTCTCGATCAGTGCGATGAAGGGCAGGAAGAGCTGGCGATTGAGCCCGTTGTAGTAAAGCCGCGACGGCTCGACATTCGACGTCGCGACAATCACCACACCGCGTGCGAACAGGGCCTGGAAAAGTCGACCGAGAATCATCGCATCGGCAATATCCGTCACCGAGAACTCGTCGAAGCAGAGCACCCAGGCTTCGTCTGCGAGCTGTTCCGCAACCGGCTGGATCGGGTCCTCGCCCTTCACCTCACCGCGTTTGGCGCGCTGGCGCCACTCGTGAATCCGCGCATGAACGTCGGCCATGAAGGCATGGAAATGCGCGCGTCGCTTGCGCTGGACATTGAGGCTGTCGTGAAAGAGATCGACCAGCATGGTCTTGCCACGACCGACCGATCCCCAGAGATAGAGGCCGCGGATCGGTTCGGCAGGCTCCTTCTTGCCAAACAGCCAACCAAGCGCCGAGCCCTTTCGCGCAAGACGGTGCGACTCCAGCCGCTCCGCCAGTCGCGCGAGCCGTTCGACGATTTCCTTCTGCGCAGGATCGGGATCGATGCGCCCCTCGGCCACCATGCTGGCATAACGCGACGCGATCGGCTGCCCCATTTCCATCCCGCAAGGCTCGGTCCAGTTCGCCGTTGTCTGGCACGGGGCGCCGGTTTGGACAAGCGAAAGCAGATTACACGAAACGAAACCGGCTATGCAATTTCAGGGGAGCGTAATTTTCAGCCTGCAAATTTCACAAGACGATGGGACTCTTGCCACGGTTCTGACAAAAGGAATGCATATTGCATTGCAGCAATGATGAATGAATCGATCGGGACTGCGCCCATGAAAACCGGGCTGCCGTCCCCGCTCAGTAAAGGTTAGGAACAGGGCCATGCCCAGAACCAGTCTCGACCGTTTGAGCTATCGAAAGCTCCAGATGACGGATCACGATGCTTTCGAAGCGCATCTTCTCTCGCTTGATGCCGAGAGCCGCCGCAGCCGCTTCGGCATGGCGACAAGCGATGCCTTCATCCGGCAATATGCCTCTCGTTGCATCACATTGAACGCGATTATTCACGGTGCCTTCCTCGGCGACACCCTCGTCGGCGTCGCCGAGTTGCGGCCGATCGGCGATTTCTTCGTCGGCGAAGCGGAGCTGGCATTCTCGGTCGCCAACGAATGGCGCAATTGCGGGATTGGCACGAACCTGTTCGCGCGCGCCCTGCGCTCCGCGCGCAATCGCGGATTCAGCCGCCTTTACATGACCTGCCTGAAGAACAACGCTCCGATGCGTGGTCTCGCGCGCAAGTTCGCTGCGGAGATCATGCTCGAACTGGATGAGTCGGTGGCACTGGTCGAGGCGCCGCGCCGCACCATCGTCTCGCTCCTGCGTGAGGCGATCGACGATGCTGCAGCCCTCACCAACCTTGCTTTCGATTTCCAGAAGCGGGCTTTCCTGCCGCGCCGGTCGCAGGCTCGCCCCGGTTGACGGCGGCGATCCGGCGCCGGTTTGCCCCGCGCCGGATGATTTTTCGATTACTTTGACAACGTGACCGGCGCACCGGATTTTGCGGTCGCGCCGCTGTAGCTCTGCCCGCCTGCCTGACGCAGGCGAGCGACGACTCCGCCGCCGGGCTCGTAAAGAATGACCTCGGAGCCGGCCAGTTCCCA
>DAORNC010000175.1:0-3795 GCA_035440785.1 Rhabdaerophilum sp. | reverse complement strand
TCGAAGAGGTGGACGCGACGGCTTCCGCCCGTCTCGAAGCGATGGTGACGGAGGTTCACGATATCGGGAATGTCGGCGCGAGCATCGCCTCCGGCTCCTTCCCGGTCGCGGGGATGATCGTGGCGCCCTGCTCGATGCGCTCGCTCGCCGCCATCGCGCATTCGCTCTCGGACAATCTTCTGGTGCGTGCGGCGGATGTGCGCCTCAAGGAGCGTCAGCCGCTGGTGTTGGTCGCCCGCGAGGCGCCGCTGCACCTCGGCCATCTCCGCGCGATGACGGCCGTGACGGAAATGGGCGCCGTCGTCATGCCGCCCGTGCCGGCGTTCTACCTGCGCCCGGACAGCCTCGAGGCAGTCATCGACCAGATTGCCTGCCGCGCCATCGACCTGCTGCGGGTCTTCCCGCCCCTCGCGCGGGAATGGGCTCCCACCTGATCTCCTCATCACATCGGGTAGTTTGGCCGAGGCGTCCTTGCCGAAGGCCGGCAATTGCGCTGATAATGCGCGCAAGAGGTCGATAAAAAGACCCGTGAGGAAACGCAATGAATGCCGGGTTCATCTCCGAACATGCAGGCAAGATAACGGCGGCGATCAGCTCCGGGAAATCCGCGCGCTCGCCTCTGATTGCCTCCTGGGAGCGCAGCGCCCGCCTGCATCAACTGGACCCGGCGACCGCCGCTACGCCGCAACGCCTTTCCGACATTGAACTCGCGCAGGCTCGGCAGTCGATGGAACCCTTGCTGGTCGCCGCGCAGCCAAGCCTCGACCGGTTGTTTCAGGCTGTCGGCGGTGTCGGCTGCTCGGTGCTGCTTGCCGATCGCAATGGCGTTCCCGTTGATCGACGCGGCGCGGCGGCCGACGATGCCACCTTCGAGCAATGGGGGTTATGGACCGGAACAGTCTGGAGCGAGGAGCATGAAGGGACGAACGGCATCGGCACTTGCCTTGCGGAGAGCCGCGCGTTGACGATCCACCGCGACCAGCATTTTCATGCCCGGAATTCGGCCCTGAGCTGCACGACGGCGCCGATCTACGACGAGCACGGCGAACTCGTGGCAGCCCTTGATGTTTCGTCCTGCCGGGCGGACCTGACCGAAGGGTTCGTGCATCTCATCGCGATGGCCGTGGCCGATGCCGCCCGCAAGATCGAGGCCGAGCATTTCGCGCATGCGTTTGCGAATGCGCGGATCGTTCTCGCTGCCGGGGCTGAAAAGGGCGGCAGTGCCTTGCTGGCCGTCGACAGGGATGATCTTGTCATCGGGGCGACCCGCGCCGCCCGGCTGGCGCTCGGCATCACCAATACCACGCTGATGCGGCGTATTCCGGCGATTGATATTATGGCGCAAACTGGCGGTGATCCCGAAACGCTGGATCAGGCCGAACGGGCGGTTGTCCAGCGTGCCCTGGCTCGAGCCTCCGGCAACGTCAGCCAGGCCGCGCGCAACCTCGGAATCTCGCGCGCAACCCTGCACCGAATGCTCAACCGGCTCGGATTGCGCTGCAACGCTTAATTCCACCCGGAACTGTCGCAAAGCTGCGACAGTCGGGACCGGTCGGATGGACTCCCCCTCTGTCGTCGCGCTCCTGATGCGTCGATTGATCTCTCCCGAACGCTGCATTTCGACGGCGTTGCCCAGGGAGAGAAACCATGACGAAAATCGATATCAACATCGCGTTGAAAGCGCCCTTCGCCAAACGCTACGACAACTTCATCGGCGGCGAATGGCGCGCCCCCAAATCCGGGCGCTATTTCGAGAATATCTCGCCGATCACCGGCCTGCCGGTCTGCGAGGTTGCACGATCGGATTCCGCCGATATCGAGGCGGCGCTGGATGCCGCCCATGCCGCGAAAGATGCCTGGGGCCGCACCTCGCCGGCGGAACGCGCGCTGATCCTCAACCGGATCGCCGACCGCATGGAAGAGAACCTCGACACGCTCGCGCTGGCCGAGACCTGGGACAACGGCAAGCCGATCCGCGAGACAACCCTCGTCGATATCCCGCTCGCGATCGACCATTTCCGCTATTTCGCCGGTGCCATCCGTGCGCAGGAAGGCTCGATCGGCGAGATCGACAACGACACCATCGCCTACCATTTCCATGAGCCGCTTGGTGTCGTCGGGCAGATCATCCCGTGGAACTTCCCGATCCTGATGGCCGCCTGGAAGCTCGCGCCTGCGCTCGCCGCCGGCAATTGCGTGGTGCTCAAGCCTGCCGAGCAAACGCCGGCCGGCATCATGGTCTGGGTCGGGCTGATCGGCGATCTCCTGCCGAAAGGCGTGCTTAACATCGTCAACGGCTTCGGGCTGGAAGCGGGAAAGCCGCTGGCCTCCTCGAACCGCATCGCCAAGATCGCGTTCACCGGCGAGACGTCGACCGGCCGCCTCATCATGCAATACGCCACGCAGAACCTCATCCCGGTGACGCTGGAACTCGGCGGCAAATCCCCCAACATCTTCTTCAAGGATGTCGCGGCCGAGGACGACGATTTCCTCGACAAGGCGATCGAGGGCTTCGTGATGTTCGCGGTCAACCAGGGCGAGGTCTGCACCTGCCCGAGCCGCGCGCTCATCCACGAGAGCATCTATGATCGCTTCATGGAGCGTGCGCTCAAGCGCGTCGAGGCCATCATGCAGGGCTCACCGCTCGACATGTGCACGATGATGGGTGCGCAGGCCTCCTCCGAACAGCTCGAAAAAATCCTGGGGTATTTCGACATCGGCCGGCAGGAAGGCGCGAAGGTCCTGACTGGTGGTGAACGCAGGATCATGCCGGGCGAGTTGGCCGGCGGCTATTACATCCAGCCGACCGTGCTCGAAGGCCATAACAAGATGCGCGTTTTCCAGGAGGAAATCTTCGGGCCGGTGGTTTCCGTGACCACCTTCAAGGACGAGGATGACGCACTCGCCATCGCCAACGACACGCCCTACGGCCTTGGCGCCGGTGTCTGGAGCCGCGATGCCAACCGCTGCTACCGCTTTGGGCGCGCCATTCAGGCGGGGCGTGTCTGGACCAACTGCTACCACGCCTATCCGGCGCATGCGGCCTTCGGCGGCTACAAGCAATCCGGCATCGGGCGTGAGACGCACAAGATGATGCTCGATCACTACCAGCAGACCAAGAACATGCTGGTGAGCTATTCGCCGAAGAAACTTGGCTTCTTCTGAGCGGCTGGTTCTGAAATATCGGGGGCGGCGCGCAAAGCGTCGCCTCTTTTTCCGGAAAACCCGACGGCGAATTTGATGTCCCGCAAGGCCGGGCAAGCCGATGCACGATAACCAGACCTGAAACGTCAATTTTTGGATTGCTCCCGATAGGGCGACAAAACTCACGGTATCAGGGATCATGGCAACCACGATGCAGCAGCTCAGGGCATGGCGCGGACCTGTTTTCCTGAGCTACGGATTTCGACCGTTTTTCTTTTCCGCCGGCGTGCTGGCAACCCTGCTTATCGCGCTCTGGACACCTTGGTTTCTGGGTTTCATTGCGCTTCCGAGCGCGTTTTCACCGGTAAACTGGCATATCCATGAATTGCTGTTCGGCTATGTCCCGGCGGTCATCGCAGGTTTTCTTTTGACGGCGGTGCCGAACTGGACCGGGCGATTGCCGGTTGTCGGCTGGCCGCTCGCGGGCCTGTTCGCGCTCTGGCTTCTGGGCCGCGGGGTTGTGCTGGCGTCAACAGGCCTTTCGCCGCTGATACTGGCGATCGGTGCGCTTCTTTTTCCGCTCGCCCTTCTTCTGGTGATGGCGCGCGAAATCATCGCCGGGCGCAACTGGCGCAACCTCAAGATTCTCGT
>DAORNC010000174.1:2014-3820 GCA_035440785.1 Rhabdaerophilum sp. | reverse complement strand
CGGGCCGTCCGAAGGCCAGATGCTCAAGTGGCAGCTCACCGGCGGCACCGCGCCCGAGGGGCCGGGCTATTTCGTCCGCCCCACCATCTTCGTCGACGCGCGCGCCGACATGCGCATCGTGCGCGAGGAGATTTTCGGCCCCGTGCTCAGCGTGATGCGCTTCTCGGATGAGGATTTCGATGCGCTGGCCCGCCGTGCCAACGACAGCATCTATGGCCTTTCCGCCTATGTCTGGACGCGCGATCTCGCCGCCGCCCACGCCATGGCGAAGCGTCTGCGCGCTGGTTCGGTGAAGGTGAACGGTGCGGGCATGGAATTCGCGCTGCCGTTCGGAGGCTTCCGGCAATCCGGCCTCGGCCGCGAGAACGGCCGGGCCGGTGTCGAGGCGTTCACCGAAACCAAGGCCGTGATGATTGGCTACTGATCACGGCTACGATGATCCCGACTTCACCGGAAGCGGCGGTCGATCTCGCCGAGCGGTTGCATAACCATTCCTATGGAGTGGAGGTGTTTCCACTAATATCGAATATTTCAAATTAGGAGTTGGTTTGGCGAAGGCTGGCATCGACGGCCGTTTCAGCGCCTATACTGGCAGCGGAGGCCGTGTCGGGCAGTCGCTGGCTGGTTGCAACGGCCGAGAGATTAGGGCAGGCTTTATCTCAGACCCTGTAATTATTGGATAAATGATCGCCCGTTATGATTGAAGACCAGCCTCCAGCCCGGCCAGCCCAAATCCGAAGGCCGCGTCAGAAGCGGAGCCAGGAGCGGTTCGAGGCGATCCTCGATGCAGCCGCGCGGGTGCTGAAGGACCGCGAGCCCGGCGATGTCAGTATTTATACACTTGCCGAAGAGGCGGAAATGTCGCCTGCCTCTATCTACCACTTCTTTCCAGACGCGCAGCACGTCTTCGCGGCGCTGGCGGAGCGCTATTTCGGCATTTTTTCGGATGGCATGAATCCCATCTCCGATACGCCGTTTGCGACGTGGCAGAGTCTGGTGGATTTTCGCTACGAGGCATCGCGCTGTTTCTACAATGCGAACGTCGCGGCCCGAAAGATCATCTTCGGTGCCGGAAGCAACTGGACGATACGCGCGCGCGACCTTGAGCTCGACCGCGAACTCGCATTGAGTGCCATCGCGCAAATCCGGCAATGCTTCGTCCTGCCGGAGATCCCGGGCCTCGTTGATCGCGTAACCGAGACGATCGTTCTCAATGACTCGCTCTGGGCCTTGTACAATCATCGCTACGGCTATCTTCCCGACCATGAGGAGGAATATGTTCGGCGCGCGCGCTTTGCGCATATGCGGACTTATCTGCCCGAGTTTCTGGTACAGCGCGAGATCGAGGAATCGGATGCTGCATCCGAAGTGGTGGCTTAGGAAAATTTGAAGGTTTCGCGGTCGTCACTCGCGATCATTCCTGCCACGCCTCCTTTTCGATTTTCGCAGGCGGTGCGTGCAGGCCGGCTACGATCGCCATCGCGATCGCCAACACGCCTATCGCCAGCCAGAAGGCGCCCCCGATGCCGTGATAACCGACGGCAATCCCCGCGAGCGTTGGCAACAGCGCGGCCCCCGCGAGCTGGACCGCTGCGATATAAAGAAGTGCGCGCCGGGTCGGGTCGATCTCGACGAGGAGGCCGGCGAAGGCGGGAAGCGTGAAGAGCCAGAGAAAACTGAAGGCGGCGCTCAGCGCATACAGGATGCGTATATCATGCTGCGCGTGCAGCATCAGCAATAGCACGAGGATCGCGAGCGCAGTGCTCGCGAGAATTGTAGCGCGCGGCAGCAAACGAGAGCCGAGGT
>DAORNC010000174.1:1230-1989 GCA_035440785.1 Rhabdaerophilum sp. | reverse complement strand
CGGCGAGCGACAGCGCGACGGCTCTGCTTTCAAGTTCAGCCGGAAAGCCATTGTGCGAGATCCAAAGGCCGAGATATCCCCATATGCATAGCGTCGCTCCGGTGAAGGCGCCGACGGCCGCCAAGCCGACGAAGCTGCGTGGGCCGAGTTCGCCGCCACCGTGTTTGCGTTCTGGTGGGACAAGCCGCCGAGGTGCGATCGTTGCGATGAGTGCTGCTGCCAGTCCGCAACCCGAAAGGATGGCGAGGCAGCCATCGGTGTTCGATCCCTCGAGCGCAAGGCTGGGGGCGAGCGATACGGCGACGAATTGAATGAAGGTCTGAGCGGCAAGGAAGAGACCGCTGGCGCGCTCGGGGTGCCTGCTTCGCGCGATCGCGACGAGGGCGAGAGCCATTAAAATACCTTCGATCGCGCCGGCCGCGCCGCGCGTGGCGATCAACGCCAGATCGCCTTTGACACCTATCGTGCACGCATTGAGTGCTGCTGTCAGAAGGCCGGCACCCGCGGCGACGCTGCGGGCTCCGAAGCGGGCCAGCAGGCGCGTGCCGATGACGCTGCCGATAGCGATGGCCAGCAGTTCGGTCGTGACCAGTGCCCCGACGGTCGTTTCCGCGATCCGTCCTTCATGGACCATGGCACTGAGGAGAATGGGTTCGATGCCGAGCACCGTCGTTCCGAGCGACCCGATGACGATGGCGGTGCCGAGGTTCCGCCCGTTGATCGCGTGATTCTCCATGCCGCTCCCTGCCCGCTGGATAC
>DAORNC010000174.1:0-1000 GCA_035440785.1 Rhabdaerophilum sp. | reverse complement strand
CCCCTCGCGACCTCGGGTGAGCGTGTGTCGAACCATCTTCGCAAGGTGGTCCGGATACCCGGTCCAATTTGATTATGGATGGCCGCAATCTGAAGACAGGCGGCCGCTTAAAGGAGGGGAAACTGCAATGCGTAAAACGCTTCTGATGATGACCGCCTCGCTTGCCGCGATGGCTGCTCCCGCATTCGCCCAGGCTGTGCCGGCTGAGGTCGAGGCTGCTTCGCCGGAGGATGCGGAACAAGCCGGCGGCATCGGTGTCATCGTTGTGACGGCGCAGCGCCGTGCCCAGAATGTCCAGGATGTGCCGATCGCGATCGCGGCGATCGGGGGCGAAGGATTGCAGGAGGCCGGGGTTCGCGACCCGCGCGACTTGACTCTGCTTGTACCCAGCCTTTCGATGCAGGCCGGAACCGCGGCGACGACGACCTCGCTGTTCATCCGCGGTGTCGGGATCGGTGATTTCAATTCGAACACCACGGGCGCGGTCGGCGTTTATGTCGACGACGTGTTTCTTGGCGCCAACGCCGGCAAGCTGTTCAACATTTTCGACAGCGAAGGGATTGAGGTGCTGAAGGGGCCGCAGGGCACGCTCTATGGCCGCAACACGACGGCAGGCGCGATCCGGTTCAGCTCGCGCAAGCCTACCAACGAGCTGACGATGAACGCCTCTCTGCTTTATGGCCGTTTCGACGAGGTGCATCTTGAGGCGGGCGTGGGTGGCCCAATCGTGAAGGACGTGCTCAAGGTCCGGGTTGCCGGCCTCTACAATCGCCGCGACGGCACGACGCTCAACCGCGTGACCGGCAACCATGTCAACGATATCGATATCTGGGCCGCGCGCGGCATCGTTGATTTCACGCTGAGCGCTTCTGCTCTGCTGCGTCTCAGCGTCCACGGCGGGGCCAATCGCGGCGCCGCCCGGCAATTCCAGCATCGCGGCCAAGGGATCGACTTTTTCGGGAACCCGGCCTTCCTGCCTGACGGCACGCCGCTTGATGGC
>DAORNC010000173.1:0-4080 GCA_035440785.1 Rhabdaerophilum sp. | reverse complement strand
CGGGTCTTCTGCCGTTCCACTCCGGGCAAAGCCCGACCGTGGATCGGAAATCAAGTCGTGGGTTTGAAAGGACAGTGAAACACCTGGTGAGCTCGGTGGGATTCGAACCCACGACCCCATGATTAAAAGTCACGTGCTCTACCGACTGAGCTACGAGCTCTCACCAGAGTGAGGGGGCCTGATAGAGGCTCGCGCGGCCGGGGTCAATGCCCGTGTGCGGCGCGGGAGGAGATTGCAGGAGCACAACGCACGCGAAAAGGAAAAGGCCGGGTCCCCCCGGCCTCCGTTTTGCAGCGCACGCCCTTCTCAGGCGAGCGGTGGAATGCGCAGGATCTGCCCCGGATAGATCTTGTCCGGATGGCTGAGCATCGGGCGGTTCGCCTCGAAAATCGCGTCGTACTTCGCACCCTTGCCCTTGCCGTAGTTGGCTTCGGCGATCTTCCAGAGCGTATCGCCCTTCTTCACCTCGTACATGACGGAGGCCGGCGCCTCGCTGTTGACGATCAGCTTCGAATCGACCTCCGCGACGCCGAGCGTATTGCCGAGCGCGAGAATGACCTTCTCCGCCGCCGCAGTATCGGCAGCATTGCCGCCGACGATCACGCGGTCGCCGTCAACCTTGATATCGAGGCCGGAAACGTCGAGCCCGTGCTTGGCGACTTCCTGCGCCAGACTATCGGCCGTGGCGGCCTTGGCCTCGCTCGATCCGAACACCTTCTCGCCAACCGATTTGATAAACTTGAAAAGACCCATTTCTGACCTCCCGAACGGTGCCCGAACACGGCACGCCGCGAAACGTTACGCAACTGCACGTGGCGAAACAAGGGCAAGCAGACATCTTTACCGCACATGGAGCACTCTTCACCAAAACAGGGTGGAAAGGTCGCCATCGTCCAAGAATCCAGCTAAATGCCGCTGATACACTCCAAACCCGGATCGCAAAAATGCCAAAAGAAACGCCCGTTCTCGCCGTCGTTCTCGCCGCGGGAGAGGGCACCCGGATGAAATCGGGCCTGCCCAAGGTGCTGCACCCGGTCGCCGGGTTGAGCCTCGTCGGTCATGCGATCCGCTCGGCGCAGGGGGCCGGCTGCGAACGGCTCGCGGTCGTGATCGGCCCGGAGCGGCCGGATGTGGCGAAAGCGGTCTCGACGATCGCTCCCGAAGCTAGAATCTTCGAGCAGCGGGAACGGCGCGGCACGGCTCATGCCGTGCTCCAGGCGGCCCCTGCGATCGAAGCGGGGTGCCGGGCGCTGGTCGTTCTTTTCGGCGATACACCGCTGATCCGGGCGGAGACCATCCGAGCGCTGGCCGATTCGGTGACGGTGGGCGGTTATGCGGTCGCGGTGCTGGGTTTCGAGGCTGCGGATCCGACAGGCTACGGGCGTCTGATCGTGGAGGGCGGAGAACTCGTCGCGATTCGCGAGCACAAGGACTCGACTGAAGCTGAGCGGCAAGTCCGGCTCTGCAACGGCGGACTGATGGCGTTGCGAGGCGATATTGCCCTCGACCTCCTGCGCGCCGTCGGCTCCGATAACGCCCAGAACGAGTTCTACCTGCCCGATTGTGTCGCGCTCGCTCGCAAACGGGGGGAGAAAGCGGATGTTATCCGCGTGCCGGAGCCGGAAGCGCTCGGCGTCAACGATCGCGTCCAGCTCGCCGCCTGCGAGGCGGTGCTGCAAAAACGGCTGCGCGAGACCCACATGCGTAACGGCGTGACGATGATCGCGCCGGAAACCGTCTTCCTCTCCCTTGACACGGTGATCGGTCGCGATGTCGTCATCGAACCGAACGTCGTTTTCGGTCCGGGCGTCTCGATCGAGGAGGGCGCGGTGATCCATGCGTTCTCCCATCTCGAAGGCGCGAAGGTTGGTCGCAAGGCGAGCGTGGGGCCTTTCGCGCGCCTGCGCCCCGGCGCGGACCTCGGTGCGATGGCCAAGGTCGGCAATTTCGTCGAGATCAAGAACGCCGATCTCGGCCAAGGCGCCAAGGTTTCGCACTTGACCTATCTCGGCGATGCGACCATCGGCGCAGAGGCCAATATCGGCGCCGGTACCATCTTCTGCAATTACGACGGCTTCAACAAGTTCCGGACCGTCATCGGCGAGAATGCCTTCATCGGCTCGAATTCGGCGCTGGTCGCACCGGTGAACATCGGAGATGGCGCGTTCGTCGGCTCCGGTTCGGTCGTCACGAAGGATGTTCCCGCCAATGCCCTTGCGGTCGCGCGCGGCCAACAGGTGGTGAAAGAAGATTGGGCGACACATTTCCGCGCGCGGCCCGAGAATCTCGCCAAGGCGGCGAAAAAATCCGGTGCGTGAAGCCGGACGCGTCACAAACGGTTTTTCAACGTGACTTGTGCCAGAGAGACGTTCTTGGCATCCATTCGCCAGAAAACGTCGCCCGGACGAAACGAACGGAAGAGGTCTCCTGCATGTGCGGCATCGTCGGCATTCTCGGCAAGGAACCGGTCGCCTATCAGGTGGTCGAAGCGCTCAAGCGGCTCGAATACCGGGGCTATGATTCTGCCGGCGTCGCGACCATTGAGGGCGGCGAGATCCGCCGCACCCGTGCCGAGGGCAAGCTCCGCAACCTCGACGCGCGCCTGCGCGACGAGCCGCATCAGGGCCACGCCGGAATTGGCCATACCCGCTGGGCAACCCATGGCCGCCCGACCGAGAACAACGCCCACCCGCACGCGACCGCACGCCTCGCGGTCGTCCACAACGGCATCATCGAGAACTTCCGCGAGCTGCGCGAGGAGCTCGTCGCCACCGGTCATCAATTTGTGACGCAGACGGATACCGAAGTCGTTGCCCATCTCGTCACGTCCTACATGGACAAGGGGATGTCGCCGAAGGAGGCCGTCGCGACGGCCCTGCCACGCCTGCACGGCGCGTTCGCGCTCGGATTCATCTTCTCGGGACAGGAAGATCTGATGATCGGCGCCCGTCGCGGCGCACCGCTCGCGGTCGGTTACGGCGAGGGCGAGATGTATCTCGGCTCGGACGCACTCGCGCTTGCACCCTTCACTGATACGATCGCCTACCTCGAAGAGGGGGACTGGGTGGTGCTGACGCGCGCCGGTGCCGCCTATTTCGACGCCGACAACAAGCCCGTGCAGCGCAAGGCCCAGCGCAGCCAGGCGGGAGCCTACCTCGTCGACAAGGGCAACTATCGCCATTTCATGCTCAAGGAGATCTACGAGCAGCCCGAAGTGGTGGGCCGCACACTTGCCCATTACGTCGATATGGCAGCCGGGCAGGTGCGTCTGCCGTTCGAAACGCCCTTCGCCTGGAAGGATCTCAAGCGCCTCTCGATCACCGCCTGCGGCACAGCTTACCTCGCCGGCCTCATCGCGAAATACTGGTTTGAGCGCATCGCGCGGCTGCCGGTCGAGATCGATATCGCCTCGGAATTCCGCTACCGCGACGCGCCGCTCGACAAGGGCGAGCTGATGATTGTCATCTCGCAATCGGGCGAGACGGCGGATACACTGGCAACGCTCCGCTACGCCAAGGAGCAGGGCAACCACATCCTCTCGGTCGTCAATGTGCCGACCTCGACCATCGCCCGCGAGAGCAATGTCGTCGCGCAGACGCTGGCGGGACCGGAAATCGGCGTCGCCTCGACCAAGGCCTTCACCTGCCAGCTGACGGTGCTTGCGAGCCTTGCCATTGCCGCCGCCCGCGCGCGCGGCACCATCGACGCGAAACGCGAGGCGGATCTCATCAACCAGCTGATCGCGGTTCCCGGCCTTATCGCCGAGGCACTGAAGCGCGAGGGGGACATCGAAGCGCTCGGCCATGACCTGGCGAAGGCGAGCGACGTCCTCTATCTCGGGCGCGGCACAGCCTACCCTCTGGCGATGGAAGGCGCGCTGAAGCTCAAGGAAATCAGCTACATCCACGCCGAAGGCTATGCGGCGGGCGAGCTGAAGCACGGGCCGATCGCGCTGGTCGACGAACACACGCCGATCATCATCCTGGCCCCTTATGACAGCTACTACGAGAAGTCGGCCTCCAACATGAGCGAGGTCATGGCGCGCGGCGGGCAGGTGGTGTTCATCACCGATCCGGAAGG
>DAORNC010000172.1:1827-4169 GCA_035440785.1 Rhabdaerophilum sp. | reverse complement strand
ACGTTCTTGCAGGTCACCGAGCAGGTGTGGCAGCCGATGCACTTGTCGAGGTTGAGAACCATCGCAATCTGAGCGCGGATTTTCATGGGTGTATCTCCTTACTCGGCAGCGGTTGCGGAGGCGGTCAAAACCGGCTGGGCGTCCTTTGCGGGACGTTCGAGCCAATCGACGTTCTTCACCTTGCGGACGAGAACGAACTCGTCGCGGTTGGTGCCGATGGTGCCGTAGTAGTTGAAGCCATAAGCGAACTGGGCGTAGCCGCCGATCATGTGGGTCGGCTTGAGCACCGCTCGGGTTACCGAGTTATGGATGCCGCCGCGCTGCCCGGTCATTTCCGAACCGGGCACGTTCACGATCTTCTCCTGCGCGTGATACATGAAAAGCGTACCCTCCTTCATGCGCTGGGAGACGACCGCACGAGCGACAAGCGCGCCATTTGAGTTGTAGGCTTCCACCCAGTCGTTATCGACGATGCCGGCCTTGGCCGCGTCCTTCTCCGAGAGCCAGACGATCGGCCCGCCGCGCGAGAGCGTGAGCATCATCAGGTTGTCGGTGTAAGTGGAGTGGATGCCCCATTTCTGGTGCGGCGTGATGAAGTTGAGAACCACTTCCTTCTCGCCGTTCGGCTTCATCCCCTTCACGGGCGCAATGGTGCCGAGATCGACCGGCGGACGATAGACGCAGAAGCCCTCGCCGAATGCCCGCATCCACAGGTGATCCTGATAGAGCTGCTGACGACCGGTCAGCGTGCGCCACGGGATCAGTTCGTGGACGTTGGTGTAGCCGGCATTGTAGCAGACCTTCTCGCTTTCGAGCCCCGACCAGGTCGGTGCCGAGATGATCTTGCGCGGTTGCGCCACGACATCGCGGAAGCGGATCTTCTCGTCCTCCTTGGGGAGTGCGAGGTGGGCGTGCTCGCGGCCTGTGGTCTTGGAGAGCGCCTCCCACGACTTGACCGCGACCTCGCCGTTGGTTTCCGGCGCGAGCATCAGCAGGGTTTCGGCGGCATCGATATCCGAAACGATCTTCGCCATGCCCTTGGTCGGACCTTCGGTGTGGACGCCGTTGAGCGCCTTGAGATGCTCGACCTCATGCACGGTGTTCCAGGCGATACCCTTGATACCGTTGCCGGCCTTCTCCATCAGCGGGCCGAGGGAGGTGAAGCGAGCGTAGATGTTCGGGTAATCGCGCTCGACGACGGCAACCGTCGGCATGGTCTTGCCGGGGATCGGTTCGCACTCGCCCTTCTTCCAATCCTTCGGATCGAAAGCCTGCGCGACCTCGTTCGGGCTATCGTGCATGATCGGGTTGAGCACGACATCCTTCTCGACGCCGAGCACTTCCGGCGCGACCTTCGAGAAGGCTTTGGCGATGCCCTTGTAGATCTCCCAGTCCGAGCGCGCTTCCCAGGCCGGGTCCACGGCGCCGGTCAGCGGGTGGATGAAGGGATGCATGTCGGAGGTGTTGAGATCGTTCTTCTCGTACCAGGTCGCGGTCGGCAGCACGATGTCCGAATAGACGCAGGTCGTGGACATGCGGAAATCGAGCGTGACCAGCAGGTCGAGTTTGCCCTGCGGCGCCTCGTCGTGCCAGACAACTTCCTTCGCGCGAGCCTTGCCTTCTGCGCCCAGATCCTTGCCGAGCACGCCATGCGAGGTGCCGAGCAGGTGCTTGAGGAAATACTCGTGCCCCTTGCCGGACGAGCCGAGCAGGTTCGAGCGCCAGACGAAGAGATTGCGCGGCCAGTTCTTCGGATTATCCGGATCCTCGCAGGAAAGCTTGAGCGAACCGTCCTTGAGGGCTCTGGCAACATAGTCCTTCGCCTCCATGCCCGCCGCAGCGGCATCCTTCGCCACCTGCAGCGGGTTGGTCTGGAGCTGCGGCGCGGAGGGCAGCCAGCCCATGCGCTCGGCACGGATATTATAATCGATGATCGCGCCGTCCCAAGGGCCGGGAGGCGCCGTGGGAGACACGATATCGCCGACGTTCACGTGCTCGTAGCGCCACTGGTCGGTATGCGCATACCAGCACGAGGTCGAGTTCTGCTGACGGGGCGGGCGGCCCCAATCCAGCGCGAAGGCGAGCGGCGCCCAGCCGGCCTGCGGACGAAGCTTCTCCTGTCCGACGTAATGCGACCAGCCTCCACCGGACTGACCGACGCAACCGCACATCACCAACATGTTGATGACGCCGCGGTAGTTCATGTCCGCGTGGTACCAATGGTTCATCGCGGCACCGATGATGACCATCGAGCGGCCGTTGGTCTTCTCGGCGTTGGTCGCGAATTCGCGCGCAACCTGGATGATCTTGTCGCGTGAAACCCCGGTGATCTTCTCGGCCCA
>DAORNC010000172.1:0-1792 GCA_035440785.1 Rhabdaerophilum sp. | reverse complement strand
TAGGAACGGGCATCATACTGGCCACCGAAGCCGCGATCGACACCGTAATTGGCAATGAAGAGATCATGGACGGTGGCAACGAGAACCTCGCCGTCAGTTGTCTTGATCTTCTTCACCGGCACGTTGCGCTTCAGAACAGACGGGTGGTCGTCCGAGGTGAAGTGCTCATGCTCGATATTGCCAAAGTAGGGGAAGGCCACCTCGGCGATATCGTTCTTGAAGCCGTCAAGCGTAAGGCGCAGCTTGACGTCCTTGCCGCCGCTCTCCCGCTCTTCGAGGTTCCACTTGCCCTGTTCTCCCCAGCGGAAGCCGATGGAGCCCTTGGGCACGACGATCTTGCCGGTCGCCTCGTCGTAGGCGACCGTTTTCCAATCCGGGTTGTTCGTCTCGTCGAGTGACTTGTCGAAATCAGAGGCACGCAGGAAGCGCTCCGGCACGTAGGAATCGCCCTGCTTCACAAGCCGGACAAGCATCGGCATGTCGGTATATTGCCGCACGTAGTCGCGGAAATAACTCGCTTGCCGGTCGACGTGATATTCCTTGAGGATCACATGCCCCATCGCCATCGCGAGCGCCGAATCCGTCCCCTGCTTCACCGAGAGCCAGATGTCGCCGAACTTCGAGGCTTCCGAATAGTCCGGGCAGATCACCGCTGACTTGGTGCCGCGATAGCGCGCCTCGGTATAGAAATGCGCATCCGGCGTGCGGGTCTGCGGCACATTCGAGCCCCAGAGGATGATGAAGCCGGCGTTGTACCAGTCGGCCGATTCCGGCACGTCGGTCTGTTCTCCCCAGGTCTGCGGCGAGGAAGGCGGCAGGTCGCAATACCAGTCGTAGAACGACATGCAGACGCCGCCGATCAGGCTGAGATAGCGCGAGCCCGCCGCGTAGCTCACCATCGACATGGCCGGGATCGGCGAGAAGCCGAACACACGGTCGGGGCCGTGGGTCTTCGCCGTATAGGCGTTGGCCGAGGCGATGATCTCGTTCACCTCCTCCCAGCGGGCGCGGACGAAGCCGCCGTGCCCGCGCTTCTTCATGTAGGAGGCCCGCTTCTCCGGGTTCTCGACGATCGAGGCCCAGGCCGCGACCGGGGTGCGCGTTGCGCGCGCCTCGCGCCAGAGTTTGAGGAGGCGCGAGCGGATCAGCGGGTACTTCACGCGGTTGCCCGAGTAGAGATACCAGCTGTAGGAGGCTCCGCGCGAACAGCCGCGCGGCTCGTGGTTGGGAAGATCGGGCCGGGTGCGCGGATAGTCCGTCTGCTGGGTTTCCCAGGTGACGATGCCGCCCTTGACGTAGATCTTCCAGGAGCAGGAGCCCGTGCAGTTGGCGCCGTGCGTGGAGCGCACGATCTTGTCGTGCTGCCAGCGCTTGCGATAGCCGTCCTCCCAGCGCCGGTCCTCGTTGGTGGTGATGCCGTGCCCGTCGGCGAACGGCTCCCTCACCTTGGAGAAAAAGGTCAGTCGATCAAGAAAGTTGCTCATAGTTTGGTCCTCGTTTGGACGGGATCAGCGGGCAGGAGCGGGAGCGGCCGGCGCGGCGGACTGGCGTTCGACGTCGTAGAGCGTCGCCCCGCGCCGGGTGTAGTAGAACCAGGTCATCACCACGCAGCTGGCGTAGAAGGCCATGAAGGCCCAGAGCGCCGCCTGCGGACCACCGGTCATGGCGATCGAGGTGCCGTAGCTCTTCGGGATGAAGAAGGCGCCGTAGGCCGCCACCGCCGAGGTGAAGCCGATGATCGCGGCGCTTTCCTTCTCGGCCTGCTTGACGCTGTCCGCCCCCGAGAGCTTCG
>DAORNC010000171.1:1295-4186 GCA_035440785.1 Rhabdaerophilum sp. | reverse complement strand
CGCCCGTTACCTCAGCGAGGGCGATTTCGACTGCATGCTCATCGCCGGTCGCTACTCGCTGCTGGAGCAGCCGGCTCTCGCCCGCTTCATGCCGCTGGCGTTGGAAAGGGGTATCGGCCTCCTCCTTGGCGGCATCTTCAATTCGGGCATCCTCGCCACCGGCCCGGTTGCGGGGGCGCGCTACAACTATCGTGAAGCTCCACCGGATATCCTCGAAAAGGTCCGACGCATCGAGGCGGTCTGCGCGGCGCATGGGGTCAAGCTCGCCGATGCCGCGCTGCATTTCGCGCTTGCCCATCCCGCGGTTGCTTCGGTGGTCATGGGGGCGGTACGCCCGGCCGAAGTCGAGGCGCAGGTGCACGCGCTTCGGGCCGTACCGCCCTCCAGCCTTTGGGAGGATCTCAAACGCACCAGACTTCTGGCCGAGGAGGCTCCGATACCCGCATGACGCGACGCATCGATTCCCACCAGCACTACTGGCGTACTGCACGAGGCGATTATGGCTGGCTGAACCCCGACCTCGGCCCGATCTGTCGCGATTTCCTCCCCGCCGATCTCGCGCCGCTGATCGCCGATTGCGGTATCGAGGCAACGATTCTGGTGCAGGCCGCACCAACGGTTGCAGAAACCGAGTTCCTGCTCGATATCGCCGCAAAGACACCGAGCATCGCCGGCGTCGTCGGCTGGGTGGATTTCGACGCTCCGGAGGTGGTTGCCGATATCGCGCGGCTTGCGAGGAATCCGAAGCTCGTCGGCTTGCGGCCGATGATCCACGACATCGCCGACGAACACTGGATGCTGCGCCCTGCCTTCGACAGGGTGTTCCGCACCCTCTCGACGCAAGGCCTTGTCTTCGACGCACTGGTTCGTCCGCCCCATCTGCCGCATCTCGATATCCTCGCGACGCGCTATCCCGATCTTCCGATCGTTGTCGATCACGGCGCCAAGCCGCTGATCGCAACCGGCATTCGGGAGCCCTGGGCGCGCAATCTCTCGCGTCTCGCCATGCACGGAAATGTCGTCTGCAAGCTCTCCGGTCTCGTGACCGAAGCCGGGGCGGATTGGAGCGCAGCCACGCTTCGTCCGTTCATGGATCTCGTCGCCGATACCTTCGGCACGCGGCGGATCCTGTTCGGCAGTGACTGGCCGGTGCTGAACCTCGCCGGCACCTATCGGCAATGGTTCGACATCGCGAAGGATTTTGTCGCAAGCCGGGCCGACCTCGACATCGACGCTGTGTTCGGCGGCAACGCCGCACGCATCTACCTTGCCCGAAGCGAAAGGGAGTGAACCATGCTGCGTGGGATCGATCCTGTTCTTTCGCCGGAACTGCTGCACCTGCTCGCCTCGATGGGCCACGGCGACGACCTCGCACTGGTCGATGCCAACCACCCTGCAGAGACGATCTCGCGCCAGACGCGCAGCGGACGGCTGATCCGCCTGCCGGGCCTGACGATGGACCGCGCGGCGCGCGCAATTCTCTCCGTTCTGCCAATCGACGATTTCGAGCCCCATCCGCTCCGGCGCATGGAGGTGGTCGGCGATCCTGCGTCGATACCGAAGGTGCAGGAAGAAGTGCTGACGGAAATGCGTGCGACGCTCGGCCCGGCCGCGCACATGGCGAACCTCGAGCGCTTCGCATTCTACGAGGCGGCGAAGAAGAGTTTCGGCGTGGTTCAGGTCGGCGATCCACGTCCCTACGGCTGCTTCCTGTTGCGCAAGGGCGTGATCGCGGGCGAACCCGGATAAACAAGGCTCAGCCGGCCTGCCGGCGATCCTGCATCGGCACGATCGACTGATAGGTCTCCTCGCCACCCCTGATCTTGGCGAGAACCGCCTGATTGTCGCGGTCCTCGATCTGCCGCTCGGCGTCACGCAATTCGGCACGGAGGGTCTGCAATTCGCTGCGCAATTCGGCGTTGCGCCGGCTTTCCATGTCGAGCGCCTCGCGTGAACGCTCGGCCAAAACGCGCACCTCGTCGAGCTGGCGACGGCGGGCCTCGGCCACCTCGACGGCGGCATCGAGTTTTTCCACAAGTGACATCCGTTGCGCCTCGAGGCTGGCAATGGAGGCTTCGGCCAGCCTTCGCGCTTCCCTGCCGTCCGCGATCTGGAGATCGCGCGCCTGAAGTTCGACGCGCTGCGCGCCAAGTTCACTCTGCAACTCGGCGATGCGGCGGCGCTCCTGTTCAAGCGTCTCGATCAGAGCAGCCTCGGCCTTGATACGTTCGCCCGTTTCCTCGCGGGCACAGGCAAGGCGCGCGCTGGCCTCATCCAAGGCTCGCTCCAGACGGGCAATACCGACGCCATGCTCCGCCCGCAGACGATCCTTCTCGGCCTCGATCTCGTTGAGCGAGAGCGGCAACACCTGCTCGATCCGCGCGCGCGACAGACGCAGCGCACGCCGCCAGAACGCCGGCAGGAACAGAAGCCACACAAGCCCTGCCGCCAGAAACCCGAACGCAAAGACGAGCGCCTGCTCGATCATTCGAACCAACTCCTTGTCACGGGTGGTTCAGCACGAAATCGCGTTCAGGTCAAAAAACGATTCCGTCAGAACGGGTTCCAGGTCGATTGAGAGGTAAATTTCAGATAGCCGATATTGACCCCGAGCCGGGCCCCGACACCGGCCCGGATCGGAACGACGATGATGTCGTTCGCGGTCAACGCCGTCATGCCGAAGCCGCCGATGAAATAGGCCGAGCCATCTACACCGGCAAAGCGCTGGTAGATGCTCGCGACGCGCGGCAGTCGGTAGACCAGCATCATCGTCCGATCGCCGTCGCCGCCGAAATCGAAGCCGACGGAGGGGCCTTGCCAGAACACCTTCCGGTCGCCGGCGTTGCGCGTATAGAGCACACCCTCGCCGTACCGCAGGCCGCCGACGAAGG
>DAORNC010000171.1:0-1285 GCA_035440785.1 Rhabdaerophilum sp. | reverse complement strand
CGGACGCCTCCTGCCCCAGGATATAGCCGTTGGGCTCGCCCCAGCGCCGTGTCGCCTCCTCGATCGTGAGCGCCAGGCCACGCGAAACCGTGCCGAAGAACCGGTGTCCGGACCCGACGAGTTCGCGCGTCGAGAAGGTGGCATTGCCGGGGCGCGAACGCTGCTGTGCAAGAACCTCGAAAGGAAATGCTGCCAGAATGAGAAGCGCCAGGACCGGCAGCAGTCTTGCGGCCCAGCGGAAGGATCCGATCGGACGCCGTGCGCTGTAGCGGGTGGAAGAACTGTTCTCGTAGGGGCGTGCCGTCATGTCTGCCTCGATCGGTCCGGTCATTCGGGGGCGGGAAACGTCGTTGGGAGAAAGTCTTTGGGAAGGGTAGGGGCCGGATAAACATCTGATTCGCGATGATGACGAGAATTCACCGACAAAGCGGCGTTCTCAAGGCCGAAATTGGCTCCGCGCACCGCACCGCAGCGCGGAGGCGTGGCCTGCT
Organism: Rhabdaerophilum sp.; assembly: GCA_035440785.1. GTDB lineage: Bacteria > Pseudomonadota > Alphaproteobacteria > Rhizobiales > Beijerinckiaceae > Rhabdaerophilum. The sequence goes on along the minus strand of DAORNC010000171.1, from coordinate 794 downwards.
GCGTTTTGCCGCAGTCTCGCTCGTCCTTGCTCTCGCCGGACCCGCAGTCCGTTCGCAGGGTATCCGCATCGGCGACGACATCGTCTCCGATCCGCTGACCGGCGCGGCGCTGCTGGGTTTCGATCCGGTTGCCTACTTCATCGATAACAAGGCCAGGCGGGGGTCGGAAACCTATCAGACCATGTTCGGAGGGAAGCTCTGGCTTTTCACATCGGATGCCAACAAGAGCGCCTTCGTATCCAATCCCAAACCTTACGTGCCCGCCTTTGGCGGCTATGACCCCGTCGGCGTTGCTGCCGGAATCGCGGTTTCAGGCAGCCCGGAGTTCTTCGCGGTTGAGGAGAGCCGCGTCTATCTCTTCAGGCACGCACGCTCGCGCGACGCCTTCCTCGCCGATCGGTCGATCCTAAGCCATGCCGAACGCAACTGGCCGCAGGTCAAGCTCGATCTCGTGCCCTGATCACGCCGGCCGGCATTCGGCAATGTCCTCGGCGCAGCGCAGGGCGATGAAATCCGGATTGTCCCACCCTGAGGGACGCGCGCCATAGACGATGGGGCGACCATCCATCCCGAAAACGCCGCCACCGAGCGCTCTCAGGACCGCATCCCCGGCCGCGATGTCCCATTGCATAGTCCGCCCGATGCGCGGATAGATATCGGCCTCACCTTCCGCCAGCCGTGCGAACTTGAGCGCCGAATTCTCCTGCCGGACCTCGGAAACGGTGTCGTAATCGTGCAGGTAAATCTCCTCATACTTGACCGATTTCCAGAGGCGTTCGACGAAGACGTTGTCC
>DAORNC010000170.1:312-4208 GCA_035440785.1 Rhabdaerophilum sp. | reverse complement strand
GGAAGGCGAGGTCTATGCCGCGGTCGAGGCGCCCAAGGGCGAATTCGGCGTCTATCTCGTGTCGGACGGCACCAACAAGCCCTATCGCACGAAGATCCGCGCGCCCGGTTTCGCGCATCTTTCGGCGATGGATTTCATGTGCAAGGGCCACATGCTCGCGGACGTTTCGGCGATTCTCGGTTCGCTCGACATCGTGTTCGGGGAAGTGGACCGGTAAGGCCGCCGGCTCTGACCGGCTTTCACAAAAGCCGGAGCAAATTCCGGCATCCGGGGGAAGACGGATGCGGAAAGCGGGGGCGCAACCTTGGCTGGGGGCGGCTTCGAAACGGGAATTCGGTGGTCTGTCGGAATGGCAGGGACGGTCCGGTGGATCATCCCAACGTCGTGGCCGGCTGAGCACAGTTTTTAGTGTTTCCAGTCTTGCCCCCTCCGGTGGGGGTGGTAAGACCCGTCCATTCGTTGCGCCGCGTCATACGCGTCGCGCGCGCGTCTAAGGGAAGACAGATGTCCGTACGCCGCCTCGCTCCCGATTCCATCCAGCCCGCCAGCTTCGCGTTCGATGCCGCCAACCAGGCGTGGGTGAAGGCTCAGGTCGCCAAATATCCGACAGGCCGGCAGGCTTCCGCCGTGATCCCGTTGCTCTGGCAGGCGCAGAAGCAGCATGGCGGCTGGCTCCCCAAGGCCGCGATCGAACATGTCGCCGATGTGCTCTCGATGCCGAACATCCGCGTGCTCGAGGTTGCGACCTTCTACACGATGTTCAACCTTGAGCCGGTCGGGCAGCATTTTATCCAGCTTTGCGGCACGGTGCCGTGTCACTGCATGGGGGCTGAGGATCTCAAGAAGGTCCTCAAGGACAAGATCGGCGCCGAGCGCCATGTCACGTCGGACGGCAAGTTCTCGTGGCTTGAGGTCGAGTGCCTCGGCGCCTGCACCAACGCGCCGATGGTGCAGATCAACGACGATTACTACGAGGACCTCACCACCGAGACGCTCGCGAAACTCATCGACGATCTCGGTGCCGGCAAGCCGGTGAAGATCGGGCCGCAGAACGGGCGCAAGACTTCCGAGCCGCTCGGCGGGCCCAAGACGCTCCAGGACGCCGCGCTCTATGACGGCTCCGGCGTCGGGGGCTGGAAGAAAGATTTCGAGGCCCGCGCCGCGGCCGCGAAGAAAGCCAAGGAAGAGGCTGCGAAGGCCGCCGAGGCCGTAAAGGCTGCGGCTCCTGCGGAGGTTACTCCTGCCAAGGCCGCTCCTGCTAAGGCTGCGGCCAAGGTTGACGAAGCCGCACTGAAGGCCGAGGAAGCCGAGATGGCGGCCAAGATCGCGGCGCTGCCGAAAGATGCTTCCGCAGAGCAGAAGGCCGATGCCGTCGGTGCCCGGCCCAAGGGCCTCAAGGCGGCGCGCAAGGGCAAGGCGGACGATCTCAAGCGCATCAAGGGCATCGGTAAGGTCAACGAGGGCAAGCTCAACGCGCTCGGAATCTTCCATTTCGACCAGATTGCGGCATGGGGTCGCCCGGAAATCCGCTGGGTGGGCACCTATCTCGCCTTCCCGGGCCGCATCGATCGCGAGGACTGGATCGCACAGGCCACGACGCTCGCGGCGGGCGGCGACACCGAATTCTCCAAACGCGTCGACAAGGGCGCGGTTCCGACCAGCAAGGCCTGACGCATGATCGCTTGCGCCGACATCGCGGGGGTAGGGGGGGCGGAGCGCCGAGGCGTTTCCGGCCATCGCCCGTTCATGCGGCGGTTTGCGGCCTGTGGTTTGATGCTCGCGGGGCTTGCCGGCTGCGGTCCGCGCGAGGAGATCGAGAAGAAGATCGCCTTTTCCGACAACGACCACGCCGCCTGGATGGCGAAGGGCGATGCCGAGATTTCCGGCGAAGGGTTTCTCCGCCGGCCGGATTCGTCTCTGGCGCGCTGCTCCGGCGGGCTGGTCTATCTCGTTCCGGCGACGCCCTATTTTCAGGAATGGATCGAAGTCTATCGCTCCGGCGCCAAGATCGCCAACCCGAAGGCGCTGCATGAGACGCATGGCAAGGCGATCCGCAAGACGCAATGCGACGCGACTGGCCGCTTCACCTTTTCCGATCTGCCAAAGGGCAAATGGCTGCTCGTGACGCGGATTGCTTATGAATCGCGCTACCAGCGGCGTGCGGAGCACGATGACTCCACGTTGGTCACGACTGTCGAAACCAAAGCTGGCGAGAAGGCGAAAGCCATTCTCTCCAACCCGAACCGGATCTGACGGCGATGCTTCAGGACAAAGACCGCATCTTCACCAATCTCTACGGGCAGCATGACCCCGGCCTCAAGGCGGCGCTCAAGCGCGGCAACTGGGACGGGACCAAGCAACTCCTCGAGATGGGACGCGACTGGATCATCGACGAGATGAAGGCTTCCGGTCTGCGCGGGCGTGGCGGCGCGGGCTTCCCCACCGGCATGAAGTGGAGCTTCATGCCCAAGGTGAACGACGGGCGCCCGCATTATCTCGTTATCAACGGCGACGAATCCGAGCCGGGCACCTGCAAGGATCGCGAGATTCTGCGCCACGATCCGCACCTCCTCATTGAAGGCGCGATGCTGGCCTCGTTCGCGATGGGTGCGCACGCGGCTTACATCTACATCCGTGGCGAGTTCATCGCCGAGCGCATCGCGCTCCAGAAGGCGGTGGACGAGGCCTATGAGGCCAAGCTGATCGGCAAGGACAACAAGAACGGCTATCCGTTCGATTTCTACGTCCATCACGGGGCGGGCGCCTATATCTGCGGCGAGGAAACCGCGCTCCTCGAAAGCCTTGAGGGCAAGAAGGGTCAGCCGCGCCTCAAGCCGCCTTTCCCGGCCAACATGGGCCTTTACGGTTGCCCGACGACCGTCAACAACGTCGAATCCATCGCCGTCGCCGGCACGATCCTGCGCCGGGGTGCGGGCTGGTTTGCCGGCATCGGGCGGCCGAACAACGTCGGCACCAAGCTGTTCTGCGTTTCGGGCCATGTGAACACGCCCTGCAACGTCGAGGAGGCGATGGGCATCCCGTTCCGCGAACTCATCGACAAGCATTGCGGCGGCATCCGCGGTGGCTGGGACAACCTGCTTGCCGTGATCCCCGGCGGCTCGTCCGTGCCTTGCGTGCCGGCCGAGCAGATCATCGACGCGCCGATGGACTTCGACACGCTGCGCAACCTGCGCTCGGGCCTCGGCACGGCGGCGGTGATCGTGATGGACAAGTCGACTGATATTGTCCGCGCCATTGCCCGCATCTCGCATTTCTACAAGCACGAGAGCTGCGGCCAGTGCACGCCGTGCCGCGAGGGCACCGGCTGGATGGCGCGCGTCATGGCGCGCATGGCCGAGGGCCGCGCCCACAAGCGCGAGATCGATATGCTGCTCGACGTTTCCACCCGGATCGAGGGCCACACGATCTGTGCGCTCGGCGATGCCGCAGCCTGGCCGATCCAGGGCCTGATCCGTCATTTCCGGGGCGAGATCGAGAAGAAGATCGACCAGTATTCGGCCAATCCGCACGATGAACCCGTGCGCGTGGCGGCGGAGTAAGAGAAATGACCAAGATCCTCGTCGATGATGTCGAAGTCGATGTGCCCCCGCATTACACGCTGCTGCAGGCGGCAGAGGCCGCGGGCATGGAAGTGCCGCGGTTCTGCTTCCATGAGCGGCTGTCGATTGCCGGGAACTGCCGCATGTGCCTCGTCGAGGTGAAGGGCGGCCCGCCCAAGCCGCAAGCCTCCTGCGCGATGAACGTGCGCGACGTGCGCGGCGGGCCGGATGGTTCTCTGCCGCAATTCTTCACGAAGAGCCCGATGGTGAAGAAGGCGCGCGAAGGCGTGATGGAGTTCCTGCTGATCAACCATCCGCTCGACTGCCCGATCTGCG
>DAORNC010000170.1:0-226 GCA_035440785.1 Rhabdaerophilum sp. | reverse complement strand
CAAGTACCTCGGCCCGCTCGTCAAGACCTCGATGAACCGCTGCATCCACTGCACGCGCTGCGTCCGCTTCACCACCGAAGTCGCCGGCATCTCCGAGCTCGGCCTGATCGGCCGCGGCGAGGACGCCGAGATCACCACCTATCTCGAGAAGGCGATGACCTCGGAGATGCAGGGCAACGTGATCGATCTCTGCCCGGTCGGCGCGCTGACCTCGAAGCCCTATGCC
>DAORNC010000169.1:3436-4254 GCA_035440785.1 Rhabdaerophilum sp. | reverse complement strand
AGCTGGGCGAAATGGCCGCAGGAACTGGCGGCTTCGACCATGATCCAGAAATCGGCGCGGCCGAACGCGATCGAGGAGTTCAAGGGCGCGATCACCCGCGCCTCGTTCTTCACCAACGAGCCGATTCGCGAGGAAAAGGTCATCAAGGGCACCGGCTCGGGGTTCCTTTCAGCGATTCTTCCCTCCGGCAAACGCGCGGTCGCGATTTCGATCGACAGTCGCGGCGCGACAAGCGCCGGCGGTTTCATCCTGCCGAATGACTTTGTCGACGTCATCACCACGCGGCGTGATCTCGATGCCTCGTTGCGGGCCGGGACCGATATCTACCAGAGTGTGACCATCCTTTCGAATGTGCGCGTTCTCGCCATCGGCCAGAACGTGCAGGAGAAGAACGGCGAGCGCGTCGTCGTCGGTGAGACCGCGACGCTCGAACTCGAGCCGCATCAGGCGGAGATGATCACGCTCCAGCAGCGCTCCGGCACGCTCGCACTCGCGCTGCGGTCGATGGCGGACGCGAACAAGCCGGAAGAGCCGCGCAGCCGCGGCCCCAGCCAGTCCCTTACCGTCGTGCGCTTCGGCGTTCCGCAGGAGGTCTCCAATCGATGAAACCCGACGGTCCGTTCCTTCTCAAGAAGTGTGAAGCGCATCCCATGACGATCCGGTCGATTTCCCTCGCAGCGCTGGCTCTGGCGGCGGCCTTTATTGCGGCCCCGGCGGAGGCCGGTTCGCCGGTCAAGCAGTTTGGCGGTGTGCCGTACGAGACGATTCCGACGCCCAGGATCCAGCCGGACACGCGCGATGCAGCGGTCGCGCGCCGA
>DAORNC010000169.1:2101-3421 GCA_035440785.1 Rhabdaerophilum sp. | reverse complement strand
CGGCAAGTCGATCGTTGTCGACCTGCCGCGCGATGCGGGCGAAGTCTTCGTGGCCGAGCCGAAGGTCGCGAACGCGGTCGTTCGCACCGCGCGCAAGATCTTCATCATCGGCACCGGCGCCGGCACGACCAGCGTGTTCGTGATGGACAAGCAGGGCCAGCAGATCGCCGCGCTCGATATCGGCGTCGCCAAGGAACTGGCGCGCGAACTCTCGATCCTGCGCGAGGTCATCAAGAAGGCCCTCCCGAAGGCGGACATCAAGGTCACGAGCGTCGGCGACAATTTCGTTCTCTCGGGAACGGTCGATTCCGCGCTCGAAGTGCAGAGCGCCATCGACATCGCCAACAATCTCGTCGGTCAGTCGGGCGGCTTCCTCGGTATCGGCGGCTCCCAGGGCAAGGTCGTCAACGCCTTGCAGGTGCGCGGCCGCGATCAGGTGATGCTCAAGGTGACCATCGCCGAGATCCAGCGTTCGGTGCTCAAACAGCTCGGCATCAATTTCGATGGCCAATGGTCGGTTGCGAATTCTCTTTTTCGTGCTTACACGGACAACCCTTTCACGGTCCAGCGCGAAGGAATACTGTCTGAGACGGCGCTGACCGCGAACTTCAACGGCAAGCAATCCACCCTGCGGGCTCTAGAGCGCCAGGGTGTCCTGCGCACGCTTGCCGAACCAACTCTGACCGCGATTTCCGGCGAAAGTGCGAAATTCCTTGCGGGTGGCGAGATTTCGGTGCCGCAGTCGGAGACCTGCACTTTCGATACCTTCGGTCGTCGGTCTTGCCAGATCCAGCTCACCTACAAGCCGATTGGCGTGACGCTTAACTTCACGCCCGTGGTGATGAACGAGAACCGTATTTCCGTGCGTCTGGCGACCGAGGTAACCGAGGTTGATCCGGACAATTCCTTCAAACTGACCGGCTCAGTCAATCCCGGTTTCCGCACCCGCAAGGCTGAGACGACCGTTGAACTGCCATCGGGTGGTGTTCTCGCGACGGCAGGGCTCATTCAGCAGCAGTCGCGGCAGGCGATCAATGGTCTGCCGGGGGCGATGAACCTGCCGATCCTCGGCACGCTTTTCCGCTCGCGCGACTACCAGCGCTTCGAGACAGAACTGCTCATTCTGGTGCAGCCCTTCATCGCCAAGTCAAGCGCCCCCGGCGCGATCGCGCGCCCCGATGACGGTTTCGCCGACGCGACGGACCCGTCCACCATCTTCATGGGGCGCCTCAATCGCACCTATGGCGCGAACGCCAAGGCGAGCGTAGCGGCGCACCCCCACGGCCCCGTCGGGTTCATTCACGAATGAGGCTGCCGATG
>DAORNC010000169.1:0-2058 GCA_035440785.1 Rhabdaerophilum sp. | reverse complement strand
CGGAGACAGCACCATGAGTGTTTCGCGTAACCGTGCCCGTCTGGCACCGCTCGCCGTGTTGGCCCTTGGCGCATTGGCGCTGTCGGGTTGCTCGACCCTCCGCCCCACGCAGAAGGCATTCGCGCCGGACGAATACGACCAGCGCCATCCGATCCGTGTCGCACCGATGCTCGAGCACATCGACGTGTTCCCGACCGGCGTCCGCCTCGATCGCCGCCAGCAGCTCGATATCGTCGAATTCGCGCGCGATTATTCGCGCAACGGCCGCGGCGGTATCAATGCCGCCGTCCCTGTCGGGCCGCACGGCCATCATGTCATGGGGGCGATCCGCGCGGCCCTCGCGGAAGGCGGGGCGCGCGTGCCGGTGCATTTCACCTCCTATCACGGCGATCCGAAGCTCGGCGCGGCGCCGATTCGGCTCAGCTTCGTGAAGCTGAAGGCGGAAGTCGCGAGCAAGTGCGGGCTTTGGCCGACGGACCTCGCTGGTTCAAAAGAGGCCGAGACCTGGCATAACCGCCCCTATCACAATCTCGGTTGCGCCTATCAGTCGATGATTGCCGCGCAGGTCGCCGACCCGATCGACCTTGTTCGTCCGCGTGCCGAAGGCCCGGTGGATACCGTCAAGCGTACGAAGGATATCGAAGCACTGCGCAAGGATCAGGACCCCTCGACCAAGTGGGCGAAGGACGACGCCAAGATCAAGGAAGCGCAGCAGTAAGTTCCGCCGAGCGCGACGCGCCGGGCCGAGACTGGAGGTATGGAATGTCGGAGAACACGGTCGCGCCCTTGCCGCATGTGGCGATCCAGGTTTTTTCCGAGACGAGCCACGTGGTCGCCGTCGTCGAGGAGGCGGCCCTGGATCGTCGGATGGCCAAGGTTCATCTCAGGATTCAGGCCGGCGGTGTCGCCGCCGCGGTCGAGGCCTATCGCGATGCGCCGACGCCGAACGTGATCGTGATCGAGACGACCTCGGACAGCCGGATGCTGCTCGAACATCTCGACGAGCTCGCCGCTTATTGCGACGAGGGCACGCGCGTCGTGGTCATCGGTCACGTCAACGACGTCCCGCTCTACCGTGAGTTGATGCGGCGCGGGGTGAGCGAATATCTGGTCGCGCCGATCAACGTCCTCGGCTTCATCCAGGCGCTCTCGGAGATCTTCTCCAGCCCGACCGCGAAGCCCGTCGGCCGGCTGATCGCCGTGATCGGCGCGAAAGGCGGCGTCGGTTCCTCGACTATCGCCCACAATCTCGCCAGCACCATCGCCGGCAGCCTCGAAGTCGAGACGGTCTGCGTCGATCTCGACTTGCCGTTCGGCACTGTCGGACTCGATTTCAACCAGGATCCGCCGCAAGGGATCATGGAAGCGGCCTTCGATCCCGATCGTGTCGATGCCAATATGATCGAGCGGCTTCTCTCCAAATGCTCGCCACGCCTGCAACTGATGGCCGCGCCATCGAGTCTCGACCGGATTTATGATTTCGGCGACCAGACCTTCGAGCCGGTAACCGATGCCCTGCGCCAGACCGTGCCGGCGATCGTCTTCGATGTGCCTCACCTCTGGAACGGATGGAGCCGGAACGTGCTGGTGCGGGCGGACGAAGTGGTTGTCGTCGCCTCGCCCGATCTTGCGAACCTGCGCAACGCCAAGAATCTCATCGACACGCTGACGCTTGCGCGGCCGAACGATCCGAAGCCGCGCCTGGTGCTCAATCAGGTCGGTGTGCCCAAGCGCCCCGAGATTTCCTCCGCGGAATTCTCGAAGGCGCTCGATTCGCCGCCGCTCGCGATTTTCGCCTTCGATCCGAACCTGTTCGGAACTGCCAACAACAACGGCCAGATGATCGCCGAGGTCCAGCCGAAGTCGAAGGCACAGGAGAGCTTTCTGGAAATGGCGAAAGTGTTGATGAGCCGTCAGGAAGCGAAACAGGCAAAGAAATCCATCCTTTCCGCCTTGCGCGAGAAGCTGGGTAATCGCGGCGGAAAATCGAAGGCCGCCTGAACGGCCCGGATCGGTTCGGAAAGTAGAAGACGAGGATAGCGATGTTCGGCAAGCGGA
>DAORNC010000168.1:0-4294 GCA_035440785.1 Rhabdaerophilum sp. | reverse complement strand
AACAAGCTCTTTCTCACCCTCATGGCAAGCGTAGCTCGACGACCACAGGGCAATGATCCGACGATTTCGGCCGATCCCAGCCGATGCGAGGAAACCGAGGGCCGGCATAGCGCGTCGCCCGCCAGGGCTGTCCGGCGCGGATGACCTCCGGCACCGCCTTGGGGTTGGCTTCGGCCAGTCGGGGGGAGAGCAGGATATAGTCGAGCTGGCAGTAGATGTCGTCCGGCGAATGGTAGCTCGTCCAGCGGTCCTCGACCGGGCGGCGCTCCATCAGGTTGATGGCGAAGCCATCCTCAAGGACGACGTCGAGCGCGGAAGGCGCATCCTCGCCGGTCACGTAGTCGCGGATGTCGCGCTCGCCGTCGATCTCGTAATAATCGTTGAAATCGCCGCAGATCGCCCAGTTGGCGTTCGCCGGGCCACCCTTGTGGTCCTCGAAGCGCTCCTCGATCAGCTTGCGCACCGCGCCGAGCTCGGCGAGACGCATCGCATGCGTGGTGCGCCGGCCGCCCGCCATTGATTTGAGATGGCAGCAGAACAGTGTGAACGGCCGGCTGTCGATGATGAATTCCGCGATCAGGAGATTGCGCCGGAAGATGCGATCCGTTCGATCGACAAAGCGCGGGTTCTCGGGCGGTCCTTCGCGATACTCCTCGATGCCAGGCGGCCAGATGCCGAGCTGCTTGAAAGTTACATCCGCGCGGCTCGAAATATCCTGCCAGCCAATGCGCGAAAGCAAGCCGATGTCGATCCCACGCCGGTCGTTGCCGTCGAAAAGCTTGAGGTAGCGGTAGTTGACGGCGGCGATCGCCATGTCGCGCTCACGTCGAACCTGTTCGGGATTGGGGCGTGGATCGCGAAAGATCACGTCGCGCATCACGCGCGCGACATGCGGCCCTTCGAGCTTCTTGAGGTAGTTTTCGCGGAAGCTGCGCAGGGCCGCCTCGCTGTCCACTTCCTGAAGCGCGACGATATCGGCATCGGTCGCGAGCAGCGCCAGCGCCGTGAGCTGGCATTTCTCGTCCGAGAGGATAGCCTCGCCGAGCCGTCGGGCCTGTGTCGCTTCTGCCTTATCCTCAAAAAAAACATTGCCGATCTGCTGATCGTTGCGTCGCTGCGGATCCCAGAAATTTGGCCGGGAATAGAGATTTTCGACGTTGAAAGTCGCCAATCTGAAGCTTCGGCTCGACATTTTCGCTCCCGGCGGAGGATGGAATCGCAAGAATCGGTCTCCAAACCGAGAATTGCGGTTTTTGGCTTACCCCCGCAAGCCTGCAACAACCCACTGGCGTTGCAATTTTTTTTCGCTATTCGCCCGCTTCAGGGCAATTTGCCCGTTCAGCAATCATGGGGCCTGAATGAGCATCACCGGTTTTCTGCAAGCAGCAACCTTCCACCGCGCTCTCGCCAGTTTCGGCATCTTGGCGGCCAGCACAGGGCTCGCGCTTGCACAGCCGACCCCGGCGCCGAAATTCGATGGCGCCAATACGGCATGGATCCTTACCGCCTCGGCGCTCGTACTGTTCATGACCCTGCCAGCCCTCGCGCTTTTTTATGCAGGCCTTGTCCGCGCGAAGAACGTGCTGTCGGTGATGATGCACTGCGTGGTCATCGCCTGCCTCGCCTCGGTTCTCTGGCTGATCGCCGGCTACTCACTTGCTTTCGACGGCGGCAATGGTGGGCTGATCGGTTCATTCTCCAAGATCTTTCTCAACGGCGTGACGAAGGAGAGCCTCAACGGCACTATCCCGGAGGTCGTCTTTTTCCTGTTCCAGATGACTTTCGCCATCATCACGCCAGCGCTGATGGTCGGCGCTTATCCCGAACGCATCCGTTTCCCGGCGGTGGTGCTGATCTCCGGCCTATGGCTGATGGCGGTCTATGTCCCCGTGTGCCACTGGGTCTGGGGCGAGGGTTGGCTGATGAAGCGCTCGGTGATGGATTTCGCCGACGGCCTCGTCGTCCACGCCACCGCCGGAACCTCGTCGCTGGTGATCGCGGCGATGCTCGGCCCGCGCGACGGTTTCCCGAAGGAACTCCGTCCGCCGCATAACCCCGGCATGGCGATGATGGGCGCGGGCATGCTCTGGGTCGGCTGGTTCGGCTTCAACGGTGGCTCGGCCCTGACCGCCGACGGCGCCGCCGGCATGGCCATCGTTGCAACGCATCTCTCGGCCGCGACCGCGGGCCTCGTCTGGATGGCGCTGGAAATGATCCGTTTCGGTCGAGCAAGCATGATCGGTGCGGTGACCGGCGTGATCGCCGGCCTCGCGACCGTGACACCGGCTTCCGGCTTCGTCGGACCGATAGGCGGTCTCATTCTCGGCGTTGCCGGTAGCCTCGTGTGCTTCTTCGCGGTCGATCTCGTCAAACACCGACTGAAAATCGACGACAGCCTCGATGTCTTCGCGGTCCACGGCGTCGGCGGAATTCTCGGTACGCTGCTCGTCGCCTTCCTCGCTCATCCGGCGATCGGCGGCGCAGGCTACGCCAAGGACGTGACGATCGGCGGGCAGTTCGTCACCCAGATCCTGGGTGTCAGCGCTACCGTGATCTGGTCGGCCATTGCGACTTTCGCGATCGTGGCGGTCACTCGTCAGTTCGTCGGCCTGCGTGCTGATCCGGAAGCGGTCTACGATGGGCTCGACATGTCCGCTCACGGCGAGCGCGGCTATTCGCTGAACAACTGAGCGACCGGAAGGTCGGTGAAAGACAAAAAAGGCGCGGAGCGATCCGCGCCTTTGCTACATCGAGAAACCGCCGACACGGACGACCGTGAAGGTATCGAAATATTCGCGGATGGCCCGCACCTTCTCCTCTGAAAACTCGAAGAGAATGCAGGCTGCGTGATCAAAAACGGTCTCCGTCAGGCGGTACGTCTTTTTTCCCGAGATCTCCGCAATCGCTATATCGCCGTCGCATAGAATGTGGCTTACGGACACGTCGGTCCATTCCCATCGCCGGAGCAGACCAGCCAGATCACTGCGCAGTTGCTCCTTGCCTTCGAGGGGGGGCATCAGCGGTCTGTCGCCCAGGCGCCCCATGATCCGATAACTAACATCGTCGGCGCAATCGTCGAGCATGGCATGAACATCGCCCTGGCGACGTGCCTCCAGCATACGCTCGATACATGAAATACGCTTGGCGCGGGTGTTCTCGCCGGATTCAATCGCACTCATCAAATCGCCTCATCCTGAGACAGCCACAACCGGCAACGGCCGCGACTCAACCTAGAACTGAATGTGGCGAGACCTAGAGGAATTTTTTCTTGATTTGCAAGATGCGAAAAACCACGAATTCAAAAAGGCGCAGTTTCCCGCGCCCTTTTCTGCCTATGCCACGCCCGGTTGCAGGCCCAACCGACGAGCCCTGCCCTAACGCCCCTTCGGCGGCAAGTCAGGACTCGCCGCCTTTCGGGGTTCGTGCCAATGGGATGCCGCTCAGTTGCGGGCCTTGTCGACCAGCTTATTCTTGGCGATCCACGGCATCATGCCGCGCAGCTTCTCGCCGACTTCCTCGATCTGGTGGCTGTCGTTCATGCGGCGGATGCCCTTGAAGCGCGCCATGCCGGAACGATACTCCTGCATCCATTCCGACGTGAACCTGCCGGTCTGGATGTCCTTGAGGACGCGCTTCATCTCGGCCTTGGTCTCTTCGGTGATGATGCGCGGGCCGGTGACGTATTCACCCCATTCGGCCGTGTTGGAGATCGAGTAGTTCATGTTGGCGATGCCGCCCTCGTAGATGAGGTCGACGATCAGCTTCACCTCGTGCAGGCACTCGAAGTACGCCATCTCCGGCGCGTAGCCCGCCTCGACCAGCGTCTCGTAGCCGGCCTTGATCAGCTCGACGAGGCCGCCGCACAGCACGACCTGCTCGCCGAAGAGGTCGGTCTCGCACTCTTCCTTGAACGAGGTCTCGATGGTGCCGGCGCGGCCGCCGCCGATCGCCGAGGAGTACGACAGCGCGATCTCGAGCGCGTTGCCCGACTTGTTCTGCGCCACCGCCACGAGGCAGGGCACGCCGCCGCCGCGCGCGTACTCGGAGCGCACGGTGTGGCCGGGGCCTTTCGGCGCGATCATGAACACGTCGATGTCTTCGCGCGGGTCGATCAGGTTGAAGTGCACGTTCAGGCCGTGCGCGAAGCAGAGCGCGGCGCCCTGCTTCATGTTCGGCGCGAGGTCGTTGCGGTAGATGTCGCCCTGCAGCTCGTCGGGGGTGAGCATCATCATCACGTCGGCCCACTTGGCCGCGTCGGCCGGCGCCATAACCTTGAAGCCGGCGCCTTCCGCCT
>DAORNC010000167.1:3688-4322 GCA_035440785.1 Rhabdaerophilum sp. | reverse complement strand
AGGTGTTCTGCTTCACGCCCAAGGGCCGCTTGATCGCGCTGCCAAGGGGGGCGACGCCGATCGACTTCGCCTACGCGGTCCACACCGAGGTGGGTGACACCTGCGTTGGCAGCAAGGTCAACGGCCGCATCATGCCGTTGATGACCGAATTGAAGAATGGCGACGAGGTGGAGATCATCCGCTCCAATGCGCAGGTACCGCCGGCGGCGTGGGAGAATGTCGTGGTGACCGGCAAGGCGCGCGCCGCAATCCGCCGTGCCACCAAAATGGCAATCCGCAAGCAGTTCTCGGGGCTCGGGATACGCATTCTCGAACGCGCGTTCGAGCGCGCGGGCCAGACCTTCTCCAAGGACAAGCTGAAGCCGGTCCTCCACCGCCTCGCCCGTAAGGACATTGAGGATGTTCTGGCGTCGGTCGGCCGTGGTGAACTGCCGTCGAGCGACGTGGTCAAGGCCGTCTTCCCCGACTTCAAGGAGGAGCGGGCAAACGCGCCGGCGAAGCCGAAGGAAGAGGGCTGGTTCAACCTGCGCAACGCGGCCGGCATGCTGTTTCAGGTGCCGGGTCGCGCGGAGAAACGTGGCAAGGCCGGGCCGCAGGAAAGTGCCGCGCTGCCGATCCGTGGCGTGCGCGGCGA
>DAORNC010000167.1:3333-3671 GCA_035440785.1 Rhabdaerophilum sp. | reverse complement strand
CGCGCCGGAAGGCGCGGTGCCGGGCGATCGCATCGTCGGCATCATGCAGCCCGGCGCCGGCATCACCATTTATCCCATCCAGTCGCCTTCGCTGACCGCCTTCGACGATCAGCCTGAGCGCTGGATCGACGTGCGCTGGGACATTGCCGAGGACAGCCGCGAACGTTTCCCCGCACGGGTCTCGGTGACCGCCATCAACGCGCCGGGTTCGCTGGCTGAGATCGCCCAGGTCGTGGCCGCCAACGATGCCAATATCCACACTTTGTCGATGATCCGTACGGCGCCCGACTTCACCGAGATGCTGATCGATCTGGAAGTCTGGGATCTCAAGCATCTGA
>DAORNC010000167.1:2837-3225 GCA_035440785.1 Rhabdaerophilum sp. | reverse complement strand
ATATTCCGGGAAGCGGGCGCTGTGCTCGAGGGTCACTTCATCCTGACTTCCGGCCTGCGAAGCCCCGTTTTCCTCCAGAAGGCGCGCGTCTTCATGCATTCCGACAAGACCGAGCGGCTGTGCAAAGCGCTTGCCTTGCTGATCCGCGAACGCGTGACGGGGCGCATTGACTATGTCGTTGGCCCTGCCGTCGGCGGCTTGATCCCCGCTTACGAGACATCGCGGCATCTGGGCGTTCCCGCCATCTGGGTCGAGCGCGAAGGCGGCGAGTTCCGGCTGCGCCGTTTCGAGATCGAGAAGGGTGCCCGCGTCGTGATCGTGGAAGATATCGTCACCACCGGCCTGTCGATCCGCGAGACGATCGAATGCCTCAGGGCACTCGGGGCCG
>DAORNC010000167.1:2541-2794 GCA_035440785.1 Rhabdaerophilum sp. | reverse complement strand
CGGCGTGCCGCTGATCGCGCTCGCCGAATATGAAGTTCCCGCCTACAAGCCTGACCGCCTCCCGCCGGAACTGGCCGCCATTCCCGCAGTGAAGCCGGGCAGCCGGAACATCTGATGATCATCGGCATCGGCTCCGACCTGATCGACATCCGTCGCATCGAGAAATCGCTCGGGCGCCACGGGGAGCGTTTCGTCAAGCGCATCTACACCGAGATCGAGCAAGCTAGGTCGGAGCGCCGGGGCCAGCGCGCCG
>DAORNC010000167.1:904-2455 GCA_035440785.1 Rhabdaerophilum sp. | reverse complement strand
GTGGTCAACCTGCCGTCGGGCAAGCCGACGATGCATCTCACCAACGGTGCGGCCAAGCGTCTGGAGAGACTGGTGCCGGCTGGCCATCGCGCCGTGATCCACCTGACCATCACTGACGACTTCCCGCTCGCTCAAGCCTTCGTGATCATCGAGGCCTTGCCGGTCGGTTGAAACAGGCCAACAAGCGCCATGTTTCAAGCGTCGAAGGCGCGCTCCGGGGTGGCATTCTGGCGTTGCCGGAAAACCCCCGAGCCTTTATGAGGGCTCCGGGACAATCGAGGACGACATGAGCGTGGCCGAGAAAACCGAGAAGAAGTCTGGCGGATTGGGCGAAACGATCAGCGTGATCGTCCAGGCGCTGCTGCTTGCCCTGGTGATCCGCACCTTCCTGTTCCAGCCATTCTCGATCCCATCGGGCTCGATGCGCCCGACCTTGCTCGAAGGCGATTACCTGTTCGTCACCAAATGGGCCTACGGCTATTCCCGCCACTCGCTGCCGTTCTCGCCGAACATCTTCTCGGGCCGCATCTGGGGTTCCGGGCCGGAACGCGGCGAGGTTGTCGTGTTCAAGTGCCCGCCGAACCCGTCGCTCGACTACATCAAGCGCGTCATCGGCCTGCCCGGCGACCGCATCCAGATGAAGGAGGGAACGCTCTACATCAACGGCAATGCGGTGCGCCGCGAGAAGGTCGGCGAGATCAACAATCCCGACGTGACCGAAGTCGACCGGCCGGTCGATGTCTATCGCGAATATCTGCCGAGCGGCGAGAACGACTCCAAGATCGTCGAGTACGACACGCTCGACCTCTCGCCCAATTCGCTGGGCGACGATACGCGCGAATTCGTCGTGCCGGCGGGCCACTACTTCATGATGGGCGACAACCGCGACAACTCGTCCGACAGCCGCTTCACCGTCGGCTTCGTGCCGGAGGAAAACCTCGTCGGCCGCGCCAACATCATCTTCTTCTCGATCGCCGATGGGGCCAGCCCGCTGGAGATCTGGAAGTGGCCGTCGCTGATGCGCGCCTCGCGCCTGTTCTCCTTCGTTCGCTAGGAGTGCACCCCTCGGGCGCCATGGCGACACCCAAGCGACTCACCGGCATGGCGCTTTCCGACGCCCTGTTTCACGCGACGGGGCACAGTTTTCGCGACACCGAGTTGATGCAGCGCGCGCTGACCCACTCCAGCGCGCGCGGGCAGGCGGACGACAATGAGCGGCTGGAATTCCTGGGCGACCGCGTTCTGGGCCTGATCGTCTCCGAAATGCTCTACAAGCGCTTTCCCACTGCGAACCAGGGTGAGCTCGCGCTGCGGCTCAACGCCATGGTCAGCGGCGAAAGTTGCGGTGCCGTGGCGCTCGAAATGGGCCTCGACACGATGATCCGCGCCGACGCGGTGGCGCGCGGCACGCGCGGTCGCAAAGTGAGCAATGCGCTGGCCGACGCGGTCGAGGCGCTGATCGCCGCCGTCTATCTCGATGGCGGCATCGAAGCGACGCGGTCGCTCGTGTCCCGCTATTGGGACAAGCGCGCCGAGGCCGGAGCCGGCACG
>DAORNC010000167.1:0-845 GCA_035440785.1 Rhabdaerophilum sp. | reverse complement strand
GCGCCCGGCCTACGCCATCGTAAGCCGCGAAGGACCGGACCACGAGCCGGTGTTTACGGTGGAGATGCAGGCGGAAGGCTTCGATCCTTCGTCAGGCATTGGGCGCACGCGCCAGGCGGCCGAACAGGCCGCCGCC
This sequence comes from Rhabdaerophilum sp., assembly GCA_035440785.1. Lineage (GTDB taxonomy): Bacteria > Pseudomonadota > Alphaproteobacteria > Rhizobiales > Beijerinckiaceae > Rhabdaerophilum. Next base: position 709 of record DAORNC010000167.1, on the reverse strand, counting down.
GCGGCGTTCCTGAGGCGCGAGGGCGTGTGGCTGGAAGAGGCGACGGCATGAACGACGAAGCGCCCACGCGGTCCGGTTTCGTCGCCCTGATCGGCGCACCGAATGCCGGCAAATCCACATTGGTCAATCAGTTGGTCGGCACCAAGGTTTCGATCGTCACGCACAAGGTGCAGACGACGCGCGCCATCGTGCGCGGCATCGCCACGCATGAGAACGCGCAGATCGTCTTCGTAGACACGCCCGGCATCTTCAAGCCGAAACGCCGACTCGACCAGGCGATGGTGACGACCGCCTGGGGCGGCGCCAAGGACGCCGATGTCGTCATGCTGCTGATCGACGCCGAGCGCGGCATTCGGGGCGACGCCGAGGCGATCCTCGACAACCTGAAGGATGTGCGGCAGGCGAAAATCCTGATCCTCAACAAGGTCGACCGGGTGAACCCCGAGGTGCTGCTGAAGCTGACGGCACAGGCGAACGAAAAGGTGGCGTTCGACCGCACCTTCATGGTCTCGGCGCTGACCGGCTCCGGCTGCGCCGACCTGCTGGACTATCTGGCGAAGAGCCTGCCGGAAGGTCCATGGTATTACCCCGAGGACCAGATTTCCGACCTGCCGATGCGCCAGCTCGCGGCCGAGATCACGCGCGAAAAGCTGTTCCTGCGCCTGCACCAGGAACTGCCGTACTCCTCCCATGTCGAGACCGAGAAGTG
>DAORNC010000166.1:935-4413 GCA_035440785.1 Rhabdaerophilum sp. | reverse complement strand
TGCCGCAGGGCGTAGCGCAGTCGAACACCGGGTAGTGCTCGAGCTTCAGGAAGGGCGCGCCTTCCAGCGTCATGGCGCCGCAGACATGGATGTTGGCGGCGTCGATCTCCTTGCGGGTGAAGCCGAGGGAGGGCAGCATCTCGAAGGCGAAGTCGTTGAGCTGCTCGTCGGTGAAGCCGAGCGCGGTCTTGCAGAAATCCTCGCCGAGCGTCCACTTGTTGAAGACGAACTTGATGTCGAAGGCCGACTTGAGCGCCGCATTGACGGCGGCGATCTTCTCGTCGGTGAAGCCTTTCGACTTGAGCGAGCCCGGGTTGACGCCCGGGGCCTGATTCAGATTGCCGTGGCCGACCGCATAGGCGTCGATCTCGGCGATCTGGGCCTCGGAGTAGCCGAGCGTGCGCAGCGCTTCGGGAACCGCCGCGTTGATGATCTTGAAATAGCCGCCGCCGGCGAGCTTCTTGAACTTCACCAGCGCGAAATCAGGCTCGATGCCGGTGGTGTCGCAATCCATCACGAGGCCGATGGTGCCGGTGGGGGCGATCACGGTGACCTGCGCGTTGCGGTAGCCATGCTTCTCGCCGAGCGCCAGCGCGGCATCCCATGAGGCGACAGCGTGCGAAACAAGGTCGTCGATCGGGCAGTTGGCGTGATCGAGCGCAACCGGGTTTACCGCGAGACCTTCGTAACCCGTGGTCTCGCCGCGCGCGGCGCGGGCATGGTTGCGGATGACGCGGAGCATGTGGCTCGCGTTCTTCCTGTAGCCGGGGAAGGCACCGACTTCCGCCGCGATCTCGGCTGAGGTCTTGTAGCACATGCCGGTCATCAGCGCGGTGAGGGCGCCACACAGGGCGCGACCCTTGTCGCTGTCATAGGGTAGACCCATCGTCATCAAGAGACCGCCGATATTGGCATAGCCGAGGCCGAGGGTGCGGAACTCATAGGAGAGCTCGGCGATTTCCTTCGACGGGAACTGCGCCATCAGCACCGAGATTTCGAGCACCAGCGTCCAGAGGCGGACGGTGTGTTCGTAGGCCTTGATGTCGAACTGGCGGGTTTCGGCGTCGTAATACTTGAGCAGGTTCATCGACGCGAGATTGCAGGCCGTATCGTCGAGGAACATGTATTCCGAGCACGGATTGGAGGCGTTGATGCGCCCTGAGGCCGGGCAGGTATGCCAGTCGTTCATCGTGGTGTTGAAGTGGAGGCCCGGATCTGCCGAAGCCCAGGCCGCGTAGCCGATCTTCTCCCACAGGTCGCGGGCCTTCAGTGTCTTGACTGTCTTGCCGTCCTTACGGGCGGTCAGGTTCCAGTTCCCGCCTGCCTCGACCGCGCGCAGGAAGTCATCCGTCAGCGAAACCGAGTTGTTGGAATTCTGGCCGGCGACGGTGAGATAGGCTTCCGAATCCCAATCGGTGTCGTAGGTGTCGAATTCGAGATCCTTGTAGCCCTGCTTCGCGAACTGGATGACGCGCTTGATGTAGTTGTCGGGCACCATGAGCTTGCGCGCGGCGCGGATCTCGCGTTTGAGGGCGGGGTTCTGCTCGGGGTCGAAGCAGGCGTCATTTGCGCCCTCGCAGTTGAGGCAGGCGCGCATGATGGCCTTGAGCGCCTTGGCGTTGATCTTGGAGCCGGTGACGAGGGCGGCGACCTTCTGTTCCTCCTTCACTTTCCAGTCGATATAGGCCTCGATATCGGGGTGATCGGCATTGACGACGACCATCTTGGCTGCGCGGCGCGTGGTGCCGCCGGACTTGATGGCGCCCGCCGCGCGGTCGCCGATCTTGAGGAAGGACATGAGGCCCGACGACTTGCCGCCGCCGGCCAGCGGTTCGCCTTCGCCGCGGATGCGCGAGTAGTTGCTGCCCGCGCCCGAGCCGTACTTGAACAGGCGCGCCTCGCGGACCCAGAGATCCATGATGCCGCCATCGTTGACGAGATCGTCCTGCACGCCCTGGATGAAACAGGCGTGCGGCTGAGGATGCTCATAGGACGACTTCGACTTCGTCAGCTTGCCAGTCTTGTGATCGACGTAATAATGGCCCTGGCCAGGCCCGTCGATGCCATAAGCCCAATGCAGGCCCGTGTTGAACCACTGCGGTGAGTTCGGCGCGCAACGCTGGGTCGCCAGCATGAAGCACATCTCGTCATAGAAGGCCTGCGCGTCCTTCTCGGTGGTGAAATATCCACCCTTCCAGCCCCAGTAGGTCCAGCAGCCGGCGAGGCGATTGGCAACCTCCTTCATCGAGGTCTCGGAGCCGTAACGCTCGTTCTCCGGGAGCTTTGCCAGCGCTTCCTCGTCGACGACCGAACGCCATAGGAACGAGGGGACGTCGTTCTCCTCGACCTTCTTCAGGCGCGCAGGCACACCCGCCTTGCGGAAATACTTTTGGGCCAGCACGTCAGCCGCGACCTGGCTCCAACCCTCGGGGACCTCGAGCTTTTCGAGGCGGAACACCACCGAGCCGTCGGGATTCTTGATCTCCGACCGCGTCTCGTTGAAAGCCAGCCCCGCGTAGGGGGACTTGCCTTCAGTGGTGAAAAGCCGTTCGAACTTCATCGTCTATCCCCTTTTCGCGCGGCGCCGCTCAGTGGCCCGCTTCGTTCGCTGAAAGGCGGTGTCGCTACATGAGACGACAAAACCCCGTCGAGCCGTGGACAACACGACCCCCGCCCATCTGTTTGACTGTAAAAACTACCCCCGTTGCCCGAACTAGATCTAGCGTTTGCCGCCCGGCTTCCGGAGCCCCTCCGTCACCCTGGCGATCCGCCTTCTGAAGTTCCCGCCGAAGCGACACCTCGCGATGCCGCGCCGCCGACGAACCCTCCGTTCGAGCAGACCCTCACGCTAGGCCAACGGATTCGATGCCGTCAACATCTAGTTAGGGTCCGCCTCAAGGGTCTCTATATCTGGTTTCAAAGTTGTGAATCGTGGGGACAATTGTGCGATTCCTCGCAATCCCATGACTCTATTCGCTTTTTCCCGAAAACCACCATACTGGCCCATTGCGTCGGTGAAAAATCAAGAGCTGAATTCGTGCAAAATTGCGTGCCGGCGAAATTTTTTGAACCACTAGATATTGGGGCTTGATGTCAACCGTGCCGCAGGAATGCAACCGAGGGGCGGTGAGTCACCGTGGAAACCTCATCGCGGGTTGCGGGATGTGGGCAGAATCAATCCGGTCGTTGCGAATCCACCTGCTAATCCGCCTTCGCCTAAAGAACGGCGCGGAGCGATTCCCGCGCCTGCCGAAATGCTGGACCTTCGCCGCCAAATTTGCGAAAAGCCGGCGAGGCTTCTGCTGCGGCGGCACGAACGAATCGACGCGGGCGGGAGCGTGCATGAGGATGCTAAGGCGATGAAGACTTTCCTGCTGCAGTTCTTCACCTGGTGGAACGGCCAGACGCTCGGAACCCGGTTTTTCACCTGGCGCAAGGGCGAACGCGTGGGGCGGGATGAATTCGGCAACATCTACTA
>DAORNC010000166.1:0-743 GCA_035440785.1 Rhabdaerophilum sp. | reverse complement strand
GCCCGCAGGGGTCGATTCTGGCACCCGGACAGCCGGCGCCGACCAAGGGCGAGTACCAGCCCTGGACGCCGTGATCCCCCACACCCGGACTTTCGGGCATGGCCCTTTTTTCGGCATGATTCGCGTGTTACTGGCGCCAAGTTCCTGCATAAGTTCCTGCATGAGCCGGCTCGCACCCGCCACGGCTTGGTCGCTTGCCGCAGCGGCAGGGTGCCCGACGATCTGGATTGGTTGAACATGCGCATTCTGGCACGGCTTTCCGCAGCCCTTCCGACAATGACGAGAGCCGCGCTTGGCTCGGCGGCACTGCTGGCTGCCGGCCCGGCATTCGCCGACAAGATCAAGAATCCGACAGCCATTTTCGCGGGCCTCGACAAGATCACCGGCCGCATCATCGCCTTCGAGGCGGCAGTGGACGAGACGGTGCAGTTCGGTTCGCTCCAGCTCACGGCGCGGGTGTGTTATTCGCGCCCGGAATACGAAAACCCGCAAACCACGACCTATCTCGATGTCGAGGAAGTCAACTCGGACAACCAGTACAAGAAGATCTTCTCCGGCTGGATGTTCGCAGCGAGCCCTGGCCTCAACGCCATCGAGCATCCGATCTATGATGTCTGGCTGACGGAGTGCAAAGGCGGCACGGACATCATCAAGACGCCGCCGGAGCAGGATCTCGTTGAGGATATTCCGCCGCCGGAGATTGCCAACAAAACCGCGCCGAAGCCCGCCGTGCCGCTGCCCCG
>DAORNC010000165.1:4225-4593 GCA_035440785.1 Rhabdaerophilum sp. | reverse complement strand
GCGCGAACTCTCGATCATCGCGACGCCACCTGTGGATCGCCTTGCCGTGCGCTCTTTTGTCGCTCCGTTCGACCCGCTCGTGGTGCGCGAGGCGCTGCTGCGCGAGCGCTATCGCGGCGGGCAATCGTTCTATGTCGTGCCACGCATCGACGATCTCGCCGAGGTCAAGGCCTTCCTTGATGCCAACGTGCCGGAGGTGCGCGTCGCGATCGGTCACGGGCAGATGTCCGCGACCGACCTCGAACAGGTAATGGGCGATTTCTACGACGGCAAGTTCGATGTGCTGCTCTCGACCACGATCGTCGAGAGCGGGCTCGACATTCCGAGCGCCAATACGCTGATCATCCACCGCGCCGACATGTTCGGCC
>DAORNC010000165.1:0-4215 GCA_035440785.1 Rhabdaerophilum sp. | reverse complement strand
GCTTTACCAGTTGCGGGGGCGTGTGGGGCGTTCCAAAACACGGGCCTATGCGCTCTTCACTTTGCCGGTTAACAAACAGCTAACTGTCAATGCCGAGCGGCGGTTGAAGGTTTTGCAGTCTCTGGACAGTCTGGGCGCCGGATTTCAGCTCGCGAGCCACGACCTTGATATTCGCGGGGCCGGCAACCTCCTCGGCGACGAGCAGTCCGGACACATTAAAGAAGTCGGCTACGAACTTTACCAGCAGATGCTGGAGGAGGCGATCGCCGCGCTCAAGGCTGGCATCGAACTGCCGGACGAGGAGGCATGGTCGCCGACGATCGCCATCGGCACGCCGGTGCTCATACCGGAAAGCTATATCGCCGATCTCGACATCCGCATGGGCCTCTATCGGCGTCTGAGCCAGTTCGAGTCGGAGGGCGAGATCGAGGGATTCGCCGCCGAAATGATCGACCGCTTCGGCCCGCTGCCGCCGGAGATCGGCCAGCTGATGAAAATCGTCGCGATCAAGCTGCTCTGCCGCCGCGCGCATGTTGAGAAGGTCGACGCCGGGCCGAAGGGCATCATCATCGGCTTCCGGAACAATTCCTTCGCGAACCCGAATGGTCTCGTGAAATACGTCACGGAAAAAGGCCCCGGCGCCAAGGTGAGGCCGGACATGAAAATCGTCTTCGTGGGCGCCTACGAAGATCCGACCGTCCGCCTCGAAGCGACGCGCAAGCTGATGACGGATATCGCGCGGATTGCCGAGAGGCGCGGCTGATCAGGCCGCTTTGCCGGCTGACGAGCTTGCCGGGCGGCGCAGGATCTCGGCAGCGCCGAAGCCTGTGACAATGCCTTCGTCGAAGCCGAGATAGGGCTGATCGTCCGGGATCAACCCCGCGAGCGGATGGGTCGGGCGATCGTCGATCTCGAGTTTGCCATCGCGTGGCCAGCTCTTGAGACCGATGAGGCCATGCTCCTCGAAATCGATCAGAACCGGGCCTGAAGCGGATCCCGACGCCGGGATGACAGCCTCTGGACCAGGAATGTGGCTGATCGCGAGACACATGGAGATCCGCCCGGCGATGCCGGAGGTCGGGCCATCCTTCTGCAGCCGGGCGATGAAATGGTCCGGCGCCAGAAGAATTGCGCCGGGCTGGCGTTGCAGGGCCTCTGCCAGCGCGGACGTATCGTAAGGACCGACGAGCGCGAGCGGTGTCTTCGCCTGAAGCGCAAGGAGGAATCCAGCCGCGATGCTGGCCGACGATCCCGGCTGCATCAGCGAGACAATACCGCTCTCTTCGGAGGGGGCGGCGAGCGTGGTCGCCAGCAACATCTCGGCAATAAGCTGGGCTTCCGTCCGCCGGAACGCACAGATTGACCCATCCTTACGACCGAACGTGACGAGAGCCGGACGGTCCTGCCGCACGGCTTGCGGCGAGAGCGGCATCACGTCCTCCTCGGACCAGCCTTCCAGACTGACGATTCCATCCGGCAAATCGAACCCGAAGCCGGCAACGCATCGAATGCTGATAAGGCGTGCGGCGACCTGACGCGCTTTTTCCCCCAGCTTGATATCCCCGATCCGGTTCACGGTGATGATGGCGGTGGCTTCGCTCCGTTCCGCCATCGCGCGCAGGGTATCGATCTTCTCGTCAGCCGGGACGATGGCCGGAATGGCGCCGGCCATCAACGTGCCAGCGAAGGCAAGCGGTCCTTCGACGCTGCTCGGCAGCATCAGGAGAACCGTATCGCCGGGCTGCACGCCGAGCGTGCGCAACTGGGAGGCCAAAAAGAGGGCTGCGCGCTGGAAGGTCTCGAAAGTCAGTTCACGCGGTTCGACGCCGTTCCATGCAAGCCGCTGCGGGCAATCACGAAGAAACACACGCCTCGGTGCGCGTGTCGCAGCTGCTTCCACGAGGCTCGAAACCGTGATCTTGTCCCAAGGGGCGTTGAGAAGCCGGGTCGTGTCGGTCGTCATCCGTGCGCGCTCCTCCGGGCTGTTGCTGCCGTCGCTCCGCCGCCAAGGGCTCGGAGTTTCTAATGATTCGGCTGAAACCAGAAGCTATCATACTGAAAATCATAAGCGGCGCTGTGGGCAGGCCGCGCGATATGGCGCCAGCGGGCCACCCATTTGTCCGGTAGATGGTAGAGCGGGAGCACGTAGTGACCGGCGATCAGCAACCGGTCAAGCGCCCGCGCGGAGGCAACGAAGTCCTCGCGGCTGCGCGCAGCCAACAGCGCTTCGATGGCGCGATCGACCGTCGGAACCCTGACGCCGGCCCAGTTGAGCGTACCCGGATTGCCGGCGGCTACGCTCGACCAGCGGTTGGCCTGCTCCTGTCCAGGGGAAGCGCCGACGACGTAGCCCTCGACGATGCAATCAAAATCGAAATTGCGTACCCGTGCCCAGTACTGGCTGGAATCAACAAGCCGGATGCGCGGCTGGATGCCGAGTTGCGCAAGCCCATCCGCGAAGGCAAGCGCGATGCGCTCCTTCTCCCGTGTCGTGACCATGATCTCGAAAGTCAGCGGCTGGCCGTTCGCACGGTGAGTCATCAACCCATCGCGGATCGCGTAGCCAGCCTCTTCGAGAAGGCGCAGGGCGTGGCGGATGACGTTTCGATCGCGGCCCGAACCGTCGGTGACCGGCGGCTTCCATGAGCCGTCTCGGATTGTCGGCGGCAGTAGGTCCAGCGCATCGCCGAGAATGGCGCTCTCGCGTGCGTCGGCAGGGCCGGCATGGAAGGAGAGGTCGCTCTCGTCAAAGAAGCTCGATGTGCGGCGATAGACGCCGGCAAAGAGATTGCGGTTCAGCCACTCGAAATCGAACAGGTAGAACATCGCCTCGCGCACCTTGGGATCGTCGAGCGGCTTGCGTCGCGAATTGAAGATGAAGCCGGACATCCCCTTCGGCACGCGGACGGGAATGGATTCGCGCAAGATCTTGCCCTCATGCACGGCGGCGATGTCGTAGCCTTCGCGCCATTTCGTCGGATCGATCTCGGTACGGACATCGAGGAGCCCGGTCTTGAACGCCTCGAACAGCGTGTTGGAATCGCGGAAGAAATCGAGGCTGATCGTATCGAAATTGTAGAGGCCGCGATGGACCGGGAGATCCCTCGCCCAGTAGTCCTCGCGGCGCTTGAGGACGATGCGCGCGCCCGGCTCGATGTTCTCGACGAGATAGGGGCCGGAACCGAGGAAGGGCGTGAAGCCCATGCGCTCGAATTTCTCCGGGTCGGTCGCGTGCGCGGGCAGCACCGGCATCATCGCGAGGATGAGCGGCAGTTCCTGATCGCCGGCCGACTTGAAGGTGAAGCGGATCGTCATGGGATCACGCAACTCGACCTTCGCGACCTTTTCCGCGTTGCGGCGGTAGTTCGGGCGCCCGCGTGTCGTGAACAGGTTCCACGAGAACAGGACATCCGCCGCGCGCACGGGGTTGCCATCAGAGAAGCGCGCGCGGGGGTCGATGCGGAACTCGACGTAGGAACGATCCGTCGGCGTTGCGACCGTTTGCGCAAGGAGGCCGTAGAGCGTGAAAGGCTCATCATCGGAGCGCATCATCAGCGGTTGCACGATATAGGGCACCAGCGCGCGCGGCGCGTTGCCCTTGATCGCCATCGTGTTGATGGCGTCGAACGAGCCGGCGATACCCATCCGGAGCTGGCCGCCCTTCGGCGCATCCGGTTTGGCATAGGGCATATGCGCGAAATCTGGCGGCAGGGCCGGCTCGCCATGCATGGCGATGGCATGGCGATGCGGAGCGTCTTCCACCTGTGCGACGGCGCGGGCGGGCAGAAGTGGCTGGGCCATTGCGACAAGCGCCGCCGCCAGCCAGAACAACCGCTCGGTGATTCGTCTTTCCGTCATGGTGGCAGAATAGGCAAGGTCGTTCGCCCGCACCATCCGATGCGGCGTCGAGGCGCTTCAAATTCCTGTTTGCGGCGCGTGGGTGTTGTCACGACACCGGAAAATGCCGGTTCGGCCACCGTTAGGCCGCAATCGGGCGCGAACGAGCATCCGGGACGTCTCGATCCGATCCGATAGGGTTGAATCAAGGCGGGCTGTTTCGATACGTGCTTTCACTTGCGAAATGGCGAGAAACACGCTTAGAGGAAGCCCGTGCGGCTTCGGTGCCGGAAAGAGGTATGAACGATGAAATCGCTGATCACGAAGAGCGCGGGCGTCGCGGTGGCAGCCGGGCTTGCGCTGAGCGGCCTCGCGGGG
>DAORNC010000164.1:1868-4712 GCA_035440785.1 Rhabdaerophilum sp. | reverse complement strand
GGTGAGCTTGAAGCCGATCACCTCGGGAATCAGCATCGAGATCGGCTGGCCGAGCATCGCCGCCTCCGCCTCGATGCCGCCGACGCCCCAGCCGAGAACGGCAAGGCCGTTCACCATCGTCGTGTGCGAGTCCGTGCCGACGAGGGTGTCCGGGTAGGCAAGGGTCGAGCCGTCGGCGTCGCGCTTGGTCCAGACGGTCTGGGCGAGATACTCGGTGTTGACCTGATGGCAGATGCCGGTGCCCGGCGGCACGACGCGGAAGTTCGCGAAGGCGCCCTGGCCCCACTTGAGGAAGTTGTAGCGCTCCTCGTTGCGCTCGTATTCGAGTTCGACGTTACGGTCGAACGCCTTCGGTGTGCCGAATTCATCGACGATGACCGAGTGGTCGATCACGAGATCAACAGGAACGAGCGGGTTGATCTTGTTGGGATCGCCGCCGAGCGCCTCCATGCCGTCGCGCATCGCGGCGAGATCGACGACCGCGGGAACGCCGGTGAAGTCCTGCATCAGAACGCGGGCGGGGCGGAAGCCGATTTCCTTGCCGGCCTTGCCCTTGTCGGTGAGCCAGCCTGAGAAATTCTCGATATCGGCCTTGGTGACCGAGCGGCCGTCCTCGTTGCGCAGCAGGTTCTCAAGCAGCACCTTCATCGAATAGGGGAGCTGCGAGACGCCCTTGAGGCCGTTCTTTTCGGCTTCAGGAAGCGAATAATAGGTATAGGTCTTGCCATCGACCTTGAGTTCCTTGCGGCATTTGAAGCTGTCGAGCGACATCGGACGGATCATCCTCGCGAATAGGGTTACGTTCGGGGTGGCCGGGGTAGCCGATGCGACCTCAGGCGAATGGAGTTGGACCATCCACCGGAGCGCGAATTCTCTCGCGTGCGCCGCCCGGGTGTGCCCGGACCCCGCGCTTCAACCCGAGCGCGCGACGCAGCCGAGGGCTCTATAGATCATTTCTAAAAATGGCGCTACACGCCGAAAGGACGATCTCCGGGTCCGGAGAGGAATTTTTCGCCTCAGGGAAGGCGACAGGATCGGAACCAGCATGGCCTTCAGCCCCGACCTCAGACTGGAAGCGCGCGGCCTCGCGATCCGCCGCGGGTTCCGTCTCCTGTTCGAGGAGTTGGATCTCGATCTTGCGAGCGGCGAGATCGTCCTGCTTTCCGGCCCCAACGGCGCCGGCAAATCGACGCTGATGCGCATTCTCGCCGGATTCTCCCGGGCCGATGCCGGCACGATCCGCTGGCGCGGCGTGCCGGAGGACGCCGAGACCGCCTGCCTCTTCCATTATCACGGCCATCGCGAAGCCCTGAGGGAGGCCCTGACGCCGCGTGAAAATCTCGCTTTCTCGGCCGGGCTGCTCGGTGGCAATGCGGAGGCGATTCTGCCGGCACTGAAATCGCTCGGCGCGCTCGCGCTCGCCGATTTGCCGGTGCAGGTGCTGTCCGCCGGACAGCGGAGACGCGTCGCGCTGGCCCGCCTCCTCGTCGCGCCGCGTCCGCTCTGGCTGCTCGATGAACCGCTCGCGGCGCTCGATGTCGAGGGTCAGGCGCTGGTCGGCCGGTTGATCGCCGATCATCAGGCGCAGGGCGGCATGGCGCTGGTTGCGACGCATCAGCCGCTCGGCATTGCGGTCCGGCATCTGGTGCTCGACGGAAAAGGCAGGGTAACGGGCGAGGCGGCGGCATGAGCGCGCTCATTGCGGTCCTGAAGAGGGAACTTCTCCTCGCGCGGCGCATCGGCGCCGGGGCGGAGCTCGGCATCGTGTTCTTCCTGATCCTGATCTCGGTCGTTCCCTTCGCCATCGGGGCGGACCAGAAGCTGATCGGCCGCATCGCCCCGGCGATCCTGTGGCTTGCGGCGCTGCTGGCGACGCTGCTCGGCCTCGACCGGTTGCTGCAGGCCGACGAGGAGGACGGGATCGTCGATCATCTGCTGATATCCGGCACACCGCTTTCGTTGCTTCTCGCCGCGAAGGCGCTGGCGCATTGGGCGGTCACGGGGCTGCCGCTCTCGCTGGCCGCACCGCTGCTCGGCCTGATGCTTGCCATCGAGCCGCAGGCGATGATCCCGCTCGCCGTGTCGCTTCTGATTGGCACGCCCGCTCTGACACTGATCGGTCTTGTCGGTGCGGCGCTGACCGTGAGCCTCAAGCGCGGCGGATTGCTGCTCTCGATCCTCGTCCTGCCGCTCGCGATTCCGACGCTCATTTTCGGCGCGACGGTAGTGAAGGAGGCTGCCGCCGGGCGCGCCTATTCGACACCACTCCTGCTACTCTCGGGCGTGAGCCTGCTGATGCTTGCCATCGCGCCCGTGGCGGCAGCCGGTGCGCTCCGGTTCGCACGAAATTGACCGTCGTTCCGCCCCTGGTTGATCCGGCGCATTTGCACTCGCATTCGCCATCGCCTATGTGAACCGTGAAACGGGACTCTGCGATGGACGGAACCAGCCAGAAACCGGCGCTCTGGATGCGCCTCGCCAATCCGGCGGTGTTCAACACCTTGGCCGATCGTATCCTGTGGCCGCTTGCGGCGCTCACGCTCGCGGCCTTTGCCTATGGCCTCTACGGTGCTTTCGCAACCTCGCCCGCTGACTACCAACAGGGCGAGACGGTGCGGATCATGTATATCCATGTCCCCTCGGCCTGGCTCGCGTTGTTCGTCTATGCCGGGATGGCCGCTTCCGCGCTCGGCACGCTGGTATTCCGCCATCCGGTTGCGGATGTCGCGCAGAAGGCCGCCGCGCCGCTCGGCGCCGGGTTCACGCTCATCTGCCTGCTGACCGGTTCGTTCTGGGGCAAGCCGATGTGGGGCACCTGGTGGGTATGGGATGCGCGCCTGACCT
>DAORNC010000164.1:936-1837 GCA_035440785.1 Rhabdaerophilum sp. | reverse complement strand
GGCATCATCGCGCTCTGGCGGGCAATCGACGAGCCGCAGCGAGCGGCGCGCGCAGTGGCGATCATGACCCTCGTCGGCGCGGTCAACCTGCCGATCATCAAGTTCTCGGTCGACTGGTGGTACACGCTGCACCAGCCGGCCTCGGTGTTCCGCATGGGTGGACCGACGATCCATAAATCAATGCTCGCGCCGCTCCTCTGGATGGGACTTGCCTATCTTCTCTTCTATCTTTGCCTGCTTCTGGTGCGGATGAAGACGGAGCTGATGGCGCGGCGGATCGAGCGGCTTCAGATCCTCGCGGCAGACCGGCAGGCTTCGGGAGGAGACGCATGATCGATTTCGGACCGCACGGCGGCTATATCGTCGCCTCTTACGCTGTCACGACCCTGATCCTCGGCTGGATGCTGGTTTCAAGCCTTCTTGCCAATCGCGCCACGGCGAAGCGTCTGGCGGATCTCGAAGCCCGCCGTGCGGGACGGGAATGACCGTCCTATGAGCGAAACCAGGCCTGTCCGCCGTCTCTCTCTCGTCGCCCTGCTGCCGCTGATCCTGTTCGGTCTTCTGGTGGCGATCTTCCTCGTACGGCTCTTCGCGGGCGATCCGAGCCGGCTGCCCTCGGCCCTGCTTGGCAAGCCCGTGCCGGCCTTTTCCCTGCCGGCGGTCGAAGGGCACAACCAAGCCGGCTTTACGCAGGACGACTTGAAAAAGGGGCGCGTGAGCCTCGTCAACGTCTTCGCCTCGTGGTGCGCACCCTGCCATCAGGAGCATCCGTTCCTGATGGACCTCGCCAAGGACAAGCGCTTCGACATTCTCGGCATCAACCAGAAAGACAAGGCAGAAAACGCCCGCCGGTTCCTCGGCAAGCTCGGCAATCCCTATTCCAAGGTCGGCGCCGATGCCG
>DAORNC010000164.1:0-867 GCA_035440785.1 Rhabdaerophilum sp. | reverse complement strand
CATCCTCCACAAGCACGTCGGCCCGATCAACGAGGCGAACCTCAGGGAGAAGATTCTGCCCGAAATCGAGAAGGCGCTGGCGGCGCGCTAGTTGCCCTCGTCTTCCTCCGTCCGGAAGCCGTGGCGGAGCATCATCGGCGTCTGGAGAAGCGTGAAAAGGATCGTCAGCGGCATCACGCCCCAGACTTTGAACGCCACCCAGAAGTCGGTCGATTGCGTGCGCCAGATGACCTCGTTGAGGCCGGCGAGGAAAAAAAAGAACACGCCCCAGCGGAAGGTGAGCTTGCGCCAACCCTCGTCGTCAAGGTGGAAAACGGCTTCGAGCACGTAAGGCAGCAGCGGCTTGCCGAGCGCGAGCGCGAGATAGCCCGCGGTCGCGATCCCGTCGTCGGCGAGATAGAGCGCTGCCCGCAGCGCTTCGGCTTGTGCCCTCAGCACATCGGTCTGGGCGCCCTGGCCTTGCGCATACCGCGCCTGGCTGGCGTCAACGATGGCCTTGGCCGCAGCCTGGAGGTCAGCAGTGACCGCCACGGCACGATCGGCGATGTAATACTGCGCGAAGGCGGTCTTGACCTTCTCCACCAGCTGGGCCTCGGTGCTCCGGCCCTCTGCCGCCGCCTGGTCAGCCTCGGCGTTCGCCGCCTGGCGCCGCAATTCGCGCTTGCCCCATAGCGGAAACTCCTGCTCCGCGCTGTAGACCATCTTGTTCTGGCGCGGCCCGGATATCCGGTCGATTTCATCCGACAAGATGCGCACCGTCGGATCCGGCAGCGCGCCGGCAACGGTTACACGCGCTTGGGCTGCAGCCAATTCGAGTGCACGAGCGGCGATGACTGGGCTCAACTGACGAGCGATCGGCATCACGCT
>DAORNC010000163.1:0-4821 GCA_035440785.1 Rhabdaerophilum sp. | reverse complement strand
GCCGTCGGCCGGGGCCGAGACCAGAACGCGCTTGGCGCCGGCGGCGAGGTGGGCCGAGGCCTTGTCCTTTGCGGTGAAGATGCCGGTGCATTCCATCGCGACATCGACACCGAGATCCTTGTGCGGCAGCTCGGCCGGGTTCTTGATCGCGGTGACCTTGATCTTCTGGCCGTTGATGACGATGCAATCGCCATCGACCTTCACATCGGCCGGGAACTTGCCATGCACGGAATCAAAACGCAGCAGGTGGGCATTGGTCTCGACCGGGCCGAGATCGTTGATGCCGACAACCTGAATGTCCTTGCGCCCGGATTCGACGATCGCACGCAGCACGTTGCGGCCGATGCGCCCGAAACCGTTGATGAAAACCTTGACCGCCATGTCTCTCTCCTTAAGCCGGCCTTTCTCCTCAGCCGGCGCTCACCTTGATGCCGCGTCCCATGAAGCGGCAGAACTGAACAGGCGCTGAAGGATCAGCGCTTCACGCGGGCCTTGGCGGCGGCGACGATGGCCTCCGCCGTAATGCCGAAATGCGCGAACACCTTGCCGGCCGGGCCGGAGGCGCCGAACCCTTCCATGCCGATGAAGGCGCCCTCCGGGCCGATGACCGCATCCCACCCCTGGCGCACGCCGGCCTCGATCGCGATCTTCACCTTCGCGCGCCCGATCACCTTCTTGCGATAGCTCTCAGGCTGGGCGAGGAAACGATCCATGCACGGTACGGAGACGACGCGGGCGAGAATGCCCGCCGCCAGCAGCTCCGAGCGCGCCTTGACCGCGAGCGAAACCTCGGAGCCGGAAGCAAAGAGTGTCACATCCGCGCGCCCGTCGGCGCCGAGCAGCTCGTAAGCACCCAACGCGGAAAGATTCTTCGCGCCGACATCCATGCGCAGCTGCGGCAGGTTCTGACGCGTCAGTGCAAGAACCGTGGGGCGATGTGCATTCTGGAGCGCACATTCCCAGGCTTCCGCTGTTTCCGTGAGGTCGCAGGGGCGGAAGACATCGAGGTTCGGCATCGCGCGCAGGGAGGCGACATGCTCGACCGGCTGATGCGTCGGTCCGTCTTCGCCCACGCCGATGGAATCATGCGTGAAGACATAGACAGCACGCAGCCCCATCAACGCCGAAAGACGAATCGCGGGGCGGCAGTAATCGGAGAAGACGAGGAAGGTGCCGCCAACAGGGATCGTACCGCCGTGCAGGGCGAGGCCGTTCATCGCTGCCGCCATCGCGTGCTCACGAATGCCGTAATGAACGAACTGACCCCTGAAATCCCCGGCCTTGATCGGGGTCATTCCCTTGGCACGGGTGTTGTTCGATCCCGTCAAGTCGGCCGAGCCGGAGATGATTTCCGGCATGATCGGGGCGAGCGCGTCGAGCACGATCTCGCCGGCCTTGCGGGTCGCGACCTCCTGCGGGTTGGCGACTGCATTGGCCTTGACGCCGCGAATGGCTTTGGCGAGGCCCTTGGGCAAGGTGCCCGAGGTCACGCGTTGGAACTCCTCGCGCAGCTTCGGTTTCGCCTTGCCGAGACGCTCATTCCATTCCGCGTGAGCTTTTCCGCCGCGCGTGCCGGTTGCCTTCCAGAGATCATAGACCTCGGCAGGAATGGTGAAGGGCGCGGAGGTCCAGCCGAGCTTGGTCTTGGCGTCGGCGAGTTCCTTCGCATCGGTGATCGCGCCATGCGCGGTCGAGGTGCCGGCCTTGGTCGGGAAGCCGTAGCCGATGGTGGTCTTGCAAGCAATCAGCGTCGGGCGGTCCGAGGCCTTGGCGGTCTTGAGCGCCTTGGTGATCGCTTCGGGGTCATGGCCGTCGATGGCGATCGTTTCCCAGCCCGAGGCGGCAAAGCGCGCAAGCTGGTCGGTCGAATCCGTGATCGAGACCGGACCGTCGATCGAAATGCCGTTGTCGTCCCACAGCACGATCAGGCGGGAGAGCTTCAGATGCCCGGCAAGGGTGATCGCTTCTTGACTGATGCCTTCCATCAGGCAGCCGTCGCCGGCGAGCACATAAGTGTAGTGGTCAACGAGCTTGCTCGAAAAGCGTGCGTTGAGACTGCGCTCCGAGAGCGCCATGCCGACGGCCGTGGCGATGCCTTGGCCGAGCGGGCCCGTGGTGACCTCCACGCCGGCGAGATGGCCGAATTCCGGGTGGCCGGCGGTCTTGGAGCCGAGTTGGCGGAATGCCCTGAGTTGATCCATGCTCGCCTCCTTCACCCCGATGAGGTGGAGGAGCGAATAGATCAGCATCGAGCCGTGACCGGCAGAGAGAACGAAACGATCCCGGTCAGGCCAGGCGGGGTCGGCCGGATCGAAATTCAGAAAATCGCGAAACAGGACGGTTGCCACGTCGGCCGCGCCGAGCGGCAGGCCCGAATGGCCGGATTTCGCCGCTGCGACGGCATCCATGGAGAGGGCACGAATGGCGTTGGCCATCGCGTCGTGTTTGGCACGATCGAGCATGACGTCCTTTCGAATGGACCTGATTTTCCAATGCGGCCTTCGTTAGCAGTCCGTGCCTTCGAGTCAATCAAATCGAGGTGGATTCGAGGGGCATCTTGTGCGGAAATTTCCAATGCGCGACAGTTTGTCGTTCCCGCGACAGAAAAACACGGAAATTCTCGCTGGGACGTATGGCGTCATCATTGAGGGGAAGAGCACCATGTCCACCAACGCGTATTCGCGCGATCTCGACCGCCGGGAAGCCAATTTCCAGCCGCTGACGCCCGTTTCCTTCCTTGAACGCGCGGCAAAGGTCTTTCCGGAGCGCGTCGCGATCGTGCACGGGCGCGAGCGCGTGCGTTACGACGCCTTCCACACGCGTGCCGTGAAGCTTGCCTCGGCACTTGCCAGAGCCGGGATTGGCAAGGGCGATACGGTGGCGGTACTTCTGCCGAATATCCCGCTGATGCTCGAACTCCATTATGCCGTGCCGATGCTCGGCGCGGTGCTTAACACGATCAACACCCGCCTCGATGCACCGATGGTGCGGTTCATTCTCGAACATGGCGAAGCGAAGCTGGTCTTTGTCGATACGGAGTTCTCGGCTCTGCTTGCGGTTGCGGTTGAAGGGATGCCCGATGCGCCGCGCATTCTTGAATTCCGCGATGGCGAATGGCTGGACGGAGGGCAGGAAGCGGCACCGCCGCGGCTCTTCAACGAGGATGCCGTGGCGTTCCGCGAGGGCGGTGATGCAAGTTTCCAGTATGCGCGCCCGGCCGACGAATGGGACGCGATCGCGCTCAATTATACCTCCGGCACGACGGGCAATCCCAAGGGCGTGGTGTATTCGCACCGCTCCGCCTATCTGATGTGCTTCGCCAACAGCCTCGCGACGGATATCGGCCGGCACCCGATCTACCTCTGGACGTTACCGATGTTCCATTGCAACGGCTGGTGCTTCCCCTGGACGCTCTCTGCCGTCGCCGGAACGCATGTCTGCCTGCGCCATGTGCGCGCGAAGGCAATCTTCGACGCCATTCTCGATCATGGTGTCACGCATCTTTGCGGTGCGCCGATCGTGATGTCGACGCTGCTCAATGCAAAGCTCGAGGAGAAGGCCGCTTTCACCACCCGCGTGAAATTCATCACCGCTGCCGCACCACCGCCTGAAAGCGTGCTCGCGGCGATGAAAGGCGCGGGTTTCGATGTCGTCCATGTCTATGGATTGACCGAAACCTACGGCCCCTCCGTCGTCAACGAATGGAAGGACGAATGGGATTCACTGCCCGAAGCGGAGCGTGCGCCCCGCATGGCGCGGCAGGGCGTCAACTATCCCGGCCTCGAGGATCTCGCCGTACTCGACCCCGAGACGATGGAGCCGGTGCCGTCGGATGGCACGACGATGGGCGAGGTCATGTTCCGCGGTAACATCGTCATGAAGGGCTATCTCAAGAACCCCAAAGCCTCGGACGAGGCTTTCGCCGGCGGTTGGTTCCACTCCGGCGATCTCGCGGTGATGCATCCGGACGGCTACATCCAGCTCAAGGATCGCTCGAAGGACGTGATCATTTCCGGTGGGGAGAACATCTCGTCGATCGAGGTCGAGGACGTGCTGTTCAAGCACCCGGCCGTGATGCTGGTCGCCGTGGTCGCGCGGCCGGACGAGAAATGGGGTGAGCATCCTTGCGCCTTCATCGAACTGCGTCAGGGCGCGAACACCTCGGAGGCCGAAATCATTGCCTATGCGCGCGAGCATCTCGCCGCATTCAAGGCGCCGCGCACGGTGGTCTTCGGCGATCTGCCAAAAACCTCGACGGGCAAGATCCAGAAATTCGTGCTGCGGGAGCGGGCGAAATCGCTGTAATCGTGGCGACTTCGCGGCAGCCGACCAATCGCTACGCAGCAATGTGGCGATTGGATGCATGGATCAGCTCAAGTATCCGTGAGGGGCGATCACGAAAACGGTGATCGCCGTGAGCGAATTCACACTGCCTGTTGATTGGAACGTTTTCGACGGGCCGCCTATTTCTCTCTCATCGAACAACGCGGCGGGTGCCGAGCAGAAATTCCGCCCCGCCCTGATGAGAAAGGAACTACACCATGAATACCGTTTTCAAGTCCGCCATCGCCGCCGGTGCTCTCCTCGCTGCCATCGGTTTTGCCGCACCGAACAGCTTCGCGGGTAACGACCCGACGACTATCATCGCCGGCGCGGAAGCCGATCATCTCGGCAAGCCGGTCCGCACCGCTTCGGAGGCCACGCATCAGGGCAAGCCGGTGACCGTTGCCAACGAGGCGACCCACCTGGGCAAGCCGGTGGCCGTTGCCGGCGCGGAAGCCGATCATCTCGGCAAGCCGGTCCGCACCGCTTCGGAGGCCA
>DAORNC010000162.1:0-4842 GCA_035440785.1 Rhabdaerophilum sp. | reverse complement strand
TGGACGAGCCGGAACTGAAGATCATCGACGTCTTCATCTGCAAGCTGCGCAAGAAGCTTGCGAATGCCTCGGAAGGCCGCAACTACATCGAGACGGTCTGGGGTCGTGGCTACGTGCTGCGTGAACCGACCGATCAGGACGAGCGCATTCCGGCCTGACCAGGGTTTTCAATCCCTCTCAGATAAAAACAAACCCGCCGCAAGGCGGGTTTTTCGTTGGGCCGTTTTCGACACTCCGGGTGGGGTCAGGTGAAAGGCACCCCCGCTCCGGCGCTTCGCCAAGAGTTGACGGTTCGTTCACGCCGTCGCGGTGCGGGCCGCCGCGCGTGCGGCAAGCGGAAGGTGAATCATCCGCTCCTTAGGGTGGCTCGTGAACCGGTCGGTCACGCCGAAGGTGGATTCGGCCCCGCCCAGCATCATGAAGCCGTCCGGCGCGAGCCGGTCGGCGATCTGGGCGAAGATCTTGCCACGAGTTGGCCGGTCGAAGTAGATCAGCACGTTGCGGCAGAAGACGATGTCGAAGGTGCCGAGCGCGCGCATGTCTTCGAGGAGGTTGAACTTGAAGAAGTTCACCCGGCGCACGACATCCTGGCTGATCTTCCAGTTGTCGCCTTCCTTCGTGAAATATTGCAGGAGCAGCTTGGTCGGAAGACCGCGCTGAACCTCGAACTGGTTGTAGATTCCGGCCTTGGCCTTGGAGAGGATCGCTTCGGAAATGTCGGAGGCATGGATTTCGACGTTGCGGCCACCAAGCTGGGCCTTCATCTCGTCGAGCAGCATGATCAGCGAGAAGGGCTCCTGACCGCTGGAACAGGCGGCGCACCAGATCCGGATCGACTTGCCCGGCGGGCGGCGCAAGATCAGTTCCGGGATCATGATGTTCCGGAAATGATCGAACGGCGATTTGTCGCGGAAAAAGAACGTTTCGTTGGTCGTCAGCGCATCGACGATGCGCTGGGCAATCCGGCGATCGCCGCGCTCGGCGCGAGTCATCAGCTCGTCGATGCTGGCGGCTTTTTCCTCGCGCACGACCGGGGAGAGGCGGGCCTCGATGAAGTAGGCCTTTTCCGCAGTAAGCACGATGCCGGCGGACCGGCTGATGAACTGGATGACGCGATTGATGATCGGAGTGCTCATGGGGTGTTTCCTTCGAGCAGCGAAACCGCCAGCTCGCCAAGTTTTTCAGGGGGCAGCAGGGCATTCGCGAGGCCGGCTTCGGCGATGGAGCCGGGGATGCCCCAGACCACGCTCGAGGCCTCGTCCTGAACCACGATGTTGGCACCGCGACGCGCGAGATGCATCGCACCTTCTGTGCCGTCTCTCCCCATTCCTGTGAGGGCAATCGCGAGCGCTTCGTTGCCGAAGGCTTCGGCCGCGCTCGAAAAAAGAAGATCGATGGAAGGTCGCCACGGCCCGCGTGCCTCGGAAGGCAGCATGGCGATGACGGTCTGGCCGTCCGGTTTCTTACGGACAACGGTGTGGCATCCGCCCGGGGCGAGATAGATCGTGCCCGGCACAAGCGGCTTACCCTCCGCCGCTTCGGTCGCGGGAAGGCCGGCATGCTGCTTGAGATGCGTTGCGAAGATCGAACCGAAAATCGGTGGCATGTGCTGCGCGATGACGACGGGAACGCGGGCGAGAGCCGGTTTCATCTTGGCCAGAAGCGCGACCAGAGCCTGCGGTCCGCCGGTCGATGCGCCTATGACGACCAGCTTGGGGCGGTGCCGGTCGAACGGGCGCAGGGAAACCCCGCCTGAACGGTCCGGGGTTAGAGCGGGGGAAGGTTGGGCGGCGCGCAAGCCCGCCACCGGCGCCGGAGCGGCGAGACGCTGTACCGGCGCCGGTGGCTGTGACGACGGCGGAATGCCGGGGCGCGTGAAGGGATTTGCCTGGCGTGCCGGCGGCGCCGGTGCCCGCATCAGGGCACGGACCCCACCTACGGCCAGGACCTTGGCGATAAGCGCCTGGCGGAAATCGGCCGAGGTCGAGACCTCGCGATGATTGGAAGGTTTCGGCAGGTAGTCGGTCGCGCCTTTCATCAGCGAGCGCATCGTCAGTTCCGCGCCATGCACGGACAGCGACGACACCACGATCACGCGCGACTGGGGCGATCTGGCGAGGATCAGCGGTAGGGCGGTGATGCCGTCCATGTCCGGCATGTCGAGGTCGAGCAGGATAATGCGCGGCGCACAGCCGGGCAGGGCATCAATGATCTCACGGCCGGAACGATAGGTGCCGACAACTTCGATCCCGGCCGTCTCCGAGAGCCATTTTGACAGGAGGCCGCGAACGACAACGGAATCGTCGACAACCGCAACGCGCACCGCTTGGGCGCTCGGCATCGACATCTGGCGTTGCGGCACGGCCACCATTCGAAAACTCCGGGGCTAAGAGCCCAAACACGACGTGCGGTGCCGCGCGCGGCTCGGCGCGACCGATCAGACGAGTCCAACCTCGCCGAACTTCGAGGAGAGGATCTCCTTGTCGAACGGTTTCATCACGTATTCGTCGGCGCCCGAATCCATCGCCTTCGCGATGTGGCCGATGTCGTTCTCGGTTGTGCAGAACACGACCTTGGGGCGGTTGCCGCCCGACATCTTGCGCAACTTGGTCAGGAATTCGTAGCCGTCCATGTTCGGCATGTTCCAGTCGAGCAGGATGGCGTCGGGCATGCGTGAGGAGCAGCTGTCCATTGCCTGCATCCCGTCTTCGGCCTCGGCGATCTCGAAGTCGAGGCCCTCAAGAATGCGGCGTGCCACTTTGCGGATGACGCTGGAATCATCGACGACGAGGCAATATTTCATCGGCTTTGTCCTTCTCAGGCGGCCTGAAGGGTCATGGTTTCGAGGAGTGCGTGGAGATCGATCTCGATCATCAGTTCGCGCTCCAGCTTGTGGACGCGGCGCGTGAACCGCGCCCAGGTCTGCCCGAGGTTGGCGGGCATCGAGTCGGAGGTATCCGGGCTTAGCGAGAGGACGTCGCCGATCTCGTCGACGACGAGGCCGAACACCTCGCCCTGCCATTCGACACCAACCGCCATCGGCTCGGCATCGCCCGATTTCACACTGGCCCGCGAATTGAGCAGGGAACCGAGGTCAAGGATCGTGACGATATGTCCACGTAGATTGACGAGACCCGCCACTGCCTGGTCCGCGCGTGGCACCGGCGTCATGGCGTGGATGGAGAAGACATCGCGCACCGCCGTGATCGGCAGACCGATGAGCTGGCCATCGATACGGACCGTGACCAGCTGGATTTCGTGGATGATCGCGGCATCGCGCCGCATCCGGCTTTCCGCGCTCATGCTGCGGCTCCCCACTCGTTGATGGCGTAACCGCCGAGGATTTCACTGATGGCGCTGAGCAGGCCCTGACGGTCGAACTTGCCAACGAGATCATGAAGTCCCGCGGCCTTGCCTTGCTCGATGAGCCGCGGACCGCCGCGGCTGACGAGCCCGATGACCGGGGGAGCGTTCGCTCCATCAGTCAGATCACGGGCGAAGGCAAAGGCCTCCTCGCCGGACTGGTCGAGGTCGAGCACCATGACGGACGGCAGTTGCCGCATGATCGCGTGGCGCGCGGCTTGGAGCGATGGCACCACCGCGATTCGGTAGCCTGCATTCTGGAGGAGCGGTGCGAACAGCGCCCGGAAGAATTCCGATCCTTCGACAACCATGACATCGATGTGGTCGTCGTCGGCCACGGCCTTGTCGGCGCCCTCGGGCGCGACGAGGTCGGAGACATCGACGATCTCCACGGCCTTGCCGTCGATGATCGTCGCGCCGATCGTGCCCGGCGTCGCGTGGCTGGTGTCGATCTGGATCGCGACCTCGACGACATCAACGATTTCGTCCACCGCCATGCCGATCTCGCGATCCGGCTGATGGAAGACCAGTACCGGCTGGCGGGAATCAACCTCGAACCCACCTTGCGGGATATAGCCGAGGATCGGCATCAGGCGGCCCTGATACTGCACCACCGCCTTGCCGCCAGTATCCTCGATCGCCGAACGGTCGAACTCCTCAAGACGGCCGATGAAGGAGAGCGGGATCGCCTTGAGGTTGGCGCCGCCGGCGCGGAAGAGCAGCAGCAGGGAGCGCTCTGCGGTTGCATGAAGTTCGGCGGCGAGATCGGCCTCGTTCTGCGCGTTGGCCTCGCGGTTGGCGCTCTCCATAACGGAACGCGCGACACCCGAGGGCTCGAGAATCAGGATGACAGAGCCATCGCCGAGGATCGTCGCGCCGGAATAGACCGACATGTGACGGAGTTTCGAAGAAATCGGTTTGACCACGATTTCCTCGGTATGAAGGATCGAATCGACGACGATGCCAAAGCGGTTTCCACCCACCTGGCAGACGACGACGAGCTTGTCGTTCGATTCGCCCGCAGCCTCCGCCGTGCGCGGCAGATTGAGAACATCAGCCACCTCGACGACGGGCAGCAGCTTCTGCCGCAGACGAAGGGTCGCCTGGCCATTGAGCTTCTCGATGCGCACGTCGCCGCCTTCCTGCGTGCGCACGAGTTCGGCGACCGAGATCTGAGGGATGGCGAAGCGCTGACCCGCAGCCTCGACGATCAGCGCCGAGGCGATCGCAAGGGTGAGGGGAAGCTTGATGGTGACGACCAGACCCTTGCCCGCGCGCGAACGCAGATCGACGATACCGCCGACCTGTTCGACGTGACTTCGGACAACATCGAGCCCGACACCGCGACCGGAGATATTCGTGACGGCCGCCGCGGTCGAGAACCCCGGCTCCATCACGAAGCGCAGGATCTGCTCGTCGCTCATGCGGGCCACGTCGGCTTCGGTCGTCAGGCCATTGGCGATGGCTTTCGCCCGGACA
>DAORNC010000161.1:1992-4849 GCA_035440785.1 Rhabdaerophilum sp. | reverse complement strand
AGTTTCGACACGATGGCGCAGGATTTGATGAAACAGGCGCTCCAGCCTCCGCCGAAGGGTGGCCTCGATAACGCCCTGGAGATGGCCCGAAAGGCCGGAGTCGCGATCGACATGCCCGGCGCCGGCGTTCCTCCGAAATCCGCCAGCGCCGAACCGGCTCCGCAAGCCGCGGCGGAAGAGGCGCTCGAACGCGACGAGACCGCCGGTCTACCGGTTCCCAAGGCTTCGAGCTCCAAGGGGCACGAGCGATCACCCTGGCGGATCGAGGCACAGGCCACCGTGAAAGCCACCCCGGCCAGCGTTCTCGCCTTTTACCGCAAGGAACTGGTCGCTTTGGGCTGGAAAGAGACGGCGCCAGCCAGAACCGAGGGGGCGAAGACCATCGTCGGTTACGCCGCCGCCGACGGTCCCGGCGTCCTGACCCTGACCCGCAAGGGGCAGGAGACGAGCATCAGCCTGCTGCTGCGCAAGGAGGCCGAGGCGAAGAAGTCCGGTATGATGCCGAAGGCGGGGCAGGCCAAGATCCTCATCGGCAACATGCACGATACGGCGGCGACCGTCATTGTCGGCGGAAAGACCTTCAAGGTCGCCCCCGGTGTCGGATCGGAGAAGCCGGACGGACCCTCGCTCGACGTTCCGCCGGGCAATCACAAGGTGACGATCAAGATTGCCGGCAGCCCGGACAGCACGGAAATTGTCACCGTCCAGGGAAATGATATCTGGGGTGTGCTGATCGGCCCCGGCGGCGCGCTTCCCGTGCAGATGTACTGATATCTGTTGGCAGGCAGGCCGTGTGGGGATTGTCCGACACGGCCATTCGCGCTTGTCACCTGTGTCGTTCGCGGCGAACGCAGCGTCCGGTTATCGAGCTTGCCAACCGCCGGATACGACCGAAGACCGCAGGGAGAATGGTGCCGGAAGAGGGGATCGAACCCCCGACCTTCGGTTTACAAAACCGCTGCACTACCGCTGTGCTATTCCGGCCCTGCGCTCCTATCCTCGATTTTTGAGCATCCCGCAACTGTTTGGCGGGGTTTTGTGTGATTGTAATTAGACTAAAGTATTTCAGCCAAAAATACCGATTTCATAAAACAGGAATCCACGTAAGTTCGGGCAATCGACGGCATACATGTCCGTAGATGTTCAAGAATATTTGACCTAAGGCGATTTCCAAAAATTAAAAGCGGTCATTGTCGCGTTCGCGGCAGTGGGGTTTTTGTTTTTTGGCTTTCCCTTGAAGTCAAGGCAAACACAAGTGGAGAGTGGAAATGGCCATGCAGGGAACGGCAGTGTCGGAATCGCCCGATCGCCCTATGACTCCTGAAGAAAAGCGAGTAATTCTTGCTTCATCGCTCGGTACCGTCTTCGAATGGTACGATTTTTATCTTGCCGGCTCGCTTGCTGCGAATATCAGCGCTAATTTCTTCTCCGGCGTAAACCCCACCGCGGGCTTCATCTTCGTGCTCCTCGGCTTTGCGGCAGGCTTTGCTGTCCGCCCGTTCGGCGCGCTGGTGTTCGGTCGCCTCGGCGACCTGATCGGCCGCAAGTACACCTTCCTTGTCACGATGACCCTCATGGGTATCGCGACCTTCGTCATCGGCATCATGCCGGGTTATTCCTCCATCGGCATTCTGGCCCCGATCGGCTTCATCATCTGCCGCCTTGTCCAGGGGCTGGCACTAGGTGGTGAATACGGTGGTGCCGCGACCTATGTTGCGGAACATTCACCGCATGGCCGGCGTGGTCTCTACACCTCGTGGATCCAGACGACGGCGACCGTGGGCCTTTTCGCCTCGCTGATCGTGATCCTGACGCTCCGCCTGTCGATGTCGCCGGAAGATTTCGCCAACTGGGGCTGGCGCATCCCGTTCATCGTCTCGGTCCTGCTGCTGATTATCTCGATCTGGATCCGTCTCCAGCTCAACGAATCGCCGGCGTTCCAGAAGATGAAGGCCGAGGGTACGCTCTCGAAGGCGCCGCTCGGCGAGGCCTTCGGCCAGTGGAAGAACGCCAAGGTCGCGCTCATTGCGCTGCTCGGCGGCACCGCCGGCCAGGCCGTGGTGTGGTACACGGGCCAGTTCTATGCCCTGTTCTTCCTCACCCAGACCATGAAGGTTGACGGCACCACCGCGAACCTGCTGATCGCCGGCTCGCTCCTCCTCGGCACGCCGTTCTTCATCTTCTTCGGCTGGCTCTCGGACAAGATCGGCCGCAAGCCGATCCTGATGGCGGGCTGCCTTATCGCGGCCGCGACCTACTTCCCGATCTTCAACATGATCGCCCACACCGCCAACCCGAAGCTCATGGAAGCCCATGAGAAGGTGAAGGTCGTCGTGACCGCCGATCCGGCGACTTGCGGCAACGTGTTCGATCCGGTGAACGTGCGCACCTTCACTGTGGCGTGCGACATCGCCCGCCGTGGCCTCGCTGCCTCGGCCATCGCCTACAAGCTTGAGAACGGCGCTGCCGGTTCGGGCACTACCGTCACCGTCAACGGCAAGGCTGTCGTGGTCGACAAGGACTTCGCCAAGAACGTCGCGGCGGCCGCCGTCGAGGCGGGCTATCCGAAGGCGGCCGACCCGACCATCCTGAAGGCGCCGTCCATCGGCGGTGTGCTCTCGGACGGACGCGCGCTCAAGATCATCGGCCTGCTGTTCATCCTCGTCATCTACGTGACGATGGTCTACGGCCCGATTGCTGCGATGCTGGTGGAACTCTTTCCGACCCGCATCCGCTACACCGGCATGTCGCTGCCCTATCACATCGGCAACGGCTGGTTCGGCGGCTTCCTCCCGCCGACGGCCTTCGCGATCGTTGCCGCGACCGGCGATATCTTCGCTGGCCTCTGGTATCCGAT
>DAORNC010000161.1:0-1895 GCA_035440785.1 Rhabdaerophilum sp. | reverse complement strand
CAGGAAGCCCGCCGGAACCGGCGGGTTTTTTGTTATTCTGTTGACGCCGTTGGAGCAGCGGCTCAGCCTTTGGTGAGCGATCGCCCCACCGCATAGAGCGAGATCGCCGCCGCATTCGAGACATTGAGGCTGCGAATCGCGCCGGGCAGTTCAAGGCGCGCAAGATGATGGCACAGCGCGCGGGTGGATTGCCGCAGGCCCTTGCCCTCCGCGCCAAGCACCAGCACCAGCGGCTGGCGCAACGGGAGGTCGTGGATTTCCTCCGGCGCTTCGGAATCGAGCCCGATCACCATGAAGCCCTGATCCGAGAGTTCGGTCAGCGCGCGGCCAAGATTGGTCACGCCGACCAGCGGCACATGCTCAAGCGCGCCGGAGGCTGCCTTGGCGAGCACGCCAGTGAGTTCCGGGCTGTTCCGAAAGGTCGTCAGGATCGCGCCGACACCGAAGGCCGCGGCCGAGCGGATGATTGCGCCGACGTTATGTGGGTCCGTCACCTGATCGAGCGCGACGATCACCTTGTCCTGCGGCAGTTTTTCAAGCCGGAGGAGGGGTAGCCGCTCGGCTTCGAGATAGGCGCCCTGATGCACGGCATCCGGCGTCAGCAATGCGCTGATCGCTTCCGGCTTGACGATTTCTGCCTTGATCCGGATGTCCAGCCCTTCCAAGAGGCGGGCGAGGGCGTTCTCAGTTGTCAGGAGGCGGCGGAGCTTGCGCGCCGGGTTCGCGAGCGCCTCGCGGACCGAGTGGATGCCGTAGAGCACGTCGCAATCTTCCGGCGGGCGGGGACGTTCCTTCTTCGGCTTGGGCGCGAAGCGGGATTTATCCTTCGGCGGACGGGGGCCGGTCTTGTCGCCGCTCGGGTGTCGGTAGGGCGATTTCATGCGCCGTATCCTTTCGTCGAAGGCTTTCTGGCCTCGTTGGAGCCGGATTACGTGGCCTTGTCCGAAAAGTCGATCACCGCATGCGAAACGGCGTGAGAAAATCACCTGGCTGGGTCGCTAGGGCGTTGACAGCCGAAGCGGCCTTGCTCATAACGCACGCCTCACGCGAGGGCTCTTCCAGCCGGTTCGTGTATGGGGGAATGTCCCGAGCGGCAAAGGGGGCGGACTGTAAATCCGCTGGCTATGCCTTCGTAGGTTCGAGTCCTACTTCCCCCACCATCTTTTCTCGCTTTTTCGCCGTGCTTCTTTGCGCATGGGGCTCGGCGACTTGCCCTCGCGATGTCAATCGTTCGTGCCAACTTCGGAAAAGCGGAAGCCTTGGGGCGTTCTTGTGAACAGGAACAGCTCCTTGCTGCAAAAGTGCGTGAAGGTGTCGGCGCCGGAGGGATCGCGGGCATAGACACCCTTCGCGTTGGCAAGGCATCTCCGGATCTTCGGCGTGAAGATCCTGCCATAGATGTTCTTCTCGAAGGAGGCGGCATCCCGCGTCCCGTTCCAATAGAAGGGGAATTTCGTGAGGCGGCTGACCGCTGCGGCATTGTTCGCTTTCACGGTTAGGCGGAAATCCGCGATGAAGCCATCATATTCCTTTTGCAGCGCCGCCGGCGCTTTTGCGTCCTGCGCGCGGGCGATATGAAGAGGAGCGGCGAAAATCGCGGTGACGAGCAGCATTCCAGCAATCGGAGGGTGTTTCATGAGAGACTCTTCTGGTTCGGGCACGGGCAAGATAAGACAATGCCTGTAAGCAGGCTGTGCCACGGAGCACGGCGCCTCCGGATAATCGTATCCAGCGAGCTGGAGCGAACCTGTCTTCAGGCAATCTGGACGGCGAGGCGGACGCCGCCCTGCCGTGATGCTGCCGGCTCCGGGTCCGTATTCAGCGAAGCGAAGTTCCGTCCAGTTGCAACGAGCTCCCGCAGGAGGGGCGACACTGCATAATCCGGCCCGTCGCGG
>DAORNC010000160.1:4622-4871 GCA_035440785.1 Rhabdaerophilum sp. | reverse complement strand
GCCTGCAGGTCGAGCATCAGGTTGACCACCTGCGCCTGGACCGAGACGTCGAGCGCCGAGACCGCCTCGTCCGCGACGATCAGCTTCGGTTTCAGCGCGAGCGCGCGAGCGATGCAGAGCCGTTGGCGCTGGCCGCCGGAGAATTCGTGCGGGTAACGTCCGGCCATATCCGGTGCGAGACCGACACGGGCAAGAAGCTCAGCGACGCGGGCCTTCGCGCCGGAACGATCGGCGAGGCCATGCACGATG
>DAORNC010000160.1:2807-4582 GCA_035440785.1 Rhabdaerophilum sp. | reverse complement strand
GCGGATTGAGGCTCGCGAACGGATCCTGGAACACCATCTGCATCCGCTGGCGGGCCGCGCGCAGACCGGCCATGTCGAGCGCGCGCACATCCTGGCCCTCGAAGAGGACGGTGCCGCCGACCGGTTCGACGAGCCGTAGGATCGAGCGACCGGTTGTGGACTTGCCGCAGCCGGATTCCCCGACGAGCGCCAGCGTCTCGCCTGGCCGCAAGGCGAAGGAGACATCCTCCACCGCGTGAACACGTGCCGAGACGCGCCCGAAGACGCCCGTTCGCACATCGAACCGTGTTACGAGATTGGATACCTCCAGCACCGGTTTTGTTTCCGGATCGACCCGCCGGTCGCGCGTTTCGGGTTCGACCACATCGCCGCTCGCCTGATCGACGATGGCGAAAGGCGCAGGCTGGTCCGTGCCCTCCATCGTGCCGAGTTTGGGCACGGCGGCGAGGAGGGCGCGCGTGTAGTGTTCTCGCGGGGCCTTGAAGACCTGCGACGTCGGCCCGTCCTCGACCTTGCGCCCCTTGAGCATCACGACGACGCGATCCGCGATTTCCGCCACCACGCCCATGTCATGCGTGATGAAGGCGACCGACATGCCCTCCTCATCCTGCAACATCTTGATGAGTTCGAGGATTTCGGCCTGGATCGTCACGTCGAGCGCGGTCGTCGGCTCGTCGGCGATAAGGAGTTGCGGCCGGCAGGCGAGGCTCATCGCGATCATGACGCGCTGACGCATGCCACCGGAAAGCCGGTGCGGATAATCGTTGATACGCGAGGCGGCGGCCGGGATTCGCACGCGTTCGAGAATACGCACGGCCTCGGCTTCTGCCGCTGCCCGATCAAGGCCGCGATGATACATCAACGCTTCCGCAATCTGGAAGCCGATGGTCAGAACCGGGTTGAGGCTCGTCATCGGTTCCTGGAAGATCATCGCGAGGCGGTTACCACGCAACGTCCGCATCTCTTCTTCGGGCAGGGTCAGCAGGTTCTTGCCGCCGAACAGGATCTCGCCGGCCGTCCGGCTATTGGCGGGCGGGAGCAGGCGCATCGTCGAAAGCGCAGTGACGCTCTTGCCGGAACCGGATTCGCCGACGATCGCCACCGTCTCGCGCGGGCCGATGTCGAACGAGAGATCCTCGACCACGGAGCGCCACACACCATCAACCCGGAAAGAGGTGCTGAGGTTGCGGACCGAGAGAACCGGGCCGCCGGGAGACAGGATCGGGGCGCTCATGCTTCGCCCTTCAGCTTGGGATCGATCGCGTCGCGCAGGCCGTCGCCGAGCAGGTTGAGCGCGAAAATGACGATCAGGATCGCCGCGCTCGGCGCGATGACCAGCCAGGCGCTGTCGAGAATGTTCTCGAACCCTTCGCGGATCATGCCGCCCCAGGTTGGCGTCGGCGGTTTCACCGAGAGGCCGATGAAGGCGAGCGAAGCTTCGGTGCGGATGGCATTGGCGAGCCAGAGCGAACCCATGACGAGGATTTCCGGCAGAATATTCGGGAGGATATGGCCGGCCACGATCCGAAGGTCGGAAAAACCGAGCGCGCGGCAGGCATCGACGAATTCGCGTTCTTTCATCGCGATGGTCGGCGC
This sequence comes from Rhabdaerophilum sp., assembly GCA_035440785.1. Taxonomy (GTDB): domain Bacteria; phylum Pseudomonadota; class Alphaproteobacteria; order Rhizobiales; family Beijerinckiaceae; genus Rhabdaerophilum. Next base: position 2,986 of record DAORNC010000160.1, on the reverse strand, counting down.
GCGGGCGATGCGCGCGAACGGCGGAATCGATGTCATGGCGATGGCGATGATGATGTTCGTCATTGAGGGGCCGAGCATCGCGACAATGATGAGGCCAAGGATCAGCGACGGAAACGCGAGCAGCACATCCATCGCCTGCATGATGAGAATATCGGTGCGGCCGCCCTTCCAGCCGGCGA
>DAORNC010000160.1:0-2792 GCA_035440785.1 Rhabdaerophilum sp. | reverse complement strand
GATCACCATCGCAAGGACGGTCGAGGCGATGCCGATGATGAGCGAGATCCGTGCGCCGTGCGTGAGGCGCGAGGCGATGTCACGACCGAAGCCGTCCGTGCCCATGACAAATTCGGCGGAGGGCGGCTTGAGCTTCTGGAGAATGTTCTGCTCTAGCGGGTCGAGCGGTGTCACGATCGGCGCGAAGATCGCCAGCAGGACGACGATGACAAAGATCACCAGCCCGACCCACGAGGTCTTATTGGTGTTGAACGCGCGCAGGGTCGCGTTCCAGACATAACGGAAGCGGGAGGGGGCGGGGGCGAAATCGGTCATGCTCATTTGAGTTTCACCCTCGGATCGGCGACGCCATAAGCAATGTCGGTCGCAAGGTTCACCACCACCACGACGAGTGTATAGATCACCATCATGCCCTGAAGCATGGTGTAGTCGCGTTGGTTGAGCGCGCCGACAATCAGCTTGCCGAGGCCGGGGCGCGAAAAGACGATTTCGGTCAGCACGGAATTCCCGATCAGGATGCCGAGATAGAGCCCGACGATGGTGATGACCGGGATCAACGCATTCCGGAGTGCATGGCGGATGATGACGGCGTTGATCGGCACGCCCTTGGCGCGGGCGGTGCGGACGTAATCCTCCTGCAACACCTCCAGCATCGCCGAACGCGTGACGCGGGTGATATAGGCGGCCGTGATGAGCCCGAGATTGATCGCGGGCAGGGTGATTGACTGGAACCACGCTGAGGCGCTGCCACTCCGCGCGCTGATGACTGGAAACCAGGGCAGCAGGATCGCGAAACCGAGCAGCAACAGCAGTGCCGAGACGAAAGGGGGGAAGGAGAGGCCCAGCAGCGAGGCGATACGGGCGGCATAATCGGTGAAGCGGTTGCGCCGGACCGCCGCGGCAATCCCCAGCGGCACGCCGATGACGATGCCGATCACGAGCGAGATCAGCGTGAGTTCGATCGTCCATGGCAGGACATTGAGCACCTCCTGGATAACCGGGCGGCCGGTAACCATCGAGGTGCCCCAATCGCCCACCAGCGCACCGGAAATGAAGGTGAGATATTGTGCGTGGATCGGCCGGTTGAGGCCGAGCTTTTCGCGCAGCGCCATGATCGCTTCCTGGCTCGCCTGATCGCCGAGGATCACCTGCGCCGGATCGCCCGGCACAATACGCACCAGCACGAAAACCAGGGTCAGCACGGCAAACAGCGTCACGATGGCAAAGCCAAGACGCCGGACGAGAAACGCGGTCATGTCACCTCGCGGGCTTCCGGGTGAGGCGAGCCCCACCCGGTGTTTTCAGCCTTGCGGCAGGATCAGTTCTTGAACCGGGTCTTTTCGGTGACCGGGGGCGACAGGTTCAGCGAGCCGACGAGCTCGTAGCCGAGATCGAGGTTCGCCTTCCAGGCCCAGAGCTGGAGCTGCTCGTAGATCGGAATGCCGCAGACATTCTTCACGAGCTTCTCCTGCGCCGTCTTCCACAGCATCTTCTGCTTCGCTGCGTCCTGCTCGACGCGAGCGGCGCGGATCTCGCTGTCGGCGATATCGCAGAAGGTGAAGTTGGTGATGGCGGTCGGCTTCCCGACAATCGAGTTCGAGTCATAGAACTGCGTGAGATAGACATCCGCCACCGGGAAGCGCGCCGCCTGATAGTGGACGATCGGCGAGAGGCCCTTGCGGATCTGCGCGTGGAAGGTCGCGTGCTCGACGAGCTCGATCTCGAGGTTGATGCCTGCCTTCTTGAGCTGCGCCTGCACCGCCTCGATCAGTGTCTGCATGCCGGTGAGGGTCGTGTGGATGGTCTTCACCGTCACGCCGTCCTTGTAGCCTGCTTCCGCGAGGAGGGCCTTGGCCTTGGCGACGTCATAGGGGTAGAGCGGCGCCTTCTCATCCGTGCCGAGGTAGCCCGAAGGGACAACCGAAACCGCTTCGCGCGAGGTGCCGGCCCCCTTGAACACCACAATCGCCTTGCGGTCGATCGCGTGGGCGATCGCCTGCCGGACGCGGATATCGTCAAGCGGTTTCCCGGTGACGTTGAGGTAGAGCGCCGACATTTCGCCCGGCTCCATCGCCTTGACGACGACGCCCGGCAGTTTGGAGGTGCGGTCGACCCAGGTCTGGTCCTGCTTGCCGTAGATCATGTCCAGCTCGCCCGACTGGAAGGCGAGGTCGCGGCTCGAATCCGCCGGAATGTAGCGATAGACGATCTCTTCAAGCTGCGGCGCGCCGCGGAAATACTTCTTGTGCGCCTTGAGCTTCACGAACTGCTGCGGCTGGTATTCGGCGAATTCGAACGGCCCGGTGCCGACCGGCTTTTTGCCGAAGCCGTCGCCCATCTCCTCGGCGGCCTTCTTGCAGACCATGTTACCGCCGTTGATGTTCGACACATAGCCAAGGAACCCCGCGACCGGATTCTTGAGCGTGATCTTCAACGTCGTGGCATCGACCGCCTCGACTTTGTCGACGGCGCGGAAATCGCCCGAATAGTTCGAGGTCGCCTTGTTCGAGGCGCGCGTGATCGAATAGGCCGCATCCGCCGCAGTGAAGGCGCCGTAGCCATGATGGCACTCGACGCCGGCGCGGATCTTGAAGGTCCACTCGGTGCCGTCCTTGTTGCTGGTCCAGCTTTCGGCAAGGTCCGGCTCGATGAAGTCCGGACTCGCCTGGCCCGGTTTGATGCGGACGAGACCGTTGAAGATGTAGTTCAGCAGGCCCTTGTCCGGCGTCGTCGAGGCGAGGTGCGGATCGAGCTTGCCGGCATCCGCGGAGCCCATGCCGATAACGAGCGTT
>DAORNC010000159.1:0-4932 GCA_035440785.1 Rhabdaerophilum sp. | reverse complement strand
CCGCCGCTCACCGCCTTTCGCCGGGTGACGCTGCCGATCATCCTGCCCGGAGTGGCAGCGGGCGGCCTCTTCGCCTTCGCCACCTGGAGGTGGAGCGTGGCTGGGGAAAAGGGGCAAGGCTGCGAGTGAGCGAGCACCCGCAGGGCTTGGCCTTGCGGCCCGCCGCAGTGGCCGGCTACCCCTGCGCCTAGGACGGACGGCTCGAAGGCCCTGGCGATCCCATGGTTTTTGGTGGGTTCCAGAGCGGTTAACGATGTTCACGCGCGGCGAAGATCGCGGCGGCCCGTAGGTGCCGAGTCCGGTTCCGACATAAATATAAGTAAAACAACGGCTTAGCAGGATATCGGTTTTTTGCCCCTAGGAACGCCTCTGGATGGCCTCGGATGTTTGGGCTGGTCCACCCTGCAGATTTGATAAACGTCGTTTGTTGCGCGAATTTGGGGCTCTGCCGCCTTGTTTAGGGTGCCGCGAGTGAAAGGGTCGATAATGTTCGCGGAGGATGCCGCTTGCTCGTCTCGCCGAGCAATTACGGGCTTTCGGCTGGGATCGCCGGTTGAGATGATCTGCTGTCCGCGCCGCGTCCTCCCCTTCAATCAGACAGAGCCGGGCCGTAGGCCCGTCCGCTTTTTCTTCAGGGCGGCGGAGGGAGCGAGGCGACCGAAGGGTTAGGGGCAATCAAAATGTAGGGCCGCTCTTGCGGCCCTACCATATCGCCCCGCAGGGGCGCTCGCTGTTGGAGTTGTCCGCAGGTTGGGCCACAGGCTTGAGCAGTGTTTTTTGTGTTTGAATCCAGTTAGTGAGTGTTACGGCAGTTTCGGAAAACGGTTAAATAATTGATTTTACGATGCTTTCTGTCGATCGTGAGCCCTGTTCGGTTCCGAGAACGGCGAATCCTGGTTCCGAGAACGGCGAATCCTGGTTCCGGGAACGGCGAAGATGGGTTCCGAGAACGGCGAATCCTGGCCGGCACAATTTAGGTGCTCTGTCGGGGCCGGTTCCTAGATCGGCGAAGCTGGGGGTAAGTTCGTAGAACGGCGAACGCGCGCTTGTGGCTTGGTTCCTAGATCGGCGAAGATTGGTTCCGAGAACGGCGAATCCACGCCGAGCGAGTGTTGCATGGGCAAGCCACTTCCCGACCGTCATCCCAATCGCGATTTTTTCATCGTCGACATCAGCGATGCCGCGCCCAAGGACGACATGGCGTCCATGGAGCACCCGGTGTTTTCGCTGTCGGTGAAGCCGGACATGCGCCATCTCACCTACAGGTCGAGCCAAGGTCAGTCGTTGACGGTAGTGCCGTCTGGCCTCGGCCTCGCGACAATCATGGACAAGGACGTCCTGCTCTACTGCATCTCGAAGCTGGTGGCCGAGAAGAACGCCGGCCGGGCCATTTCTCCGTGGGTGGAGGTGACGGCGCACGAGATCATGGCGGCGACCAACTGGCAGACCAACGACGACAGCTACAAACGCTTTGAGAACGCGCTTTTGCGGCTGAAAGGAACCACGCTCAAGACCGACATTCGCACCGGCGGACATGTCGAGACGCGCATTTTCGGCTTGATCGACGAGGCCGAGATTCTGCGGCGGACAGAGACCGGCGAGCCGTCCCCGTTCGGGCGCTTGGCGAAAGTGCGGATCAAGCTCTCTGACTGGACCTTCCGCGCCGTCGAGGCCATGGAGGTGCTGAGCATTGATCGCGGCTATTTCCGCCTGCGCCGGCCGCTCGAACGGCGGCTGTACGAGATCGCGCGCAAGCACGTCGGCACCAAGAACCAGTCATGGACCATCGGCATCGAGAAGCTACGCGACAAGGTCGGCACCAACGCCCCGCTGAAGAAATTCCGCTTCAACCTCAAAGAGATCATCGCGGCCGGCCATGTGCCGGAGTACGGCTTCGCGCTCGATGGCGACAAGGTTGTCATGCAACGGCTGACGCCGGCCATCGACGAGCCTGCCGACTGGATCAAGATCAGGCCGGACACGCTCGACAAGGCGCAGAAGATCGCGGCCCGCCTGGGCCTCTCCGTGTTCGACCTGGAGCGCGAGTGGAACGAGTGGGCCAAGGCCAAGGGGGAGAAGATCAACGCCCCGGACGGGGCTTTCCTGGCCTTCTGCCAGCAGAAGGAATCCACCCCGCACGCGCGCCGCTACGTCGAGGCGCGGGTCCAGGAGAGCGAGGCGAAGCAATTGGGCCTGGCGCTCCCCGAGCTGGCACGGGGCCAAAAACGCTGACGGCCCGCGCGGGTGAAGCCGGCGGGCCGTGCATTGGCCTTGTCAACAGAGCCAATTCCGTGGGTTAGGCGGTCTGGGGCTTCGGCCCCTCCCCTGCCCCGTCGAGCGCCTTGGCGCGCCGTTGCATGATCTGCTCGGCCGTGGCGAGGGACAGCACCTGGCCGGCCGTCGTCTCGACGCGCGAGCGGAAGGTCTTGCTGAGCGTGAAGCCCTTCTCGGCGAGCTTGTCGGCGTCCGCCTTCGTGAAGGCTTCCGCCGAGCGGATGTTGATCGCCGGCACGAAGCGGTCGGCCCCGACGTTGACCAGGCCGACGCCCTGCCCTTTCAGCTCGTCGATGGTCTCGGCGATCAGTTTGGACGTGCCGTCCGCGAACTCGACGCGGGATTGAAAGCGGCTGGTATCGACCGACAGCTTCTCGCCCGCGCGGGTGCGATCGTCGTCGGAAAGTGGCTTGATGCGGCGGATGGTATCGACCGGAACGACCGTCGATCCGTTCAGTTTCAAGGTGGTTTTGCTCATGATTTTTGTCCTCCAATGACATAAAAAATTGCCGTGATCCTATGGAAATAATCAGTGCACGTCAATATTTAATTTCATAACAGTTGCAGAGCCTTGCCGCGATCCTAAGCCTATATCTGTCTAAGCCCGTAAGCACCTAGACACATAGACGGATATAAGCTTAAGCGCATAAGCACATAACAACATCGGCGCATATACGCTTAAGCGTATATGCCTCTAGGCCGTTAAGGGCTTAGATTGTTAGCAAGTTAAGAATCGGCTAGACTGGACGCGAATCAATTCCCGCCTCGGGGAGCGCGTCCAATGCCCGTGATCGTCGGTTTCGTCAGCCAGAAGGGAGGCGTCGGCAAGTCCACCTTGTCGCGCGCCCTCGCGACCGTCGCCGCCAACGGCGGTTGGAAGGTGCGGATCGCCGACCTCGACCCCGCACAGCGCACCTCCACGCTCTGGAACTCGCGCCGGCAGGATCACAAGATCACGCCGGAGCTTGACGTGCGCCCTTACGAGCGCATGGGCGACGCCATGAAATTCGCCGGCGACGTTGACCTGCTCATCATCGACGGCCCCGCGCGGACCTCGGCGGGAACGCTCTCGATCGCCCAGGCCGCCCACTTGCTGGTGCAACCTTCCAACGGTCACCTGGACGACCTCATTCCCGGCGTCAACGCTTTCCACGAGCTGGCGCGGGAAGGGGTCGAGCGCATCAAGATGCGCTTTGCGCTGTGCCGCATCGGCACGACGTCCGAGGAGCAACGCGCACGCGCCTACGTCGAGGAGGCGGGCTATGCCTGCCTTGCCGGCGCGCTCTACGAGAAGCCGGCTTATGGCCAGGCCCAGGACCTTGGCCACGCCGTCATCGAGACTCGCTTCGGCTCGCTCAACGGCCAGGCCGACAAGCTGATTGAATCTCTTCTCGATGCCGTTATCGCCCAGGGCGGCACGGCCACCGAGGCGAAGCCTGGTGCCAAGCCGGCCACCACCACGAAGCTGAAAGCGAGTGCCGCGTAATGTCAGCCACCGACAAGCTAGCCGCTCTGAAGCAGAAAGGGTTCGGTGCGTTTTCGACGCCGCCGAGGCCCGAGGATGCGCCGCAGAACTTGCGCAAGTCCGAGGTCATTCCCGAGCTGGCCGAGTCCGAGATGCCGCCGGCGAGCGATCGCACTGCACTTGAAACTGCCGCCGCAGGCGATCTGTCGGCCGCGAATGACGCGCCGGCCATCGTGCGCACACGCGGCCGGGTGCGCGGTGCCGCCAAGGGCACGCCCAAGAGTACCGTTCGCGAGGGCTTCGGCCAGGTCAACGGCCGCGTGCCGGCCGACGTGCGCCTGCGCATCCTCGTTGCCTCGAAGGTCCACGGCAAGGACATCGGCGAGATCATCACCGAAGGCTTTCTGCTCTGGGAAAAGAAGCACGCCGCGCGCGATCAGTAGGGGCGATCAATCATGCGGCTCGTATCGAGCGCGCTCGGCGTCCTGGCGGCACTCGTGCTCTTGGTCGTTTCGTGCTCCATGAATTTTCTATTCATGAAATCGCTCGGCAAGAGCGAGATGGAGGGGCTTGTCCTCGGCGGCGCGTCGGGCGCCGCTGACGTGCTGAAGGCGTTGCTTCCGTTCTGGATCGCCTGGGCCTGGGCCGGGCGGCGCATGATGTTCGTGCTGGTCGGCTCCGCCGTGTTCCTGCTGTTCACGGCGTTCTCGCTTCTCTCTGCGCTCGGCTTTGCCGCCGACAATCGCGGCCATCTCGCCGGCACGCGCGAGGGCCTGAACGCCACCTATGAAACCGTGATGCGTGATGTGCAGGCGGCGGAAGCCAAGCTCGCCGCGCTTCCGAAGCACCGGCCTGCGCCGCTCGTCGAGCAGGCGATCAACGCCATCAAGCAGGATCGCCGTTGGACCACCTCGAAGGAATGCACCGAGGCGACCGCGCAGGCGTCGCGCGAGTTCTGCGAGGGCTACTTCACCGCCCGCGGCGAGCTGGCCGCGGCGATCGAGGATCAGCGCCTGAGCGCCACCATCGAGCGCCTGAAAGCGGAATCCGAACGGCTGAAAGGGCAGGGGGCCGGCCAGGACAAAGACCCGCAAGTCTCGATCGTGTCGCGCCTGTTCAAGCTCGATGAAGGCTTTGTGCGCAACGCGCTCGTGATCTTCGCCGCCGTCCTGGTCGAGGTCGGCTCCGGGCTC
>DAORNC010000158.1:4789-5031 GCA_035440785.1 Rhabdaerophilum sp. | reverse complement strand
CTTCCGCTCTTGCAGCGGTCAGACTTGCAGCGGCGCACCTCAATGCCGATATCCGGCGGGGTCAACGAGATAAGGATAGGGCCATGGCCAAGCAGAACCCGTTCGAGTTCCTGCAGGACGTGCAGAACGAGGGCAAGAAGGTCTCGTGGCCCTCCCGCAAGGAAACGATGATCACCACCGGTATGGTGTTCGTTCTCGTCGTCGTGGCCTCGATTTTCTTCCTGTTGTCCGATCAGGTCATC
>DAORNC010000158.1:0-4671 GCA_035440785.1 Rhabdaerophilum sp. | reverse complement strand
GGTACATTGTTCATGCGTTCTCGAACTTCGAACGCAAGGTTGCCGACGACATCAAGAACGGCGCCGAGCGTCAGGGCCTCGACCATCTCTTCGAGGAAATCCTCGTGCCGACCGAGAAGGTGACGGAAATCCGCCGTGGTCGCCGCATCGAGACCGACCGCAAGTTCTTCCCCGGTTACGTGCTGGTGAAATGCGACCTCACGGACGAGGCCTATCACCTCATCAAGAACACGCCGAAGGTCACCGGCTTTCTCGGCGCCGACAAGAAGCCGATCCCGATCCCGGATTCCGAAGCCGAGCGCATCAAGGGGCAGGTGGTCGAGACCTCCGAGAAGCCGAAGACCACGATCATCTTCGAGGTCGGCGAGCAGGTGAAGGTGGCCGACGGTCCGTTCGCCTCGTTCAACGGCATCGTCGAGGAGGTCGATATGGCCCGCCAGCGCCTCAAGGCTGCGGTCTCGATCTTCGGCCGCGCGACGCCTGTGGAACTCGAGTTCAGCCAGGTCGAGAAGCTGAAGTAAGCTTTTTGCTTGCAAAGATTGGTCCCAAAGCGTATTCGCGGGGCCTTCGCGACAACGGATTGCCGTTTTCGCGTCAAAGCCGTGGAAGGCGGTTTTCATTCTCGTGCTCGCGAGGTGAAACGGTAAGCCCCACCACGGTCCAGCAACGAGCCAGAGAGGTCTGATGGTGGGGATTTCCCTTCCTTTGGGCCTTGAAGGCTTTTGGAGAGAACAATGGCAAAGAAAATCATCGGCTTTATCAAGCTGCAGATCCCGGCGGGCGATGCCAAGCCGGCGCCGCCTGTTGGTCCGGCCCTCGGTCAGCGCGGCCTGAACATCATGGAATTCTGCAAGGCCTTCAACGCGAAGACCCAGCAGATGGAAAAGGGGATGCCGATCCCCGTCATCATCACCGCTTACGCCGACCGCTCCTTCACCTTCGAGATGAAGCAGCCGCCGGTGACCTTCTTCCTCAAGAAGGCCGCGAACCTCAAGCTCGGCAAGAAGCCGGCCTCCGGCTCCAAGACGCCGGGCAAGGGCGCCTTCGTCGGCAAGGTGACCGAGAAGCAGCTGCGCGAAATCGCCGAGAAGAAGATCGTCGACATGAATTGCGACACGATCGAATCGGCCGTCGAGCAGATCCGTGGTTCCGCCCGTGCGATGGGCCTCGAGGTGGTGGGCTAAGGACATGACCAAAGCAAAGAACGAACCGAAGCTCGCCAAGCGTGTCGCCAAGTCCCGCGAAGGTATCGACCGCGTGAAGCTCTATCCGCTCAACGAGGCTGTGAAGCTCGTCAAGGAGCGCGCCACCGCCAAGTTCGACGAGACCATCGAGGTCGCGCTCAACCTCGGTGTCGATCCGCGCCACGCTGACCAGATGGTCCGCGGCGTCTGCAACCTGCCGAACGGCTCGGGCCGCACCGTGCGCGTTGCCGTGTTCGCCAAGGGTCCGAAGGCGGATGAAGCCAAGGCCGCCGGCGCCGACATTGTCGGTGCTGAGGATCTCGTCGAGATCGTCAACTCGGGCAAGATCGAGTTCGACCGCTGCATCGCGACCCCTGACATGATGGGCCTCGTCGGCCGCCTCGGCAAGGTGCTCGGCCCGCGCGGCCTGATGCCGAACCCGCGCGTCGGCACCGTGACGATGGATGTCACCGGCGCGGTGAAGGCCTCCAAGGGCGGCGCCGTCGAGTTCCGTGTCGAGAAGGCGGGCATCGTCCACGCCGGCGTCGGCAAGGCCTCGTTCGATGAGGGCAAGCTGGTCGAGAACATCAAGGCGTTTGTCGATGCCGTGAACAAGGCCAAGCCGACCGGCGCCAAGGGCACCTACCTCCAGCGCGTCGCGATCTCGTCGTCGATGGGGCCGGGCGTGAAGGTGGAAGTCGCCTCGGTCGTTGCCTGAGGCACGTTGTGCTCGCTGGCTTTTGAACAGCCCCGCGCCGCAAGCGCGGGGTTTTTTCATGTTTGGCCCCTAGGTTGCAGCCATGACTCCATCGGATCAGTTTTGTCCCGGAGTGGAACATGAGCGCGAAACGTTTTGAGGCACTGGACGGCTGGCGCGGCATCGCGGCGCTGGCGATCGCGTTCTATCATGCGCCGATCGCCAATCCGTTGCGCGAGATGGCAGGCTGGAAGAACTGGGAATTGTTCGTCGATTTCTTCTTCGTGCTCTCTGGCTTCGTGATGATGCACGCCTGGGGCAAGCGCCTCGACAGCGCAGATTCGGCGAAGGAATTCGTGGCGAAGCGCTTCTGGCGCATCTGGCCGCTGCATTTTTCCATTCTGCTGGCGTTCTTCGGGATCGAGCTGCTGAAGGCAGCTATGGGCGCTTTCGTCTCGCTTCCCATCGACGATGGCCCGTTCACGAATTCGCGGTCATGGGCGGCGCTGCTCACCAATATCACAATGACACAGTCGCTGAACCTTCACGGGACAACGACATGGAACGGCCCGGCCTGGTCGATCTCGGTCGAGTTCTGGACCTACCTGATCTTCGCCGCCGCGATGCTGCTGTTCCGTGGTCGCAATACGCTGGCGCTGCTGGCTATCGCCGGCCTCGGTCTCGTGGGCGTGGCGTGGTTCTCGCCGATCTGGCTGTTCGCGACGCATGACTTCGGCCTGTTGCGGGCCATCTACGGCTTCTTCATCGGTGCGGTGACCTATCGCCTCGTAACGTCCGACCGCTTCGAGGTCGAGGGCAGCACCGGCACCGAGATCGCAGTCGTGCTGGCCCTCGTGAGCTACCTGATCTCGACGGGCGTCAACGCGACCTCGCTGATCGCGCCGCTTGTCTTCGCGGTCGTCATCATCGTCTTCAGCCAGGGCAGGGGCTGGGTGACCGCGGCGCTCGAAAGCGCGCCGGTGCAGGCGCTCGGCCGCTGGTCCTATTCGATCTACCTTGTCCATGCGCTGCTCTACTACGGGCTGCGTCTCGTGCTGGTTCTCATCGAGAAGATCACCAAGTGGCCGCTGACGGCGGCGGGCGCGGGCAACGAACGCATCTTCACCTTCGGCGGCACGGCGATCGACCTCGCGGTGATCGTGGCGCTGCTCGCGTTGACGATCGTGATTTCGTCCAAGACCTACCGCTTCATCGAGAAGCCGTTCATGGTGACGGGCTCGAAGAAGGCCACCGTGAAAGGCACGGTGCAGCCGGCGATGGCGTAAGCCTTTCCCGGAACAAAGTTTGGGATTTTGTCAAGTCCCCCTCTTGCGCTCGCGGAGGCAAGGCATTATTGAGCACAGCTTGCAGAGAAGGATCGTGGGCTTCCCGCGATTCTTTTTTGTCGTCAATCGTGTGATTGACGAGCTGTCGCGGACGGGCGAACCGGAAGGTGCTCCCGTTGCCGGTGACAGTCAATCCTGTCCGAGACTGCAGGTGCAAAGGTTGCCAGAAAATCCTGTCCATCCGGTTCGCGAGAGCGATCGGGGCAAGGTTTTTGACGCAATCGCTTAATCACCCGCTCCTTTCTTTCCGAAAGGGCGGCGCGCCGGGGATAGCCGATCCCCGAACGTGGAGCCTGCATAGATGGGGAAGGGAAATTCATCGCCGCCGGGTGATCCGGGGGAGTGGGTTTCGTTTTCTCGGCCTTGGGTATTCGCGGGGCACCCCGCGCGTTCCAGGGGGACAGGTGGGTCCGTCCTTCCGAATGGGGGAGGGGCTCGAGGCGGGGAAACCTGCCTTTCAACCGTTGTCCTTCTGGTCAAGCCGTCCATGACGCGCCGCCAGAGGATGGCAGAGCGCAGAGAGGGAAGATTTCTTCCCGATCCGGAGAAGACACGTGGATAGAGCTGGAAAAGAAGAGCTCGTCTCGACGCTGAACACGGTGTTCAAGAACGCCGGTGTTGTCGTCGTCGCGCATTATTCCGGCCTGACCGTCGCCCAGATGCAGAAGCTCCGCCAGGAGATGAAGCAGGCTGGCGCCACGGTTCGGGCTGCGAAGAAGCGCCTCGTGAAGATCGCGCTCGATGGCACTGATGTTGCGTCCATCGCCGGCCTCATGAAGGGCCCGACCATTCTCGCCTACTCGGCGGACCCGGTCGCGGCTCCGAAGGTGGCCACCGATTTCGCCAAGGCGAACGACAAGTTCGTCGTCCTCGGCGGTGCGATGGGCAAGACGGCCCTTGATGCGAATGGTGTGAAGGCGCTTGCCACCATGCCGTCGCTCGATGAACTGCGTGCGAAGCTCGTCGGCCTCATCCAGGCCCCGGCGACCAAGATCGCGCAGCTCTCGACCGCGCCCGCCGCCAAGCTGGCGCGCGTGTTCGGGGCCTATGCCAAGCGAGACGAAGCAGCCTGAGACGAAATACCCGATACGGGGCATCCCGGCCTTCCGGGCGGCCTCATGAGAACCGAAAACGAAACCTGATATAGAGCCGAAGGAACATACCATGGCTGATCTGACCAAGCTCGTCGACGAGCTTTCGAACCTCACCGTCCTCGAAGCCGCCGAGCTCGCCAAGATGCTCGAAGAGAAGTGGGGCGTTTCCGCCGCCGCCGCCGTTGCCGTCGCCGCCGCTCCGGGCGCTGCCGGTGGTGCTCCGGCCGCCGCTGCCGAAGAGCAGACCGAGTTCACCGTTGTCCTGGCCGCTGCCGGCGACAAGAAGATTGAGGTCATCAAGGAAGTCCGCGCCATCACCGGCCTCGGCCTCAAGGAAGCCAAGGACCTGG
>DAORNC010000157.1:0-5302 GCA_035440785.1 Rhabdaerophilum sp. | reverse complement strand
CCCGTCTGCACGTTGATCGGCGCCTATTTCGCCCATGGAACACGGGTGACAGGCGTGCAGGCGATCGGAATCACGCTGGCGGTTCTAGGGGTCGCGGTGACGGCTAGCGGGGGCCATCTCGACCGGCTCACGTCGCTCGCCTTTAATTTCGGCGATTTGCTGATGCTGATCGCCTGTGCACTCTACGGCGGGTACACCGTCGCGTTGCGGAATCGTCCGGCGATTTCCGGCCTGGCCTTTTTCGCCGGGATGGCTTTTGCCGCAGCGCTGGTTTCGATCCCATTCCTGGCGGCGGAGATCGCGCTCGGCAAGGCGCAGTGGCCGGGCCTCAAGGGTATGGGCATTCTGGCTTTCGTCGCGGTTGGCCCGAGCTTTCTTGCACAGGTCTTTTACATGCGCGGTGTGGAGCTGATCGGGCCGGGCCGGGCCGGGCTCTTCGCCAATCTCGTGCCCGTGATGGGCGCCGGCCTGGCTGTTGTGATCCTCGGCGAGCCCTTCGGATGGCATCACGCGGTTTCGTTGGCGCTGGTGCTCGGCGGCATCGCCATCGCAGAAAAAGGGCGACGCTGAGCGCCGCCCTTCCAATTCCTTGCCACTTCGAGTGCGGGTTCAGAACGCGAGGCGTCGCGCGCGCTTCACGTGCGGAATCTTGTGGATCGCGTCGAGCACATCGTCGCCGATCTTTTCGTCCACTGCAACGAAGCAGATCGCGTCGCCGCCCGGCGTGTTGCGGCCGAGGTTGAAGGTGGCGATGTTGATGCCCTTCTCGCCAAGGAGCGAGCCGAACCGGCCAATGAAGCCCGGCTTGTCGTCGTTGCGAACGTAGAGCATGTGGGGCGCGAATTCAGCGTCCATCTGGATGCCGCGGATTTCGGTAATGCGCGGCTTGCCATCCTGATAGACCGTGCCGGCGGCATTGCGCGGCATATCCTCGGCAACGACCTCAATATAGATGCGGCTCTCGTAGTCGCCCTCGGCGCTGCGCTTTACCTCATCGACCTGGATGCCCTTTTCCTTCGCGGTCATCGGCGCGTTGACCATGTTGATCTCGGGCAGGAACGGACGCAGCACGCCGGTGATCGCCGCGGCGGTGATCGGGCGGACGTTGAGGTTCGCAACCTCACCCTCGTACTGGATGCGGATCGATTTGACCGCCGCTTCCGTGAGCTGACCAAGGAATGAGCCGAGCTTTTCGCCGAGCGCGACGAAGGGTTTGAGCTTCGGCGCTTCCTCCGCCGAGATCGAGGGGAAATTTACCGCGTTGGTCACGCCGCCGGTGAGAAGGTAATCCGACATCTGCTCGGCAACCTGAAGAGCGACGTTCTCTTGCGCCTCGTTGGTCGAGGCGCCGAGGTGCGGCGTGCAGATCACGTTCTCAAGGCCGAACAGCGGGTTGGTCTCGGCAGGCTCAACCGAGAACACGTCGAAGGCCGCGCCCGCGACATGTCCGGATTTAATGAGTTCGGCGAGCGCCTCCTCGTCGACAAGGCCGCCGCGTGCGCAGTTGATGATGCGCACGCCTTTCTTGGTCTTGCCAAGGGCCTCCCGCGAAAGGATGTTCTTGGTCGCCTCGGTCATCGGGACATGGAGGCTAATGAAATCTGCACGACGAAGGAGATCGTCGAGTTCAACCTTCTCGACGCCCATCTGCACGGCACGTTCCGGCGAGAGGTAGGGATCGTAAGCTATCACCTTCATGCCGACGCCGATCGCCTTACGGGCGACGATCGAGCCGATGTTGCCGGCGCCGATCAGGCCCAGCGTCTTAGCTTCAAGCTCGACACCCATGAAACGGTTCTTCTCCCACTTGCCGGCCTGCGTGGAAACGTCGGCGGCGGGGAGTTGGCGTGCAAGCGCGAACATCAGCGCGATGGCATGCTCGGCGGTGGTGATCGAATTGCCGAAGGGCGTGTTCATAACGATGATGCCCTTGGCGGTCGCGGCGGGGATATCGACGTTGTCGACGCCGATGCCGGCACGGCCGATCACCTTGAGGTTCGGCGCGCCCTCGAGGAGCTTCGCGGTGGCTTTGGAAGCGGAGCGGATCGCGAGACCGTCATAATCTTTGATGACGGTGGCGAGCTTGTCCTTGTCCTTGCCGAGGCTGGGATCGAAGGTCACGTCGATGCCGCGATCCTTGAAGATCTGCACGGCGGCGGGGGAAAGGGCGTCGGAAATCAGAACGCGGGGTTTGGTCATGGGAAGTATCCTCATGCTGGAGGGCCGCGAAGCGGCGAATTCATTGGCGTGATTGTGAAAAAGCCCGACGCATCCCGCGCCAGGCCTCTGGCATCAGCCGAGCGTCGCGAGCTGCTTGGCGAAGGCGTATTCAATCCAGGGAATCAACGCCTTGATGTCACGGGTCTGGACAGTCGCGCCGCACCAGATCCGGAGGCCCGGAGGGGCATCGCGGTAATGGCCGAGATCGAGGCCCGCACCTTCCTTCTCCAGCGTCGCGACGACGCCCTTAGCGAAGGCGGCCTGCTTGTCGGCATCGAGCGCCGTCACCTTGGGATGCGTGAACTTCAGGCACACCGAGGTGTTCGAGCGTGTCTTGGGCTTCACCGCGAGGAAATCGATCCAGTCGGTCTTCTTCACAAAGGCGGCGATGGCGCGGGTGTTGGCGTCGGCACGTTTCACGAGCCCGTCGAGACCGCCGACCTTTTTTGCCCACTGCAACGCGTCGATATAGTCTTCGACCGCGAGCATCGACGGGGTGTTGATCGTCTCGCCCTCGAAGATGCCCTCGATCAGCTTGCCGCCCTTGGTCATGCGGAAGATCTTCGGCAGCGGCCAGGCCGGTTTGTAGGTCTCGAGGCGCTGCACGGCGCGCGGTGAGAGGATGAGCATCCCATGCGCAGCCTCGCCGCCCAGCACCTTCTGCCACGAGAAGGTTACGACATCGAGCTTCGGCCAGTCGAGGCGCTGTGCAAAGGCGGCCGAGGTCGCATCGCAGATCGTGATGCCTTCGCGATCAGCCGCGATCCAGTCACCGTCCGGCACCCGCACGCCCGAGGTCGTGCCGTTCCAGGTGAAGACCACGTCGCGGGTCTTGGTATCGACCTTCTTCAGGTTCGGAAGTTCGCCATAGGGCGCCTTGAACTCGCGGACATCGGTCAGTTTGAGCTGCTTGACGACATCGGTGACCCAGCCTTCGCCGAACGATTCCCAGGCGAGCATGTCGACGCCGCGGGCGCCGAGCATCGACCACAGCGCCATCTCCACGGCGCCGGTGTCGGAGGCGGGTACAATACCGATGCGATAATCAGCGGGAACCTGCAGCACCTCGCGCGTAAGGTCGATCGCGAGCTTGAGCTTGGCCTTGCCGACCTTCGCGCGATGCGAGCGGCCGAGGGCAGCGTTATTTAGGGTTTTAAGGGACCAGCCCGGCCGTTTGGCGCAGGGACCGGAAGAAAAATTCGGCACGCGCGGGCGCGCGGCGGGAACAGTCGTCATCGCAATGTCTCCATCCTTGCAGATGGGCGACCCTCGTTGGGGAGGGCTGGCCCGCCGATGGAGCTACGCCTGTTGCAGTGCGACGTCAAGCGGCCCGGACAAAAAAGAAACGGCGCGGAAGCCGCGCCGTTTCTCGGTGGAGCTGGTTCGAGGCCGCTCAGTACTTGCGGACGAGCGGGCCCGGCATGAAGCTCGGGGCCGGTGCCATGTCGGCGAAGACATAGCGGAGACCAACCTTGATATCGTGCGAATCGAGGCTCTTGATGCGCGCGTTGTAGGCAGTGCAGGGCACCGTGCAGACGACGGTTCCGGTGTTGACCGTGCCCATGTTCAGGTAACGGTAGGCCACTTCCGCCTTCAAGTTGGTCGAGAGGTCGTAGCCAAGACCGGCATGGACTGCCCAGGCGAGGCGGGTGGAGCTCTTGTCCGCCGCACGGCCGGTGCCGCCGGCGAACGCTGCGTAGCCGACGTCGCGAACATCGCTCGTGGTGATGGAAGCGAAACCGATACCGGCGCCGATGAACGGGGTGATGCGGTGCCAGGTGCCGAGATCGACATAGGCGTTGGCGAGGCCGACGATCGCCGAGACCTTGCCGGAAGTGACGTTGATGCCATCATCGCCTGTCGCGACCGTGCCGCGGGTGTCGAGTTCGGTCAGCTTGAATTTCGAAGCCTTCCGGTATTCGAGCGTCGCATCCGCACGGAGCCAGGAATTGAAGGCGTAGCCGGCACCGATGCCGATGAAGGCCGTGCTGCCGTGGCTCGAGGCAAGCACCTGATAGTTCGCGCCGCCGGGCACGTTCAAGATGCCGCTATCGTTATGGGAACCGACACCGATGTCGCCGCGGAGGTAAAAGCCGCCACCGGCATCGAGTGCGGGCGGGGGCGCCATCGGCATGGGCGGAGGGGCAGGCGGCGCAGTCATGTCGGCGGCAAGTGCAGTTCCGGCTGTGCCGGTTGCCAGAAGCGCCGCATACCCTGCCGCGAGAAGCGTTTTCAGGCTGCGCATGTCAAATCCCTTCATGCAGTTCAGCGGCGGTTCACGCCGCGAGAATCGAACGAAGGACAACCTGCCAGAGGGAGGTTAAGGCCGACTTAACCTTAAAAATTATCCCTAATACTTCTTCAAAAAACACGACGTCGCAGATCGCAAGCAAAGGCTCGCGCGTTCTGTCAGGCGGCCTTGGAGATTACATCGATCACATCGTCGACGATGCGTTCGACGAGATCGCGATCGTCGCCTTCGGCCATCACACGGATCACCGGTTCGGTGCCGGAGGGACGGATGACCAGGCGGCCACTTTCGCCGAGGTCGGCACGTAGTTTCTCGATCGCCGAACTGACCTTCGCGTCCTTGAGCGGCTGGCCGCCGCGCGTCTGCACGTTCTTGAGAATCTGCGGCAGCGGTTCAAAGCGATGGCAGATTTCGCTCACCGGGCGGTTCTCGCGGCGCTGTACGGCCAGAACCTGCAAGGCGGCGATCAGACCGTCACCGGTCGTCGAATAATCGGAGAGGATGATATGGCCCGATTGCTCGCCGCCGACATTGAAGCCGTGTTCGCGCATGTGCTCGAGCACGTAACGGTCGCCCACGGCGGTCCGTGCCATAGACAGGCCGAGGTTGTTGAGATGCCGCTCGAGGCCGAGATTGGACATGATGGTCGCGACGATCCCCGGCTTCGAGAGTCTTCCGTCCTGATGCCAGCTTTCGGCGATGGTCGCCATCAGCCGCCGCTCGCCATCGATCAGCTTGCCCTCGTGCCGCTTGAGCTGGGTAATGTCGGTGCCGACCGAGACGTAGCCGCCATCCTTGATTGGTTCGAGCATGCCAATGAGGGTGTACTCC
>DAORNC010000156.1:1059-5326 GCA_035440785.1 Rhabdaerophilum sp. | reverse complement strand
CCGTTTTCCCGATCTCGCCTGCCACGAATTCCGCCACCCGCCCGCGCTGCGCCGGGGTAAGATGGAGGCCCAGTTTCGTCCGCCGCCATAGAACGTCTTCGCCGCTCCGGGCCCATTCGTGCTCGACGAGATAGCGGATCTCGCGCGCCGACAATCCGGCGCCAAATGCCTCGCCCAAATCGCGCTCGTCCTTCGCGAAGCCGAGCCAGTTGAACGTGGCGCGGCCATAGGTTCGTGCATAACGCGCGGCCGTCTCCGGTTCCAGGAAGGGATAACGCGCAAGGATCTCCTCCACGAGCGCGAGGAGCCCGTCGACCGCGAAATCGCCGCCGGGCAAGGCGCTGCGCCCGGTCCAGCCGGCAGGCTGTCCCTGCATGAGAAGGTGCGGTGAAAGCTTCGCCAGCGCCGCCTCCGCGAGCCTCCGATAGGTGGTGATCTTGCCGCCGAACACCGAAAGCAGCGGCGGCTTGCCATCTGAGGCATCGAGCGTGAGGACGTAGTCGCGCGTGGCTTCCTGCGCCTTGCTGGCGCCGTCGTCGTAGAGTGGACGAACGCCGGAGAACGACCAGACGACATCTTCCCGCGTGACGGGCCTGGCGAAATATTCGCTCGCTGCCGCGCAGAGATAGACGATCTCCTCCTCCGAGGCCGAGACGGCTTTGGGGTCGCCCGAATAGTCGAGATCGGTGGTGCCGATGAGGGTGAAATCGCGCTCGTAGGGAATGGCGAAGATGATCCGGCCGTCAGCGTTCTGGAAGATATAGGCCTTGTCGTGGTCGAAGACCTTGCGCGTGACGATGTGGGAGCCTTTGACGAGGCGCACCCGGGCATGGCTCTCGACATGGATCCGGCCGTCCAGCACTTCGGCAACCCAGGGCCCCCCCGCGTTGACGAGGGCCTTGGCGCGAACGGTTCGCCTCCCGTGCGCATCCTCGACGGTGACGGCCCAGTGGCTGTCCTCGCGCCGGGCCTCCATCATGCGGGTGCGCGTTTCGATCGTCGCGCCTCGCGCCCGCGCATCCATCGCGTTGAGCACGACGAGGCGGGAGTCCTGCACCTGGCAGTCGGAATATTCGAAAGCGGTGCCGAACCCCGGTTTCAACGGCCGTCCGGCGGGGTGGCTGGCGAGGTCGAGGGTACACGTTCCTTCGAGGCGCTTGCGCCCTCCGAGATGATCATAGAGGAACAGCCCGAGCCGCAGCAGCCAGGCGGGGCGAAGTCCACGATGATGCGGCAGGACGAAGCGCAGCGGCGCGATGATATGCGGCGCGATTCCCCAGAGCACCTCGCGCTCGATCAGCGCCTCGCGCACGAGGCGGAATTCGTAATATTCGAGATAACGCAGGCCGCCGTGAATGAGCTTGGTGGACCAGGACGAGGTGCCGCTCGCAAGGTCATCCTGTTCGCAGAGATAGACCTTCAGGCCCCGCCCCGCCGCGTCCCGCGCGATGCCGCAGCCGTTGATACCGCCACCCAGAATGGCAAGGTCGAACATCTCGCCCATCGCCTGCCCCCAGCCTCCCCTGCCGCGCCGCGCGCGCGAATCTCACTTCGTCGCGCGAGAAAACCAGAGCATGCGCGGGCAAGCAAGAAAAAGATTAGCCGGGAAAATGAATGTTTGCCCGAGGGCTGGTCACTCGTCGCGCTTGCGCAGCCTGACGACGACTTCCACGCGAGCCACTTCCATCCCGTCCGGGATTGGCGGCAGATTGGCGACGGAAATATCGTGCGCTGGAATGTCCACCAACCCGTCACCCTCAAGATAGAAATGGTGGTGGTCGGAGGTATTGGTGTCGAAATACGTCCGGCTGCCGTCGATCGCGATCTCGCGCAGCAGGCCGACCTGTGTGAACTGGTTCAGCGTGTTGTAGATCGTCGCGAGGCTGACGGGGACGCGGGCGCGCTGGGCTTCCTCGAACAGTGTCTCGGCGGAAAGATGCCGATCACCGCGGCCAAACAGGAGCCAGCCGAGCGCGACGCGCTGCCGCGTCGGACGAAGACCGACGTCGCGCAGGCGAAGCTTGAGGTCATGAACCGGGCAACCCGCGAGATTGCCGAAAGCCTTCCGGCTTTCGGTATCCATGCCGGTCTCGTTTCCTCGGATCAGCGTGACCATGCGTGCCACGAACGGCTCCTGCTTCCCATTCCGAACTGCACTTCCTAGATAACCCCTTAGGTCGCCCGTTACAAGCACATCGGGCGCGCCCTGCGAGCGCAATACGCATCAAGGTAAAACAGACCTTCGTCGTTTGATTCTGCGCAATTTCGGCGAAATGATGAGGCCGAAACGAAAAATCAGTTCTTCCGGTTGCGCTTTTGCTCTAGACGGGAAGGTAATTGACGGATTTATGACCGGCTGACTTTCACGGCCGGGATCACGGCAAGGCAACAGGGCGGCGATGACTGACGAGACTGGCGCAAGGCGTTCGAGCTTCACCTACGAGGAATTGCTGGCGTGCGGCCGTGGCGAATTGTTCGGCATGGGCAACGCCCAGTTGCCGATGCCGCCGATGCTGATGTTCGACCGTATCACCGAGGTGAACGAGACGGGCGGCGCCAACGGCAAGGGCTTCATCTCGGCTGAACTCGACGTGCGGCCGGATCTTTGGTTTTTCCCGTGCCATTTCAAGGGCGATCCGGTGATGCCGGGTTGCCTCGGGCTCGATGCACTCTGGCAGCTCACGGGCTTCTACCTCGGCTGGCTAGGTCTGCCGGGCAAGGGCCGCGCCCTCGGTGTCGGCGAGGTCAAGTTTGCCGATCAGGTGCTGCCCAGCGTGAAGAAGGTCGTCTACGGCGTCGATTTCAAGCGGGTGTTCAAGGGCAAGCTGGTGCTGGGCATCGCCGATGGCTGGCTTGAGGCGGACGGCAAGCGCATCTACACCACGACGGACATGCGCGTCGGTCTTTTCCAGCCGACCTGAGACGAAAAAACCACGTCCGGCGATCAATTCTTGCCCCGCCTCTTGCGCATCGCCGCCATCCGGGCCATGTGACGGCGAGGATTTACCCGCCGAAACCCGGCTCCCGCGCGCCTGCCGCCGGGGGCTCAGAACGGAGAAAGCGCCATGAGACGCGTCGTCATCACCGGAATGGGCATCGTTTCGTCCATCGGCAATGATGTTCAGGAGGTCACGGCCTCGCTGCACGACGCGAAATCGGGCATCACCGTCGCACCGGAGTTTCAGGAGCACGGCTTCCGCTCCTGCGTCTACGGCAAGCCGACGCTCGACCCCGCGAGCGTTCTGGATCGCCGCGCCATGCGCTTCCACGGCGGCGGAACTGGCTGGAACCAGGTTGCCATGGAGCAGGCGATCCGCCAGGCCGGGCTTGAGGAAGGCGAGATTTCCAACGAGCGCACCGGCATCGTCATGGGCTCTGGCGGCCCTTCGACCCGCACGGTGATCGAGGCCGTGGACAAGGCCCGTGAGAGCGGCAACTCCAAGCGCGTCGGTCCCTTCGCCGTGCCGAAGGCGATGTCCTCGACGGCTTCCGCCACGCTCGCGACCTGGTTCAAGATCAAGGGCGTGAACTACTCGATCTCCTCCGCCTGCGCGACCTCGAACCATTGCATCGGCAATGCCTACGAGCTGATCCAGTGGGGCAAGCAGGATCGTATCTTCGCGGGTGGTTGCGAGGAGCTGGACTGGACGCTCTCCGTCCTGTTCGACGCGATGGGCGCGATGTCCTCGACCTACAACAATCCCACCGCTTCCCGCGCCTATGACAAGAACCGCGACGGGTTCGTGATCGCCGGCGGCGCGGGTGTCGTGGTGCTGGAAGAATACGAGATGGCGAAGGCGCGCGGCGCCAAGATCCTCGCCGAGATCGTCGGCTATGGCGCCACCTCGGACGGTTACGACATGGTCGCTCCCTCGGGCGAGGGTGCGGTTCGCTGCATGCGCCAGGCGCTTTCCG
Organism: Rhabdaerophilum sp.; assembly: GCA_035440785.1. Classification (GTDB taxonomy): domain Bacteria; phylum Pseudomonadota; class Alphaproteobacteria; order Rhizobiales; family Beijerinckiaceae; genus Rhabdaerophilum. The sequence goes on along the minus strand of DAORNC010000156.1, from coordinate 1,411 downwards.
GCATCAAGGCGCCGATCGACTACATCAACCCGCATGGCACCTCGACGCCGGTGGGCGACATCAAGGAAATCGAGGCCGTACGCGAGGTTTTCGGCTCGAAAGCCACCGGCATTCCGATCTCGGCCACCAAGTCGCTCACGGGCCATTCGCTCGGCGCGACCGGTGTGCAGGAAGCGATCTACTCGCTCATCATGATGCAGAACGGTTTTGTCTGCGAGAGTGCGCATATCGAGGAAATCGATCCGGCGATGGCGGACATGAACATTGTCCGCAAGCGTATCGACAACGCCAAACTCGGGCATGTGATGTCGAATTCCTTCGGCTTCGGCGGCACCAACGCGACCATCGTGCT
>DAORNC010000156.1:0-1043 GCA_035440785.1 Rhabdaerophilum sp. | reverse complement strand
CAAGCACCCGGAGGCTTGATGGCATTGAAAGCCCTTTTGGCTTTCGGTTCCCTCGCTTAAGCTCGCGCACAGTTCAGGCTCTCGAAGAGGAAGCCCCATGCTGTTCATGGTCATCGAGCATTTCGATCAGGCCCGGGTGAAGGATATCTATGCCCGCTTCCACGAGAAGGGCCGGATGATTCCCGATGGCCTTTCCTACGTGAACAGCTGGATTTCAGCGGATTTCGCCCGTTGCTTCCAGGTCATGGAATGCGAGGACGCCTCGCTCCTGCAGGAATGGGTGCTGGCCTGGGGCGACCTCGCCCGGTTCGAGATCGTGCCGCTTGTAGGCTCCAAGGAGACCTACGAGGCCGTGAAGAAGCATTTGTAACATGAATGCAATCAGAAGAACGGCAGGAGAATCCCGCGCATGACCGAGCTAATGGCAGGAAAACGCGGCCTCATCATGGGGGTCGCCAACCAGAATTCGATCGCCTGGGGCATCGCGCAGATGCTGGCGAAGCACGGGGCCGAGCTGGCCTTTACCTATCAGGGCGAGGCGCTGGGCAAGCGCGTCAAGCCGCTCGCCGAGAGCGTCGGCTCCTCGCTGGTGATGCCCTGTGATGTCGAGGATATCGCCACGGTTGATGCGGTCTTCGATGAACTCAAGGCGAAATGGGGCAAGCTCGATTTCGTGGTCCATGCCATCGGGTTCGCGGACAAGAACGAACTCAAGGGCCGCTACGCCGACACCTCGCGCGAGAATTTCACCCGCACGATGGTGATCTCCTGCTTCTCGTTCACGGAGATCGCGAAGCGCGCGGCGGCGATGATGCCGGACGGCGGCGCGATGATCACCCTCACCTACGGTGGCGCGAACCGCGTCTCGCCGAACTACAACGTGATGGGCCTCGCGAAAGCGGCGCTCGAAAGCTCGGTGCGCTATCTCGCCGCCGACTTCGGCCGTGACAACATCCGCGTCAACGCGATTTCCGCCGGGCCGGTGCGGACGCTGGCCGGCGCGGGCATCGCCCACATCAGCCTGTACGACGTGAACACCGCCT
>DAORNC010000155.1:3538-5419 GCA_035440785.1 Rhabdaerophilum sp. | reverse complement strand
AGCAAAATCAGGCGATCTTGAAGTCAAGCGGCGGGCCACTTGGGGAATGTCGGTTGATAGGACTACATCGACGTGAGGCGAGAGACTGAAGCAGATTATATCGTGATTGGGGCAGGCTCGGCGGGAAGCGTGCTAGCGGCCCGACTATCCGAGCAGCCGGATACTTCCGTCGTCATCCTCGAAGCTGGGCGCAGGATGAGAAGCCCGATCTATGATTATCCCCTGCTGCAAGCTTTTGCTTTCAGCAATCCTGCGAGCAACTGGGGGTACGAGACCGAGCCCCAGCCCCAACTCGCGGGGCAGCAGATCGAATGGCCTCGGGGACGATTGGTCGGCGGATCGCACGCGATGAACGGCATGGTGTACATCCGCGGCAACCGAGCCGACTACGATTACTGGGCCCAGCTCGGTAATCGCGGCTGGAGCTACCAGGACGTTCTTCCCTATTTCATGCGATCGGAAAATCGCAACGCCGCAAATTCACCCTATCACGGGCAGGCCGGCCCGCTCCATGTCACGCCGGCTCGGCGCAGTAATCCGCTCTTCGATGCCTTCGTGAAGGCCGGTGTCGAGGCGGGCTATCCGTTCAATCCCGATTTCAACGGCGCAGAGCAGGAAGGTTTCGGGACCTTCGATTTCACCATCTATCGCGGGCGCCGCTGGTCGACAGCCAAGGCTTTCCTTAAACCCGCGCTGAAACGCAGGAATCTGCGGCTCGAAACGGACGCGCAGGTCGTCCGCCTTCTTCTCGAAGGCCGACGCGCGCGCGGCGTCGTGTTCCGCCGCGGCGGCGAAGACGTCACCGTGCTTGCCCGGCGCGAGGTTGTCCTTGCGAGCGGGGCGATTAACACGCCGCAATTGCTCATGTTGTCCGGGATCGGGGACGCGGAGCATTTGCGCTCAGTGGGTGTGAACCCGACCCATCACCTCCCCGGCGTCGGAAAGAACCTCCAGGATCATTGCGACGTCGAGATCGACTACGCCTGCAAGCTTCCCGTCAGCATCATCGACCGGCTGCAATTCGAACGCGCGATGATCGACGTCTTGAGGGCCGTGTTCCTTCGCCGCGGCCCGTTCACCGAATCCCCCATGGAGGGTGGCGCGTTCCTGCGCGTGGACCCCGCATCGGCCACGCCGGATTGCCAGGTTCATTTCAAACCCTTCGCCGGGAGGATCAAGGACGCCCATTTGCGGGCGCCGTTCCGACGAGCGGACCCTCGCCGGAACGAGCACTCCGCCTTCTCGCTGCGCGTCGGCCCGATCCGCCCGGAAAGCAGGGGCGAGCTTCGCCTCCGTTCGGCCGATCCCCTCGTTATGCCCATCCTGGACCCAAGGTATCTGACGGCACCGCGAGACCTTCGGCTTCTGCGCGAAAGCCTGAAGATCATGCGCAACGTCATGTCGCGACCAGCCCTCGATCCCTATCGGGGTATCGAGCTGCGGCCCGGCGCCGATATCCAGACGGATTCCCAATGGGACGCGTATATCCGCGGAAACCTCCTGACGGTGCATCACATGGTTGGGACGGCCCGCATGGGACGGGATGCCCAGGCGGTCGTGTCGGACGAACTCAAGGTGCACGGCATCGAGGGCCTGCGGGTGGCGGACGCTTCGATCATGCCGTCGCTTCCATCCGGGAATACGAATGCCCCCACCATCATGATCGCGGAGAAAGCGGCCGATCTCATTCGCGGCCGGCCGGCCTTGCCGGCCGTGCAGGGCCTCTAAATGTCCATTCCAACGGAAGGCTACTAAAGATGGGAACCACCCGCCGAGAGTTTCTTGTCGCCGCAGCCGCTTTGCCGGCAGCCATGGCGAAGCCCGCGATCGCCCAGGGCGCCCGCAACACGCTGCGCTGGACGCCAAATGCTGACCTCTCGC
>DAORNC010000155.1:1480-3528 GCA_035440785.1 Rhabdaerophilum sp. | reverse complement strand
AGATCGACCCGCTGGCATCGACCGCCAACCTGCTGCGCGCCCATAGTTTCATGGTGTTCGATACGCTCTATGCCGTTGACGCCCAGGGGATATCGCGACCGCAGATGGCCGAGGGACACGAAATATCCCAGGACGGGCGCGTCTGGACGATCCGCCTGCGGAGCGGTCTGCGCTTCCACGACGGAGAGCCGGTCCGTCCGCGGGACTGCATCGCGAGCCTCCGCCGCTGGGGCGCCCGCGACGGCCTCGGTGGGACTCTGATGGCGGTGGTCGACGCAATGGAGGAGGTCGACGACCGCACGATCCGTATCGCCCTGAAGCGGCCGTTCCCACTCCTGCCCGATGCTATCGGCAAGATGGCGATGAACATCGCGTTCATGATGCCGGAGCGGCTGGCGGTCACCCCGCCGACCACACCGATCAACGAGGCGATCGGGTCGGGGCCGTTCAAGTTCGCCCCGGGCGAATGGGTTCCGGGCAGCCGGGCCGTCTGGGAGAAATTCAAAGGCTATGTCCCGCGCCAGGAACCTCCGAGTTGGGGCGCCGGCGGCAAGGTGGTCTATCTCGACCGCGTCGAATGGGTGACGATCCCGGACGCCGGGACCGCGGCCGCGGCCCTTTCGACCGGCGAGATCGACTGGTGGGAGGAGCCCACCAGCGACCTGCTGCCCCTCCTGAGCAGCCGGCGGGACGTCAAGCTGACGACGCTCGACCCGATCGGCTCGATGGCGTTCATGCGGTTCAACACGCTGTTCCCGCCTTTCGACAAGCCGGCAGTACGCGCCGTGGTCGGGGCGGCCGTGCAGCAGAACGACTACCTACAGGCGATCGTCGGTTCCGCGGATCTGTATACCGTCTGCCGGGCGTTCTTCCCCTGCGGCTTGCCGAGCTCCACCGGCGCCGGCGGAGACGTGATGAAGGGCGATCTCGAGGCGGCCCGCAAGGCGCTGGCAACATCCGGCTATTCCGGCGAGAAGGTCATCATCATCTCGCCGGCCGATATTCCGACGGTCGTACCGATGGGCCAGGTCACTGCCGATCTCCTGCAACGGCTCGGCATGAACGTCGACCTTCAGGTCATGGATTGGGGCGCGATGCTGGCCCGCAGGGCGTCCAAAGAGCCGCCCGAGCGGCAGGGATGGAGCATTTTTCATTCATGGCTGCGCGGCTCGGATGTGGCGAACCCTGCACTCAGCATGCTGACCCGCGGCGACGAGGCGAATCCCTATCCGGGCTGGTTCCGGAGCGAGAGGCTGGCAAAGCTCCGCGATGAGTGGTTCGCGGCCTCCGACGACGCCGGCCGGCTGTCGATCACGAAGCAGATCGAGCAGACGGCGTTCCAGGAATGGCCGATTGTCCCGCTTGGCTTGTTCCGCCAGCCGACAGCCCATCGCAGCAACATCACCGGCATTCTGGAGTCGCCGGCGCCGCTGGCCTGGAACATCAAGAAGGGCTGAGCCGCCAGCGGGCGCCGATCGAAATCCTCGGACGGCGCCCGCCCGCGCTTTCGATGCGGACGGGACGCCGTTTCGCACGGCGGCATGCAAAGGTATTTTCAGAAGCCGGACGCCGTGACCCGTGGCGGCGCGGCGAGACGTCCGAGCCGCGGTCAGTCGCACTGCACGAGCGCCTCTCGACGGTCGCCGAGCGAGCGGTCCTGCGTGCCCAAGCCACCCCTAGCCCGTCGTTCGACCATCGGCGACAGCAGAAGGACCCATCATGCTCCATATCGATGCCGAGATCTCCGGCGTACCGAAACTCGCCTTCCTCGACGGCACGCCAAAGCGCCTCTTCATCGACGGCAAGTGGGTGGAGGCACGATCGGGCAAGACGTTCACCTCGTTCAATCCGGCGACCGGGAAGGCGATCGCCGAGGTGGCGCTGGGAGATAGCGCCGACATCGACCTGGCGGTCATGGCGGCCCGGCGCGCCTTCGATGGCGAATGGAGCCGGTGGAAGCCCGCTGAACGCCAGAGGATATTGCTGCGCCTCGCCGACCGCGTGGAAGCCGAGCACGAGCAGCTTGCGATGCTCGACACCCTCGACAT
>DAORNC010000155.1:0-1470 GCA_035440785.1 Rhabdaerophilum sp. | reverse complement strand
CCCGCACGCGCGGCAATCGGGAGCGGGCGATCCGGATGCTGCGCTACTATGCCGGGCAGGCTGTCTCGATCCACGGCGAGACGATCGAGAATTCGCTGCCGGGCGAGTTCTTCTCCTACACCTTGAAGGAGCCGGTCGGGGTTGTCGGAGCCATCATTCCCTGGAACGGCCCGCTCGGCTCAACGCTATGGAAGCTCGGCCCGGCGCTGGCCACCGGATGCACGATCGTCATAAAGCCCGCCGAGGAAGCCTCGCTGATGCCGCTGCGCATCGCGCAACTCTGCGAGGAGGTGGGTGTGCCGCCGGGCGTCGTCAACGTCGTGACGGGCCTCGGCGAGACGGCTGGCGCCGCGCTCGCGACCCATCCGGGCGTCGACAAGATCGCCTTCACCGGCTCGCACTTCACAGGGCAGAAGATCGTCCGGGCTTCGGCCGGCAACCTCAAGCGCGTTTCGCTCGAACTTGGAGGCAAGTCGCCCGACATCGTCTTCGCCGACGCTGATCTGGACGCCGCCGTGCCGGGCGCCGCGATGGCAGTATTCGCAAACTCAGGGCAGATCTGCTCGGCCGGAACGCGCCTCTTCGTCGAGCGGAAGATCTACGAGGAATTTACCCAAAGGGTAGCGGAGTTCAGCCGCACTCTCCGGCTCGGAAACGGCGCCGACCCGGACACCCAGATCGGCCCTCTGGTCTCGGCGGAGCATCTCGACCGCGTCACCGGGTATCTGCGCCTGGGCTCGCAGGAGGGAGCACGGACCATTGCCGGGGGCGCACGCGCCACCGAGGGGACGCTCGCCAACGGCTACTTCGTCCCACCCACGGTGTTTGCGGATGTGAAGGACGAGATGCGGATCGCCCGCGAGGAAATCTTCGGGCCGGTGATCTCGGCAATCCCATTCGACGACATCGACGATGTGGTCCGGCGGAGCAACACGACCGTTTTCGGGCTCGGCAGCGGCGTCTGGACGACGGATGTGCGCAAAGCGCATCGGCTGGCAAAGGAGCTGCGCGCGGGGTCCGTCTGGATCAACTGCTACAACGCCATGGACCCGGCCGTGCCGTTCGGCGGCTACAAGATGTCGGGCTACGGGCGTGAATCGGGTTTGCAGCACGTGGAGGAATTCCTCAACGTGAAGGCCGTCTGGATCAAGACGGCCTGATGTCGATCTTGCGCTTCCCCGGCGACCGCCTCGCCCACCTGCTTGCATCATCGGGAAACCTCCTCTTCGCGATCGTCGGACAATGCACGATCGGCCGCTCCGCAGAGCCCTTCCGGGGGCGGTTGCCGGCCGCGATCCGCGACCTGTTTCCCACACCCGTCCGGGTCAGCGCGGTCGCATGTCTAGACGTCGGCTATATGCTTTTGTACGGCGCCGCGCGCTCATGGCGACATGCTCCAATCATTCCGATCGCCGCGTTCACGATAGAGAAGTTGATCCCACATTCTCCAAGTAAGTCGCTGATTTCGCT
>DAORNC010000154.1:1861-5431 GCA_035440785.1 Rhabdaerophilum sp. | reverse complement strand
CTGAAGAAGCGCACCGCCAACATCCTGATCTCGGATGAGGAGCTGGCGCAGCGCCGGGCCGAGTTCAAGGCCAATGGCGGTTACAAGTATCCGAAGAGCCAGTCGCCCTGGCAGGAGATCCAGCGCAAACTGACGGATGGGCTCGCCGAGGGCATGACGCTGAAGCCGGCGGTGAAATATCGCCGGATCGTCCGGACCTACGGCACGCCGCGCGATAACCACTGAGCTGCGATGAAGGGAGGAAGACCCAAGGCGCCGCGGGAGTTCCGGCTGATGCCCGAGTGGCTCGGGCAGTCGGGCCTTTGGCTGCGCGATCAGCAGGACGGCAGCTATGATGCGATCGGGGTCGAGGATGCAGGTTTCTCCGAGGCGCTGGGCGACCGGATCGAGGACTGGATGGACGAGTTCGATTCGATCTTCAGGGATGACGATCCATCCGCCTCGTGCTTTCCTGACGCGGAGCGATTCTCGGCTTGGCGCCGCGAGGGAGAGGCCATCGCCACAGCCGTCCTAGTCGAACTCCGGCCGGGGGACAGCCTTGATGTCGTATTGCCATCCGATCTGGGGCCGAAATGACGCTTGACCTTGCCCGCTGGACAACCCGCCCGTACCCAGCGCGTCTCGCGATCGAGGGGCTCTACACCCGGCTTGAACCCTTCGATGTCGCGCGCCACGCCGACGATCTCTTTGCGGCGTCTATGGCACCCGGCGCGGTGGAGCGGCACCGCTATCTCTTCGAAGAGCCGATGGACCGCACGGCGTTCGACCGATGGTTCGCCGAGAAAGCGCAGCAGAACGACCCGCTATTTTTCGCGGTGATCGACAAGGCGACCGGAAAGGCGGAAGGCCGGCAGGCCTTGATGCGGATCGACCCGACGCATGGCGTGATCGAAATCGGATCGATTCTTTGGGGGCCGGCGATTTCCCGCAGCCGGATCGCGACCGAGGCGCTCTATCTTTTCATGCTCCACGCCTTCGAGGGGCTTGGCTATCGGCGCTTCGAATGGAAATGCCATAACGAGAACGCGCCCTCGAAGAAGGCGGCGGTGCGGTTCGGTTTTACCTACGAGGGAACGTTCCGCCAGCACATGGTGGCCAAGGGCAGAAACCGGGATACCGCCTGGTTCTCCATCGTCGACAGTGAATGGCCGATTTTGCAAGCCGGCTACAAAGAATGGCTCAATCCGGCAAATTTCGATGCGAACGGCATCCAGAAGCGGACGCTTGCCGCTTCCCTCGACGCTGAACGCGGCCGCGAATTGCCGGCCCGGATGAAGGCAACCGGCTTCCGCCGCGCCGGGGCTCGGGATTTCGATCGTCTCGTTGCGCTTCAGCAGCAGGCCTATGCGTCCAACGCCCGGATACTCGGTGTGACACCCATCCCTTTGCAATGGGACTATCATGCCGTTCTGCGCGATTGGGAGTGCTTTGTCCTAGATGGCGAGGGACGGCTAGAGGCTGCGATGATCGGTGTTCCGCGCGCTGACGATTATTTCATAGAGAGCCTTTCCGTTTGTCCCGATCGGCAAGGGGCAGGTCTTGGCCGCCTTGTGCTTGATGCGGGCGAAGCGCGTGCGCGGCAATTGTCCCGCAGCAAGGTGCGTTTTATCACCGGGCTTAAACTTTCGCGCAATGTCGATTGGTATTGCGCAAGCGGCTACGCAATTGAACGGATCGAACGCCGTGCCGATCGGGAAATTGCCCATTTCATCAAGAACATCCGGGAGGAATAGATATGGCAGGCCGGCTCAAGGGAAAGGTCGCGGTTGTAACCGCGGCTGGTGCAGGCATCGGCCGCGCCATCGCCGAAGCCTTCGTGCGAGAAGGGGCGACGGTCTATGCGACCGACCTCAATCGGGAGGCTCTGGAAGGCATTGCACGCGCAAGAAAAATGAAGCTCGACGTTCTTTCGGACAGACAGGTTGCCCGCCTTGTCGAAAAGGTCGGCCCCGTTGATATCCTAGCAAATTGCGCCGGCTATGTACATCACGGGACAATTCTCGAAACTGACGACAAGGCCTGGGATTTCTCGTTCGATCTCAACGTCAAATCGATGCATCGCCTGACAAAGGCCTTCCTGCCCGGCATGCTGGCAAAAGGCTCGGGCTCGATCGTCAATATCGCCTCGGGAGCCGGGTCGGTTCGCGGCATTCCCAACCGCTACGCTTATGGTGCGACCAAGGCGGCCGTGATCGGTCTTACCAAGGCAATTGCCGCCGATTTCATCCGCAGGGGTATACGTGCCAACGCGATCTGCCCGGGAACGATCCAATCGCCATCGCTTGATCAGCGGATCGCGACGCAGGCCAAGACAACGGGCCAGAGCCTCGAAACCGTAAGGCAAGCCTTTATCGACCGCCAGCCGATGGGACGGCTTGGTACCCCGGAAGAGATCGCCATGCTGGCGGTCTATCTTGGCTCCGATGAAGCGAGCTACACGACGGGCCAGATTCATCTCGCCGACGGAGGTTTCGCACTATGAAAGTTCTTATTCTGGGCGCGGCTGGCATGGTTGGCCGCAAGCTTGCCGAACGGCTCGCGAAAGACGGGCGGCTCGGCGGCATTCCGATTGCCCGTGCTATTCTCCACGATATCGTCATGCCGCTTGCTCCGGCCGGCGCGCCGTTTTCCTGTGAATGCCTTGCATCCGATTTCTCCCTGCAGGGAGGTGCGGAAAAGCTGGTCTCTTCCCGCCCCGACGTGATTTTCCATCTCGCGGCGATCGTGTCCGGAGAGGCCGAAGCGGATTTCGAGAAGGGATATCGGATCAACCTTGATGGCACGCGCAATCTGTTCGATGCGATCCGCCGCATTGGCGACGGCTACAATCCGCGCGTGGTCTTCACGTCCTCAATCGCCGTTTTCGGGGCGCCGTTTCCCGAGGCGATCGGCGATGAGTTCTTCAACACACCGCTCACCAGCTACGGTACCCAGAAGACCATCGGCGAGTTGTTGCTTGCCGACTATACCCGCAAGGGCTTCTTCGACGGTATCGGGATTCGGCTGCCGACGATCTGCGTTCGGCCTGGGCTGCCGAACAAGGCGGCATCCGGCTTCTTTTCCAACATCTGCCGTGAACCGCTAGCCGGCAAAGAGGCGGTCCTTCCCGTTTCGGAAGACGTCATGCACTGGCATGCCAGCCCGCGCGCTGCGGTCGGATTTCTCATCCATGCCGCGACGATCGATGGCGCGAAGGTCGGCCCGCGGCGCAACCTCACCATGCCGGGACTTGCCTGTACGGTGGGCGAGCAGATCGAGGCGCTGCGTCGCATCGGTGGCGAGAAGGTCGTCGCGCGGATTCGGCGGGAGCGAGACCCTATCATCGAGAAGATCGTCGCTGGCTGGCCGCGTCGTTTCGAAGCGAAGCGCGCGCTTGCGCTGGGTTTCAAGGCCGAGAAAACCTTCGACGACATCCTCAAGGTCCATATCGAGGATGAGCTGGGCGGTGTGATCAATTGAATAGGAGAGGGCGGGGCGATCCGGCCTCTTTCGTTTCCGAGATGATCAGGCTTTTGGCCACGGCGTTTCCGGCACCGGCGTCAGCGGTCCGCGTCCTTCGGCGAAGCTGAC
>DAORNC010000154.1:0-1851 GCA_035440785.1 Rhabdaerophilum sp. | reverse complement strand
TCGACCACGAGCTGGCCCATCTTGTTGCGCGTGTAGTGCGATGCCGAGCCGACGTGCGGCAACAACACGACATTCTCCAGCGCAAACAACGCTTCGGGCACGTGTGGCTCCTTCTCGAACACGTCGAGCCCCGCCGCGCCGAGCCGGCCATTCTGTAGCATCTCGACCATGACCGACTCGTCGACGAGCGTACCGCGCGCGACATTGATCAGCGCGCCGGCCGGGCCGAGCGCTTCGAGGACTTCGCGGTTGACGATGCCGCGAGTCGCCTCGCCGCCCGGCGCGATGACCATCAGGATATCGACTTCGCGCGCCATATCGACGAGCGAGGCGTAATAGCGGTAGGGGATGTCCGGTTTGGCGCTGCGGCTGTGATAAGCCAGCGTCAGCCCGAAAGCCTCGGCGCGCTTCGCGATCGCGCCGCCGATCCGACCGAGGCCGAGAATACCCATTTTCTTCTCTCGCAAAGAAGAGGTGAGAGGGAAATTGCCCTGGCTGACCCACTTCCCCTCGCGCAGATAGCGGTCCGCCTGCGGCAGGCGTCGCACAGTCGCGATCAGCAGGCCCATCGCAAGGTCGGCGACCTCGTCGGTGAGGACATCGGGTGTGTTGGTGACGATGACGCCGTTCGCGCCTGCCCATTTCGCATCGACGCCGTCATAGCCGACACCGAAATTACCGACGATTTTCAGATTGGCGAATTTCGACATCAGGGTCGCATCGATCCGGCCATGCCCCGAGCCGCCGACGAGCGCGCGGATGCGCGCGGCATGGGCCGCGATGAAGCCCTCCTTGTCGGTGATCTCATGCAGATGGTGGGTTTTAAGCCGGGACGAGATGCCTTCGCGGATAAGCGGCATCACCGGGCCGGTAAACAGAACTTCGAAATCGGACACGTCGTTTCCTCCAGGGCGCGGGACATTTCCCGGCGCATCTGCGTCTTTCCCCTGCGCAAAGAAATAGAGCCTGAACTGGAGTTGGTTTCAACCCTGCACTCAGAATACAAAGGCGATTTCGTGTGACCGACAGGTCCTGCCGGTTCAGTCTTCGCTGTCGGCGTCTTCCTCGCCGAGAGGATCGCCTTCCGAGACGATGTCCTCGCCGAGATGGCGCGAGATCCGGCGGAGGGCCTTGCGAAGGCGACGGGCCTCTTTGTTGTCGAACAGGCCGGACAACTCGCTTTCGAGCTGTTCGGTCGCCTCGTCGATGCGCTTGAGCTTCTCACGACCGGTTTCCGTTAGTTTCACGCGCACCACGCGACCGTCCGGCGAGGCTCCATCCCGCTCAACCAGGCCCTGTCCCGCAAGCCGTGTGATCGTCTTCGAAGCCGTGGGCGGGCGTACATGCAGCGCGCGGGAGAGGTCGCCCATTGACATCCCGCCCTCGTTCTGTGCGAGGACCTGAAGAGCGTGTTCCTGGCCCGGAAAGAGGCCGATCTCATCGAGAAGGATCGCCATGCGGGTGCGATGCAGCCGTGCGGCGAGAACCAATTGGAAGCCGATGGATTTCCGCCCGGGATGTTTCAAGGTCGCGCTCCCCAAATATCGTGTCGCCCACACTGCGGCTCTTGCCCGAAACCACGCTCCTGATGGTCACGGTTTGATGACAATTGGATGACATTACGCGCCGACGCGCAATTACCCACAAGAATCAGAAATACGGAGCCGGCAATTCACCTACTCAGAGGCATTTTCAGGCGCGGAACGGTGCTTATTAACTCTCGATAATCCCGTCGAAAATTCACGTTTTTCCGATCACGAAAAATTTTCGGCCCGCGCGCCGGTTTTGCTTGCGTGGCGGGGGCGAAGCGCTTATACACCGCCTTGCCCAATTTCGCACGTGCCTGTGGTT
>DAORNC010000153.1:0-5497 GCA_035440785.1 Rhabdaerophilum sp. | reverse complement strand
CGCGATCTGGTTCGGGCCGCATCGCGTCGCGGAAGCGGGTGCGCGCGACCCCGCCTATTCCGAGGCCGCGACCTCTGACTACATGAAGAACGAGCGCATCGATGTGAAGGTCGATATCGGGCTCGGGCGCGGCAAGGCGACGGTCTATACCTGCGATCTCACCAAGGCTTATGTCGAGATCAACGGAGACTATCGCTCTTGAGGCTGCTGCTCGTCGTCGCTGCGGCGCTTGTCGATGCCGACGGGCGTGTGTTGATCGCACAACGGCCGGAGGGCAAGCAGCTCGCGGGGCTCTGGGAGTTTCCTGGCGGCAAGGTCGAGGCCGGCGAGCGGCCGGAGAACACCCTTATCCGTGAGCTTGCCGAGGAATTGACGATAACGGTTAAGGAGCCTTGCCTTGCACCGCTGACTTTCGCCAGCCATCGTTATGAGGATTTTCATCTCCTCATGCCACTCTATGTCTGCCGTCGCTGGGAAGGATCCCCCGTGGCGGTGGAGCATCAGGCGATCCGATGGGTCAAGCCGGCGCGGTTGAGGGACTACCCGATGCCGCCGGCGGACGAGCCGCTCATCCCGGCCCTCATCGATCTCCTGTAGGACACCGGCACAGCCGGAGGGAGCGAGATGAAGGCAGTTCTGCGACGCTTCGCGCGCGACGAAGAGGGCGCTACCGCGATCGAATACGCGATGATCGCCACCATGATCGCTGCGGCTCTGCTCGCCGCCTGGCCGGGCTTCTACGACGGCTTCATGGCCTCATGGACCAATGCCGGCCAGGTCATCCGCGATGCAGTGAAGTAGTCTTCATGTTTCCGACGGTTTCAGCGCGTCCGCGAGGCGCATCTTCGCGCTGCCCGGCTTCAGCGGCTGCTGCTGGCTCGCATGCGGCGCCCAGCCCGAAATCCAGATGATTTCGAATGTTGTGCGGATGCGGCCATCGGGGTCGGCGAATTTTTCGGCATAGAGTTCGGCTGTGCGGGCGATAATCGCACGGGTGAGCGGGGGTTGCCCGGCCCGATTTAGCGCGAGCGCCGTCGCGCCCATCGCGCGCAGGTCACGGATGAGGCCGAAGGGCGAATCGTAGCGCACGGTCAGCCGTTCGCTGTCCACGACCGGCAGCGCGAAACCGGCGCGCTGGAGCAATTGCCCGGCAGCACGGACATCGATCATGGGGAAGACGCGCAGGCCCGCCGCACCGCGAACCTCGCTCTCGGCCTGCATCAACGCATCGCGCAGTTCGGCAAGCGTATCGCCGCCGGGGAAAGCCGCGATCAGCATCCCATCCGGCCGCAGAGCACGACGGAAACGGGCGAGCAACCCCGGCAGATCGTTGATCCTGTGCAGGCTCATGCCCGAGGCGATGAGGTCGAACCCGCTCTCGCCGGCATCCGGCAAGGCGGAAGGATCGAGCGTGCCTTCCTCGGCGAGGCGTGCGATATCGCCCGCAACCTTGCCGCTGCGCGCCAGACCTTGCGAGAAGCGGAAATCCGGAGTCGCGAAATCGAGCGGTCGCGCGAAGGAACGCAACACCGGCGAGAGGCGCTCTACGAGATCCTCGGTCATGCGGTCGATCAGGAAGGATTCGAAGCCGTGCCGCCGCGCGCGCTCGTCGCCGCGCCGCGCCTTGACGGGATCGAAGAGTTCGGGAACCTGATGGGCCATGACAACCTTGTGCAACGAACCGGAACCGAATGGTAATTCCGCCCATAGCATCGCGGAGGCGGAAACCGAAGCCGCTTCCGGCGGCCTTGTTTGGTGGAAAAATCTGTTCTCCCGCTTCGGCAGGGAAGCGCTCGCGCTCGTCTATCCGCCGCAATGCATGGCCTGCGAGACCGCCACCGCCGATCCGCACGCGCTGTGTGCGTCGTGCTGGGCGAACCTGCCACTGATTTCCGCGCCGTTCTGCGAACGGCTTGGTACGCCCTTCGCCATCGATTTTGGCCCCGGCATGCTCTCGCCCGCCGCCATCGCCGATCCACCGCGCTTCGATCGCGGACGGGCGGTCGCGCGACATCAGGGACCTGCCCGAGACCTTGTCAGCCGGTTCAAATATGGCGAACGGCTCGATCTCGCCCGGTTGATGGCACGGATGATGGCGCAGGCCGGACAGGATATCCTTCCTGAGGCCGATGTGATCGTGCCGGTGCCAATGCACCGGCTCCGGCTCTGGCGACGACGCTACAATCAGGCTGCGCTTCTGGCCCAACTCGTTGGCCGCGAAAGCGGCGTTGAGGTCGTGTTCGACGGGCTGGAGCGTGTGAAGCGCACGCGGGCGCAGGTGGGTCTGCGCCGCAACGAACGCCAGCAGAATCTCGTGGGCGCCTTCGTGGTGCCGGAAAGGCATATAAGCCGCTTCGAGGGACATCGCGTGGTTGTGATCGACGATGTGCGCACGACGGGTTCAACTTTGAACGCCTGCGCCCATATCTTGCGAAAGGCGGGTGCGGCCCGCATAGACGTGCTGACCTTTACCCTCGTCTGTGGTGGCGAGGATCAACCCTGAACGCGAGACCCAATGCCCGAGATCGTCGTTTATTCGAAATCCTATTGCCCCTACTGCCAGGCCGCGAAGGCGCTGCTGACCCGCAAGGGCGCGGCCTTCACCGAGATCGACGTCACGACGGACCCCGAAGGCCAGCGGGCGATGGCGAGAAAGGCCAACGGCCGATCGACCGTGCCGCAGATCTTCATCGACGGCCAGCATATCGGTGGATCGGACGACCTGCATGCGCTCGATGCGCGCGGCGGGCTTGATCCGCTGCTTAAAGCCTAGGACAATGGCGGCATGAAACCGTTCCGCGCCGCGACCCTCCAGATGCGCACGACCCGCTCGGTCGCGCGCAATATCGATGATCTCCTCGCTCTTGCCGGGCAGGCGATCGACGAAGGGGCGGTGTTCGTGCAATCGCCAGAGATGTCGAATATCCTCGAACGCAGTCGCGCGGCGCTGTTCGACGCGATCCGGGACGAGGTTGAAGATCCGATGCTCGCTGCCGCGCGCGATTTCGCGCGTGCGAAGCGCGTCACGTTCCATCTCGGCTCTCTTGCGGTGAAAGCGGATGAAAAGATCGCCAATCGCGGGTTCCTGGTGGGGCCGGACGGCGAAATCATCGCGCGTTACGACAAGCTGCATCTCTTCGATGTCGATCTGCCGAACGGCGAGAGCTGGCGCGAGAGCGCGACCTACACCGCCGGGAAATGTGCGGTCATGGCGCCGTTCGGGGATGCGGTTCTCGGCATGGGAATCTGCTACGATCTGCGTTTCCCCTACCTGTTCCGCGCGCTGGCCGAGGCTGGGGCCGATGTTCTTACCGCGCCGGCCTGCTTCACCCGGCAGACGGGCGAGGCGCATTGGACGGTGCTCCAGCGCGCGCGGGCGATCGAGACCGGTTCGTTCATGATTTCCGCCGCGCAAGGCGGCACGCATGAAGACGGCCGGGAAACCTACGGGCATTCGATCATCGTCGACCCCTGGGGGCGCGTGCTCGTGGAGGGTGGTGATGCGCCGGGCGTCTTCATGGCGGAGATCGATCTTGCGAAAGTCGCCGAGGCGCGCCAGCGCATTCCGACGCTGAAGCACACCCGGCAGATTGAGATCGCACGGGCAGGTTTTCCGCCGCAGAAAGCCGCCGAATGATCAGATACGCCCTCCAATGCACGGCGGGTCACGGATTTGATAGCTGGTTCCGCGACAGTGCCGCCTTTGATGAACAGGCGAAACGCGGATTGATCGTCTGTCCGGAGTGCGGTTCGGCGAAAATCGAAAAGCAGATCATGGCGCCGGCGGTGACCGTGAAGGACGAAAAGGCCGTTTCGGCTCCACGCCCAGTTGCGATGATGGGTGAAAAGGAGCGCGAGATGCGGGCGATGCTGCGCGCGTTCCACCGGCACCTCAAGGAAAACGCGCAGGATGTCGGCGCAGGCTTCGCCGACGAGGCTCGCAAGATCCCTTATGGCGAGACCGAAGAACGGGCGATCTATGGTCAGGCGAGCGAGGAGGATGCACGAGCACTCCACGACGAGGGCATTGAGGTGATGGCGGTGCCGGTGTTGCCCGACGATCGGAATTAATCCGGCTTCGTGGCGCTCACGAGATAATTGACGTCGCAATCGTTCGAAAGACGCCAGGAATCGGCGAGCGGATTGAACACCATCCCCGCTCGTTCGTTGGGCTGCAGGCCCGCCTCGGCGAAGGCCCGATCGAGTTCATCTGGCGTCACGAACTTGTTCCAGTCATGCGTGCCAACGGGGAGCCAGCGCAGCACGTACTCCGCACCGAATATCGCGAGCGCATAGGCCTTCAGCGTCCGGTTCAGCGTCGAGGCGATCAGCATCCCGCCGGGCTTCAGACGTTTCGCCGCTTCCGCGACGAAGGCCGGCACGTCCGGCACGTGCTCGACGACCTCAAGCAGGGTGATCGCATCGTAGACAGGTGTATCGGGCAGTTTTTCGATCGGTGTCGCGCGGTAGTCGATGGTCAACCCTTCAAGCGCGGCATGGGATTTTGCGGCTGCGATATTTTCCTCCGCGAGATCGATGGCAGCGACCTCGAACCCCAATCGCGCCATCGGCTCGGCCACGAGCCCGGCCCCGCAGCCGATATCGAGCAGGTTCAGCCCGCCAAACGGCTGCATGCTCTTGCCGTCGCGGCCGAAATGCGCTGCAAAAGCTTCCTTGAGGAAACCGATCCGCATGGGGTTGAGGCGGTGGAGCGGCTTCATCGGCCCGTTCGGATCCCACCACGACGCTGCAAGCGCGTTGAAGCGGGCGATCTCGTCCCTGTCGGCGAGAGGAGCCTCTTGCTGCGTCGAAGCCGGCATCTGAAACCCTCCTGGAGGGCCATCAAAACCAAGGCATGGATTGACCTTAGGCCCTTACGCCTTCTATACGCGCGCGGACCCGTTTTGCCAGCCCGAAAGCGTTCGGCGCGGCTTTGATGCTTGCGAAGGCCACGATGCAAAGTTCCTCTTCCCGCCCCCGGCTCGTGATGAAGTTCGGCGGTACCTCGGTTGCGACTGTCGAGCGCATCAAGAATGTGGCGCAGCACGTCAAGCGCGAGGTCGAGGCTGGCTATGACGTTGCGGTCGTCGTCTCCGCGATGTCGGGCAAGACCAACGAACTTGTTGCCTGGGTGAAGGAAGCGTCACCGCTCTACGACCAGCGCGAATACGATACTGTTGTCGCTTCCGGTGAGCAGGTGACGAGCGGGCTACTTGCGATCTGCCTGCAGGCGATCGGGCTCAAGGCCCGCTCCTGGCAGGGGTGGCAGATCCCGCTCCGGACCGATGCCCAGCATGGCTCGGCCCGCATCGGCGAGATCGACGGTTCCGGTGTTCTCCGCAGTTTCGTGGAAGACGGCGCCGTTGCGGTGATCGCCGGGTTTCAGGGGATCGAGCCGAAGGCCGGGCGCATCGCGACACTGGGCCGCGGCGGTTCGGACACCTCGGCGGTCGCGGTCGCCGCGGCGCTGAAGGCCGCGCGTTGTGACATCTACACC
>DAORNC010000152.1:2319-5502 GCA_035440785.1 Rhabdaerophilum sp. | reverse complement strand
CGAAGCGGCTCAACGCCGAATGCTGCCCGATGCCGAGGCACGAGTCGCGAGGTATAGGGAGTTGCTCGATGAGTGGGCCGGACTGATGGCGGCGCGTATCAACCTCTTCGCGCATGAGTTGACCCATCGCATCCCGGGCCAGCTTGCGAACATGGGCTTTATCCGCACCGAGCCGGGCAACGTGAACGTGGTGCCCGAGCGGGTGACGGTGACGCTTGATATGCGCAATCCGTCTGACGAGCGACTGGCCGAGGCCGAGGCGGCGCTGCGCGATTTCATCGCCCGCGAATGCCCGAATTACGGCATTACCTGTTCGATCCGCGACCTCGCGCGGTTTCCGGCGACACCGTTCGCCGAGCCAATGATCGCGCGCGTCGAGGCGGCAGCGAAAACGCTCGGCCTTCCCGTCCGGCGGATGATCTCCGGCGCCGGGCACGACGCGCAGATGATGGCGCGACTCTGCCCCACTGGCATGGTCTTCGTGCCTTCGATCGGCGGGCTTTCCCACAACCCGAAGGAGTATTCGACCGACGAGGACATCGTCGCCGGCGCGAATATCCTCCTGCATGTCGCCTGGGACGCCGCCAATGCCTGAGATTGCGCGCCTCGATGCCGTGGGAATGGTTGAAGGCTTCCGGGCAGGCACGTTGTCGCCAGTGGAGGTCGCTACCGACATTCTCGCGCGGATCGACCGGTTCGAGCCGGACATCAACGCCTTCACCCATGTCGGGCACAAGGAAGCACTGAAGGCTGCGGGTGAGGCGGAAGCACGCTATTGCGCCGGCAAGGCGCTGGGGCCACTCGATGGCGTGCCGGTGACGATCAAGGACAACATCGCTACAAAAGGCACGGCGATCTCGGACCCCTCGCACGCGAAGGAGGACTGCCCGGTCGCCGAAAAACTGCGCGCGGCGGGCTGCGTCATTCTCGGCAAGACGACGATGCCGGAATACGGCTGGAAGGGCACCTCGGATTCCCCGCTTTCGGGCAACACGCTCAATCCGTGGGACCTTTCCAGGACCACCGGCGGTTCGTCCGCCGGCGCGGTCGCGGCGGCGGCGCTCAATCTCGGCGCCATTCACATCGGCACCGACGGGGCGGGCTCGATCCGCATCCCCGCCGGGTTCACGGGTGTATTCGGTATCAAACCGACCTACGGCCACGTGCCGGCCTATCCGATCTCGACAATGGGCTTCCTTGCCCATCTCGGCCCGCTTACCCGCACTGTGCGTGATGCCGCACTGGCGATGAACGTCATCGGCAGACCCGATCCGCGCGATATGACCGCGAGCCTGCCGGTCGAGGATTATCTCGATGGGATGGAAGACGGCGTTAAAGGGCTCAGGATCGCCTATTCGCCAAAACTCGGGCTTGATGTGGAGGTGCATCCCGATATCGCGCGGCTGGTGCGCGCGGCCGTCGAAACCTTCGCGCAACTTGGCGCCGAGATCATCGAGGCTGATCCCGACTTCGCCGATCCGATCGCACCGCTGATGACGCTCTGGGCCGGTGGCGCCGCGCTCGCGCTCAAGGGCATCTCCACGTCCGAGCGCGTGAAGATGGATCCTGGCCTCGTCGCGGTTGCGGAAATGGGAGAGGGGATCTCGGCGGCCAGTTACGTCGATGCACTGCTCTACCAGCGCAATGCGCTCGCGGCGCGGATGGAGGCCTTCCATGCCCGCTACGATCTTCTCTTGTCGCCGACCCTGCCGCTGCCTGCTTTTGAGGCAGGCCGCCTCACGCCTGCGCATGGACGCTACGGCGAGGATTGGACCCGCTGGACCCCCTTCACCTATCCCTTCAACCTGACGCAGCAGCCTGCGGCATCGATTCCCTGCGGCCTGACGGCGGAGGGTTTGCCCGCGGGCCTCCAGATCGTCGGTGCCTTCGGTGCAGACCGCCTCGTTCTGCGCGCCGCGCGAGCATTTGAGACCGTTTCCGCCCTTCCGCGTCTTTCGACGCCTCGGAGGCTTGGCCGAAACGAAGCCGACTACGTTTCAAGCACTGTCCAGTAGTTCAAGAAGGAGAAGAAAGACCGCTGGCATACCCCTTGCAAGTTTGTATTCTGAATTCAGCCGATTGAATGCCCACAAAAGAGGTGGTCCCGGCTGCCGTGCCTTCCTCGACGTCACAATGGGAGACTTAGAAATGGATCGCAGGACTTTTATTAAATCCACGGGTGGCGCGGCGCTGCTGGCTGCCAGCGGCGGGCTCGCGACACCGGCCCTGTCGCAGGGCGCGAGCAACAAGGTGCTGCGCTTCGTGCCGCAGTCCAACCTCGCGAACTTCGACCCGATCTGGGGCACGCAATACGTCGTCCGCAATGCGGCAGCTCTTGTCTGGGATACGCTTTACGGTGTCGACGACAAACTGGTTCCGCAGCGCCAGATGGTCGAGAAGGAAGAGGTTTCGGCCGATGGCCTCGTCTGGACGTTCAAGCTGCGCGCCGGCATGAAGTTCCACGACGGTGAACCCGTCCGCGCGAAGGACGCTGTGCAGAGTATCAAGCGATGGGCCGCGCGCGACCCGATGGGCCTGATGATCACCGCGATCCAGAACGAACTCGTCGCGGTCGACGATCTCACCTTCCGCTGGGCGCTCAAGAAGCCCTATCCGAAGATGCTGCTTGCGCTCGGCAAGAACAACTCGCCGTGCTCCTTCATCATGCCGGAGCGCATCGCACAGACCGACCCCTTCAAGCAGATCACGGAATACATCGGCTCCGGTCCGATGAAGTTCAAGAAGGAGGAATGGGTGCCGGGCGCCAAGGCGGTGTTCGAGCGCTTCGCCGACTACAAGCCACGGGACGAGGCCGCGTCATGGCTTGCCGGTGGCAAGAAGATGATGGTCGATCGTATCGAATGGATCATCATGCCCGATCCGGCGACCGCGTCGGCCGCGCTGCAGAACGGTGAGGTCGACTGGTGGGAGAACCCGATCTCGGATCTCGTGCCGGTGCTCAAGGCCAACCGCAATATCATGGTCGATATCGGCGATCCGCTCGGCAATATCGGCGCCTTCCGCATGAACCACCTGCACCCGCCCTTCAACAAGGTGAAGATCCGCCGCGCGATCCTTGCCGCGATGAACCAGGAAGACTACATGCGAGGCATCGTCGGGGACGACAACAACCTTTGGAAGCCGATTCCGGGCTTCTTTACCCCCGGCACACCGCTCTACACT
>DAORNC010000152.1:0-2190 GCA_035440785.1 Rhabdaerophilum sp. | reverse complement strand
CCGATGGGCGAAGTGACGGCCGACCTCCTCAAGAAGCTCGGCATGAACGTCGATTTCGTCGCGACGGACTGGGGCACTGTCGGCGCCCGCCGCGCGCAGAAGACGCCGCCGGGGCAGGGCGGCTGGAATATGTTCCACACCTGGCACGCCGGTGCGGACTGCCTCAACCCCGCGCCCTATACCGCCATTCGCGGTAATGCCGAGAAGGCCTGGTTCGGCTGGCCGGACAGCCCCGAGGTCGAGAAGCAGGTGTCGGCTTGGTTCGATGCCAAGGACCTGACCGAAGAGAAGGCAACGATCGCGCTGCTCAACAAGGCCGCGCTTGAGGATGTCATCTTTGCACCTACCGGTTTCTTTCTCAGCTACACCGCGTGGCGGAAGAACGTCACGGGTATCACCAAGGGGCCGCTGCCCTTCTTCTGGGGTGTCTCGAAGAGCTGATCTTCGTCTCGAACCGGTCCACCGCCGCGCTTTCGGGCGCGGCGGCGGGCACGCAGCATTTTCCGATCAAGTGGACACCGGTTGATCGAAAAAAAATGCGTCGGGAGAAGAATCCGAACCGGCATTCCCGCCGCAACGAAGCGACAGGATAGAAGAACACCAATGCTGGCTTTCATTGTCCGCCGCGTCATCGCCACCATTCCCGTGATGGCATTCGTGGCTCTGTTCGTGTTCTCGCTGCTTTACATCGCGCCGGGCGATCCGGCGGCGGTGATCGCGGGCGATCAGGCGACGCCGGCTGACGTCGAGCGGATCCGGCAGGGGCTGGGGCTCGACCGGCCTTTCCTGGTGCGGTTTGGCGAATGGCTGTTTCGCGTCCTGCGCGGCGACCTCGGCATCTCGATTTTCACCTCTCTGCCTGTTTCGCAGCTGATCGCGCAGCGCATCGAGCCGACCGTCTCGCTGATGGTGGTGACGCTGTTTCTCGCGATCATGGTTGCCGTCCCGCTGGGCGTTCTGGCCGCATGGAAGGCGAACACCTGGATCGACCGGTTGGCGATGGCCTTCTGCGTCACCGGCTTCTCGGTGCCGGTGTTCGTGGTCGGCTATCTGCTGGCCTATATCTTCGCGCTCAAGCTCGATTGGTTGCCCGTTCAGGGCTACACTCCGCTCAGTCAGGGCATCTGGCCGTGGCTCGAAAACCTGATTCTGCCGTCGATCACGCTTGGCTTCGTCTATATCGCGCTAATCGCGCGCATCACCCGCGCTTCGATGCTGGAGGTGCTCCAGCAGGATTACATCCGCACCGCGCGCTCCAAGGGCGTGGGGCAGACGTCGATCCTTTTTCTTCACGCACTGAAGAACGCCGCCATCCCGGTCGTCACCGTGATCGGCATCGGTATCGCGCTGCTGATCGGCGGGGCGGTCGTGACCGAGAGCGTCTTCGCCATTCCCGGCCTGGGCCGCCTGACGGTGGATGCGATCCTGCGGCGCGACTACCCTGTCATCCAGGGTGTCGTGCTGATGTTCTCCTTCGTTTACGTGCTCATCAATCTCGTGGTCGATCTGGTCTATATGCTGATCGACCCGCGCATCCGGTACTGACATGACGAAGCCGCTCGACACCAACGAGACAGCCGGCCTCGCCATTGCCCGGCAACTGCCGGACATCCTGCCGGAACGAAAGCCCGCGAAGGGCATCGTCGGCTTCTGCCGCCGCAACCCGTCGATCGCGATTGGCGCCTTCCTGCTCGCGGTCATGTTCTTCATGGCGATCGCCGCGCCCTACCTCTGGACTGTGGACCCGACGGCGCTCGCGCCCTCGCGCCGGACGCGTGTGCCTTCCGCAGAATACTGGTTTGGCACCGACATGTTCGGCCGCGATATCTATTCCCGCGTTGTCTATGGCGCGCGGATCTCGCTGATCGTCGGTTTCTCGGTGGCGATCCTCGCGTCGGTCGTCGGATTGGTCATCGGCCTCGTCTCCGGCATGGTGCGTTGGGCGGACAGCCTCATCATGCGCGTGATCGACGGCATGATGTCGATCCCGCCGATCCTGCTAGCAATCGCGCTGATGGCGCTGACGCGCGGCTCGGTGGGGAATGTCATCATCGCCATCACCGTGGCCGAGATCCCGCGCGTTGCGCGCCTCGTGCGCGGCGTCGTGTTGACCCTGCGCGAGCAGCCCTACGTCGAGGCCGCCATCGCTGCGGGCACGCGCACGCCGATGCTGATCGTCAGGCACATCCT
>DAORNC010000151.1:2201-5551 GCA_035440785.1 Rhabdaerophilum sp. | reverse complement strand
CCAAGAGCGAAGCGTACTGGAACGCCGACGTGTTCGTACTGCCGACGCATTCAGAGAACTTCGGCCTCGTCGTCGGCGAGGCGCTGGCGCACGGCTGCCCGGCGATCACGACCCGGCCATCCGGAACAAGGCCGGATGCCTTGAGCAGCGTCTGCGCCGCACCGACACTCATCGCGCCGGGCAGCGTCCAGCCCGGGATCGGGAACGGGCGTTCCTGCGCGCCAGTCGCGATGATAACCCGCTCCGCCTGGACGAAACGGGTCCGGCCCTTGTGGCTCATGCCGACCCTGCGCGTGGCATCGAGCGACCAGACCTGTGTTTCGCCAAGGAGGATCGCCCCGCTCGCCTCGAAGTCAGCGACCAGTTTGCGGCCATCCCAGTAATCATCGCCCAGGACGCCGGAATCGGCGAATGGCGAACGCGTGATCGCGCGATAGATCTGCCCACCCGGCGAGGAGTTTTCGTCAACAAGCAGCGTTTTTAACCCCGCGCTGGCGGTGGAGGCGGCCGCGGCAAGCCCCGCCGGCCCGGCGCCGATGACCAGCACATCGACGGTCTCGATCGAGAAAGCTCCGCTCACGACAGAACGCGCCTCCCCTTCTGGATCGAGACGCGCATCCCGTCCTCGGCCGGCACGAGGCACCCCTGTCGGCTGCCGATACCGTCGATGGTCACGAGGCAATCGAAGCACACGCCCATCATGCAGTAGGGCGTTCGCGGCGCTCCGCTGACCGGCGTTTCGCGTGCGATGGCGAGCCCGGAGGCAAGCAGGGCTGCGGCAACGCTCTCCCCGCGCCGCGCCGCCACCGGAACGCCATCGACCTCGATCGTAACCATGTCCGTCTCCGAACCAGCAATGCGCTTGAACATTTCAGGCGGCCCTTTCGCCCGTCTGCCCAGCGAAGCGTCGTGCCGAAAACGCACCCACCACTGCTTCTTCGAGCCTGCCGCGCGCAATCATCGGTGCAATGTCGAACGCATGGTTCGGCGCGAGCGTAACACCGGAGTGGCAGCAGACGACAAAGGCACCTGGATGGCTTTCCGACTGGTCGTAAATCGGGAAACCGTCCCGCGTCATGACCCGGATACCGCTCCAGGCGCGCACGACATTGAGCGCTGCGAGCTTCGGAAACATCCGGACCGCGCGATTGGCCATCACCACGTCGATCGGCATGTGATGGGCGCTGTCGTCCGTCTCCTCTTCCTTGCTGTCGCCGATCATCACCGTGCCCTCGTCGCTCTGGCGGAGCGTCGTCATCGGGAAATGAAGGAAGGGCGCGGCGCGTTCGGTCACGACGATCTGGCCGCGATTAGGTTCCATCGGCGCGGAAAGCCCCACCATCGGTGCGAGCACCGCGTTGGCGTTGCCGGCCGCCAGCACCACCTTTCCGGCAACGATCTCGCCTCGTTTCGTCGTGAGGCGGAAGGCGCCGTTTTCAACAGAGATTGCCGTCACCGCGTGTTCCGGCCGATAGTCGACCCCGTGGCGCGTGAAAGCCGCGTGCAGCGCGCGGAACACGCGCAGCGAGTTCACGTGCCCGTCATAGGGACAATAGCTCCCACCCGCGACCTCAGGCCCGATGTCCGGCATCATGCGGCGAACGTCGGCGTGATCGAGCAACTCGGTCCGGTAGTCGGCCGCGCCGGGCTGGTTATGGAGGCGTGCGAGCGTGTCGCGCCGAAGTGCCATTTCGCGGTCGCTGAGCGCGAGGTGAAATCCACCCGGCCGCCGGAAGCAGACATCGAGCCCGGTTTCGTCCTCCAGCGCCCGCGCCAGCTCCACCCAAGTCTCCGAGGCGCGCAGGGTCCAGGAGGTGTATTCCGGCAAGCCGAGCCCTTTCGTCTGCACCCAGACCAACGCGAAGTTCGCCCGGGAGGCCCGCTTCGCGATATCGCCTTCGTCGAGCACGACCACGCGCTGGCCAAGGCGCCCAATCCCCCAGGCGAGCGACGAGCCGAGCAGCCCTCCCCCGACCACAGCGACCTCGTATTCCCGCGCCAAGCCCATGATCCCGATCCGCCCGTTGCCGGAGCCATTTCCAGTGAACAACCATAGGGAGACGGATACGAAGCGCAATCCCGTCAAGAAGCACGTATGGCATTCACCCCTTGCCGATCGCGGCATTTCGGAATACGCGCCTTGGGATCCGCTGCCGGAGGTTTCCGATGTCCCGTCTCGTCTTTGTGCTCAACGGTCCCAACCTGAACCTGCTCGGCAAGCGCCAGCCACATATCTACGGCCACGAAACGCTGGCCGACGTCGAGGCGAATTGTCGCAGAACCGCCATAACCGAAGGGCTGGAGATCCGCTTTCACCAGTCGAACCGCGAATACGAACTCATCGACTGGATCCACGAGGCACGGGAGATCGCGGGTGGCATCGTGATCAATCCGGCGGCTTTCACACACACCTCGGTCGCCATTCTCGACGCGCTCAACACCTTCGAGGGACCGGTCATCGAGGTGCATATCTCGAACGTCCACAAGCGCGAGGCATTCCGCCACCACTCCTATGTCTCGCTGCGGGCCGATGGCGTGATCGCCGGGCTCGGAACCCAGGGCTACACGCTCGCCCTTCAGCGGGTCGCGCGCCTCATCGTGCAGAAAGAAACCTGAATTCCCTGCAGATCGGCGCGACACGCTGCAAACCGCTGTCGCAATAACAATTTGCTAAAATATGTCCTCTAGCGTGTCGGCAGGCATGAATAGAGGATCTAGAAATGCTTGCCGTGGGGGAGACTATCGCCGGCGGGACCGGGGCAGAAGCACCGGCCGAGGCAGAGGGCAGAGTGTCGTCCGTGCCGGGCCGTGTTGACAGCAAACACTGACGGGGCCCGGCTTTGCATCGTCTGCTCAAAAAACAAATCCGGGATGCGAAGGCGAGCGACGGCAGTTTCGATGCCGCAAGACTTCTCGAACTCGTCTCGAATGCCTACGCCAAATCCGACGACCGGCGCATGAAAGTCCGGGAGGCTCGCTCGGCATCGCCCCAGGATGGCGATTGCGGGATCTGTCCCGCGGAGACCGGCGCGGCTATCTGCGACCTGAAGAATGCGATCGAGAACGTGAACCAAGGCATCGCGATGATCGACGCGAAAGGTCGGATTCTCGTTATCAACGCGCGCTATCGCGAATTGACCGGCCTCAGCCGTGACGACATCAAGGCGTCGCCGACCCTGTCTTCCATTCTCAAGTTGCTGGAGAAACGCGGCGAATTCGCGTCGATGGATCCGGATTTCACCGATTGGCTCAAGAAAGGCCAGACGCGGGCGGAGCACCCCTTCAGCTATCGCCGCACCCGCCCCGACGGCACGGTCTTGCAGGTACAGGTCACGCCGCTCCCGGACGGA
>DAORNC010000151.1:0-2077 GCA_035440785.1 Rhabdaerophilum sp. | reverse complement strand
GATTCGGAACATCGAGTTGTCGTCTTCAACCACCGGGCCGAGGAAATCCTCGACTTCCCGCCGGGCCTTCTCCGCCACGGCGTAACGATGCGGGAATTGATCGCCTATCAGGTCGCCAGCGGCGAGTTCGGCAAGATGACGGCCGAATTCGAGGCGTTCCTCAAGGCCGGCGGGCTGGTCACGAACGAACAGGTCTATGTCCGCCAGCGGCCCAACGGCCGCTATGTCGAGTTTCGCACCATCCCTTTGCACCTATGCGGATGTGACAGAGGCACACGAACGGCAGGTCGCGCTCGAACGGACCAAGGAGGAATACCGCAGCCTGTTCGAGAACTCGATCGTCGGCATCTTCCGCTCAACGCTCGACGGCCGGCAACTCAGGGCCAACCCCGCGCTCGTCCGCCTCAACGGCTATGAGAACGAGGAGGAAATGCTCTCCGACGTTCTGGACATCGGCAAGCAATGGTATGTCGACCCCAACCGCCGGCGGGAGTTCATCGACATGATGGATCAGGACGGCCGGGTCTCCGATTTCGTCTCGGAAGTTTATCGCTGCAAGACGCGGGAAAAGATCTGGGTGTCGGAAGCCGTCTGGCTGGTCCGGGACGAAGAGGGCAATCCAGCCTACTACGAAGGCATGGTGACAGATGCTTCGGCCCGGCGGGCAGCGGAAAAGAAGATCGCCCATATCGCCCTCCACGACATGCTGACCAACCTGCCGAACCGGACACTCTTTCAGGAATCGCTGAGCCTCGCGATTTCCGAAAATCGGCGTGGACACGAACTCGCACTGCTCTGCCTCGATCTCGACCACTTCAAGGATGTGAACGACACGATGGGCCATGACTGCGGCGATATTCTGCTGCGGCTCGCGGCCCGCCGAATCGCGCGATCCCTTCCCGCCGGCGGCATGGCCGCACGTTTCGGCGGCGACGAGTTCGCGGTCCTTCTGCCCAACATCCGCGGCCGCGACTATGTGATGCATCTGGCCCGGGAAATCGTGGCCAAGCTTTCCAGGCCATTCCGAATCCGCGGCAAGCGTGTTTTCGTCGGCGCGAGCATCGGCATTGCCATTGCACCAACGGATGGCAACGACGCCAAGGAGCTGCTGAAAAAGGCGGATATCGCCCTTTACCGGGCCAAGCGCGACGGACGCGGTACCTATTCCTGCTTTGACGAAGGCATGACGGCGGCGATCCACGCCCGGCGCGAGATCGAACAGGATTTGCGCCGCGCCATCGAGCGCGAAGAGTTCCGCCTCGTCTACCAGCCGATCATCGACCTCGAGAGCAATGCACCAAATGGCTACGAGGCGCTTGTCCGCTGGGAACACCCGACGAAGGGGCTACTCGCGCCCGCGCATTTCATCGAGGTTGCGGAGGAAAGCGGCCTGATCGTGCAGATCGGCGAGATCGTCCTGAGGCAGGCCTGCTCCTGCATCGTCCGAAATCACAAGACGGCCAGCGTCTCGGTGAACCTGTCGCCGATCCAGTTCCGCAACCATCACCTCACGGCATCCGTCCTTTCCGCGCTGGCGGCGAGCCGGCTGCCGGCCTCACGTCTCGTGCTCGAAATCACCGAATCCGTGCTGCTGACGGATGACACCCGCACGCTCGAAATTCTCCAGCAGCTGCGCGCCCTCGGCGTGCGGATCGCGCTCGACGATTTCGGCATCGGCCATTCCTCGCTGAGCTATCTGCAGAAATTCCCGTTCGATCGGATCAAGATCGACAAGTCCTTCGTCCAGGAGGCGGAGGATGGTATGATGAATACTGCCATCCGCCGCGCAATCCTCGGTCTCGGCAATGACATCGGCATCGAGATCGTCGTCGAGGGCGTCGAGACGGAAGAGCAGCGCAACATGCTGATCTACGAGGGATGTCGCTACGTGCAGGGCTATTTCTACGGCCGGCCGCAGCCTGAGGAAGAAGTCTTCAGCGATTCTCGCTCGGCAGATGCCGTCCGCAAGGCCGGATAAGACGGGAACTGGTGGGCCCGGCAGGACTCGAACCTGCAACCAGACCGTTATGAGCGGCCGGCTCTAACCATTGAGCTACAGGCCCTTCTCGCGAAGTGC
>DAORNC010000150.1:0-5600 GCA_035440785.1 Rhabdaerophilum sp. | reverse complement strand
GGGCCTCGCCGCCGTCGGCGTCGGCGCCATCTTCGGCAACTTCCTGTCGGGCGCGCTGCGCAATCCGTCGGCTGCCGACGGCCAGTTCGGCCGCGCGTTCATCGGTGCGGCGCTCGCGGAAGGTCTCGGCATCTTCGCGTTCGTCGTTGCGCTGATCCTGCTCTTCGTCGTGAAGTAAGCTGGGGCGGTCCCTTCAGGCCGTCGCACCAAAAATCCGGGGTGGCCCGCTTGCCACCCCCTGCCTGCCTTGAGGCAGGCGTCCTGTTCCAATGCTCGGGAGCGCTCGATGCGTCATTTCGTCACGCCGTTCATCGTGGCAGCGACCGTCACCCCCGCCTTCGCGGCGGACGGCGGCGCGTTTCCGCCCTTTGACAGTTCCACCTTCGCAGGCCAGCTCTTCTGGCTCGCGGTGACCTTCGGCACGCTCTACGTCCTGATGAGCAAGCTCGCGCTGCCGCGCATCGCCTCCATCATCGCCGAGCGTGAGGGGACGATCGAGAAGGCGCTCGGCGACGCTGCAGCTGCGCAGAAAGCTTCCGAAGCGGAGGCCGTCGCTCTCGAACAGGCCTTGGCCAAGGCCAAGACCAACGCCCAGGCCATTGCCGCCGAAGCCCGTGCCAAGAGCTCGAAAGAGATCGACGCTAAGCGGCACAAGGTCGAGCAGGAGCTCTCGGCCAAGATGGTTGCCGCCGAGGCCTCGATTGCCGAGACCAAGGCAAAGGCGATGGCCAACGTTGACGATATCGCCAAGGACGCCGTTTCGGCGATGGTCGAAGCGCTGACCGGCAAGGCCCCCACCGCAGCTGCGGTCGGCAAGGCTGTCACCGCCATCCGCGGCGAATAAGGAGAGTTTTCCCATGATGACCGCTGAATTCTGGGTCGGCGCCTCCTTCTTCATCTTCCTCGGACTGCTCGCCTATCTCGGCGTGCCGCGCAAACTGCTGGCAGGCATCGATTCGCGCGCCGAGAAGATCGCGGCTCAGTTGAACGAAGCCGAACGCCTCCGTGCCGAGGCGGCCGCTCTGCTCAAGACCTACGAGGCCAAGCGGGCGGCGGCCGAGAAGGAGGCCGCCGATATCGTCGCCGCCGCCAAGGACGAGGCCAAGCGCCTCGAAGCCGACGCCAAGGCCAAGCTTGAGGACTTCGTCAAGCGCCGCACGGCGCAGGCCGAACTCAAGATCCAGCAGGCCGAATCGCTCGCGACCGCCGAGGTCCGCTCGGCCGCCGTCGATCTCGCGACCAAGGCTGCCGCATCGATCCTCACCGCAAGCAAGGGGGACGATGCGTTCACGGCCGGACTCAAGGAAGTAAAGGCGCAGCTCAACTGAGCTTCTCCACCCATTTTGACGCAAAAAGGTCGCTTTCGAGCGGCCTTTTTTATTTTCTGCTTGGCCGGTTGCGGCAAGATGATTCGAGAAAGGTGTATCCCATGCCGTTCTTCATCCGCATTTTCATCGTCGTCAGCTTCGGCCTTTATGCACTCTCGCTGGCCCAAGCGCAGGATTGGGTCGAAATCCCCGGTCGCAACAACATCCGTCTCAAGGCGCAGATGTTCAAACCCGCGGGGCCCGGTCCCTTCCCTGCCGTAATTGCCCTTCACGGCTGCGGAGGGCTCTCCAACACCCGGGGCGTCATCAATCCGCGCCACGCGGACTGGGCCGAGCGATTGCAGTCCGCCGGCTTCATCGCGATTTTTCCCGAGAGCTTTTCCTCGCGGGGTCTTGGCTCGCAGTGCAACGTCCGTGACCGCGACGTCCGCTCCAAGGATCGCGCCTACGATGCCTTTGCGACAGCTGAGTGGCTTGCTTCACGGCCGGATGTCGACCGCCACCGGATCGGTCTGCTCGGGTGGTCGAATGGCGGCACCTCCGTCCTCTCGGCGAGCCGGACGATCCGCGCACCCAAGGGGGTGGAGTTCCGTCAGGCCGTCGCTTTCTACCCGGGCTGCAAGGCGATGGCGGAAGAGGACTTCCGTGCGCGGATTCCGCTCACCATCCTGCACGGCCTGGCCGACGACTGGACGGTGCCGGAGCCGTGTCGCTCGCTGTCCGGCGTGCGCTTCATCGGCTATGACGGTGCGCATCATGATTTCGATCCTGCCGATACGGACGCGCAAGGCCGCGTTCTCGAAGAACGGCAACGGCACTGTCACGATCGGTACGCATCCGGAGGCACGCGAAGATGCCATCCGCCGGGTGATGGGGATTTTCAGGGGGATGTAGCGCTGTTCGGCAGCGATTTCATCGGTCCGAAGAAGCCGATCACAAGCGCGAGCTTTCCTGCCGCCGATAGTTGACACACGTCTATGCACTCCGGGCTGCGAAAGCCCTCCGCGCCAAGTCGCCGCCAGCCGAAGCGGAGAAACCCGTGGTGTTCATCCACCAGACCGGTTCGCTCGAGCGCGAAGCCCGGACGATCCGCAATCACCTTCTCGATATGAGCAAGGAGCTTTTCGAGACCCTCGATCCGAACGCTTGGATCGACATAGAGCCCGTCAGACTCGAAAACCTCGGCCAAGAGTCGGCGACGTTGCGCCGGGTCCGGGTGGAACCAGGCTTCGCAATAGCGCGTAACCAGTCCTTCGATATCCATCCGTTGCTCCTGCCCGCCCGTCAGGCTGCCACGTTATCCTGCAGCCGGAAAAAGAAAAAGGCCGGGTCGCCCCGGCCTTCTTTTCATTCCGCGGCCTGTTGCACCGGTTGAGGCGGCACCCATTTCAGGATCGGGTTGCGGGCCGCCCGCGTCTCGTCGAGGCGACGACGCGGGGCATGGAACGGCGCACCGGTGAAGCGTTCGGTCTCGCCGCGCTTGGCGCGCATCGCGAGATCGCGCAGCGCCATGATGAACAGATCGAGCGAGGCACGGCTTTCGCTCTCGGTCGGCTCGATCAGCATCGCGCCGTGGACGACGAGCGGAAAATACATCGTCATCGGGTGATAGCCTTCGTCGATCATGGCTTTTGCGAAATCGAGCGTGGTGACGCCGGTATCCTTAAGCCATGTGTCGTCGAACAGCGCCTCGTGCATCGCCGGATGATCCGGGAACGGCACGGACATCAGGTCTGACAGGCCGGCACGGATGTAGTTCGCGGAAAGCACCGCGTCCTCCGAGGCCTGCTTCATACCGTCCGAGCCGTGGGAGAGCATATAGGCGAGTGCGCGGACATACATGCCCATCTGGCCGTGGAAAGCGGTGACGCGGCCGAACGGCTTCGCTCCCCCAACCGCCGCGCGATGTTCGACGAGCTCGAGTTTACCCGCGGCCTCGCGGATGAAGGGCACCGGCGCGAAGAGCGCAAGCCGCTCCGAAAGCACCACCGGCCCCGCACCAGGCCCACCGCCGCCATGCGGGGTCGAGAAAGTCTTGTGCAAGTTGATGTGCATCGCGTCGATGCCGAGATCGCCCGGCCTCGCCTTGCCAACGATGGCGTTGAAGTTCGCACCGTCGCAATAGAAATAGGCGCCGGAATCATGCATCGCCTTTGCGATCTCGACGACCTGCGGCTCGAAAATGCCGCAGGTGTTGGGGTTCGTCAGCATGATGGCGGCGACATCCGGGCCGAGCAGGGCCTTGACGTCCTCGACATGGACCGTGCCGTCGGCGCGGGCCGGCACCGGTTTCACCTCGAAGCCGATCAGTGCCGCGGTCGCCGGGTTGGTGCCATGCGCACTCTCCGGCACCAAGACGGTGCGGCGGGTCATTCCCTCGCCCTTTGCCTCGATCGCAGCCTTGATCGCCATCATGCCAGCGAGTTCGCCATGCGCGCCGGCCTTGGGCGACATTGCAACCGCCTTGGTGCCAGTGAGCACCATCAGGTAGCGGGCAAGCTCCGCAATGAGTTGGAGCGCACCCTGCACGGTTGATTGCGGCTGGAGCGGATGGATATCGCCGAAGCCCGGCAGCCGCGCCATCTTCTCGTTGAGGCGCGGGTTATGCTTCATCGTACAGGAGCCGAGCGGGAACAGCCCGGTGTCGATGCCGTAATTCTTCTGGGAGAGGCGAACGTAGTGGCGCATCGCCTCCGGCTCCGAAAGGCCGACAAGACCAATGGCCTCCTTGCGCTCCAGTCCGCCGAGGCGAGGCGTGAAGGCTTCCGGCTCGTCGAGATCAACGCCGGTGACATCGGCACGGCCAATCTCGAACAGCAGCGCCTCCTCGACCTGCAACGCCTTGTTGCCAGTGAAGGTGGACGGCTCGGCGGCGACGGCTTCACCCGGCGCGGTGGGGCGACCCTGATTGTTGAGCACGGTAATCTCCAATGCGAAGCGGGAAGGCGCGGCGGTTGCTCCACCAGGCCAGTTTTATGTCATTCGTTGTCGAGCGAGCGATATAGCAGGCCGCCGAGCACGCCGCCCACAATCGGTGCCACCCAGAAGAGCCAGAGCTGCTGAAGCGCCCAGCCACCCACGAACAGGGCAGGACCGGTGCTGCGCGCCGGATTGACCGAAGTATTGGTCACCGGAATGCTGACGAGATGGATGAGCACCAGCGCGAGGCCGATCGCGATCGGCGCGAAACCTGCCGGCGCCCGGGCACTGGTCGCGCCCATAATGACGAAAAGAAACATCATCGTCATCACGGCCTCGGTCACCAGCGCGGCGACAAGGGAATACTTGCCCGGCGAATGCTCCGCGAACCCGTTGGCCGCAAAACCACCGATGCTGAAATCCGCCTTGCCGCTGGCGATCACATAGAGGACTGCCGCGCCGGCAACGGCGCCGATCACCTGCGCGATGACATAGGGAACGACACTGGCAGCCGGAAAACGCCCGCCCGCTGCGAGCCCGATCGTCACCGCCGGATTGAGATGGCATCCCGAAACATGCCCGATGGCATAGGCCATGGTGACGACGGAAAGGCCGAAAGCCAGCGAGACGCCGAGCAGGCCAATGCCAACACTCGGGAAGGCGGCAGCCAACACGGCGCTGCCGCACCCCGCGAACGTGAGCCAGAATGTGCCGATAGCCTCGGCGGTCAATTTTTTCATGCTCATGGATTTTTCTCCTTGATCCGACGCTGCCAACCATACCCTGCCATCGGGCGGGCCGATGGTTGATGGTCAGGGCTGCAGAACATCACGCAGAGCCTGAACGAAAGCCGTGCGATCCTCATCCGTGTTCACCTCGGTGTTGGCAACGATGAGCAGATCATCGAGCCCCGCATCCGGCGCGAGCCGCGAGAACGGCACGCCGCCGAGCACGCCCTTTGCCGCCAGCTTTTCGGCGACGTCCACCGCCTTGCCGGGCACGGAAATCGTGAACTCGTTGAAGAAGCTCTCGGTGAGCACCTTCACACCCTTCACGCCGGCGAGCATGTCCGCCAGCTTCACGGCGTTTGCGTGGTTGATGCGCGCGAGCCGCGTCAGCCCCGCCTCGCCCAGCAGTGTCATG
Source organism: Rhabdaerophilum sp. (assembly GCA_035440785.1). GTDB lineage: Bacteria > Pseudomonadota > Alphaproteobacteria > Rhizobiales > Beijerinckiaceae > Rhabdaerophilum. Next base: position 210 of record DAORNC010000150.1, on the reverse strand, counting down.
TGAATGGTGAAGGCGAGCGAGCAGAGCCCCGAGTTGGTGCAGATGTTGGACGTCGCCTTGTCGCGGCGGATATGCTGCTCGCGGGTCGACAGCGTCAGCACGAAACCGCGCTTGCCTTCCGCGTCGACCGTCTCGCCGCAGCGGGAAACCTGGACTGAGGCGTCGAACCGGTCGGCGCAGGCGACGAACTTGGCGGAGGCGCGGGCGTGC
>DAORNC010000149.1:4949-5603 GCA_035440785.1 Rhabdaerophilum sp. | reverse complement strand
GGTCAAGCAGCGAGGAATCGTCCGGAAAGGCGATGCCGACCGAGCCGGTGAGATAGATCTGCCGTTCGCCATGCGTGATCGGCGTCGAGACGGCGCGGCGCACCAGATCGGCCAGCGCGAGAATACGCTGCGGGTCCTGCTCCGACACCACCACGAGGCCGAAACTGTCGCCGGAAAGGCGGGCAAGCGTGTCGCCGGCGCGCACAACGCGAGCGAGGCGTCGCGCAATCGTCAGCAATACCATGTCGCCGGCATTGAAGCCGATCTGTTCGTTGACCTGCTTGAAGCGGTCGACATCGACGATGATGAGGCTTGGCTTCGGCGGTGGTGGGCTGGCTTTGGTGCGCGCCGAAACGAGCGCGGTTTCGAGCCGGTCGAGCAGCAGCTTGCGGTTTGGCAGGCCGGTCAGGTGATCGTGAATCGCGTCGTGCAGCAGCCGGTCCTGTGCGAGATGGAGCGAAGTCACGTCCGCCATCGTGCCGACGATGCGCACCACCTCGCCCTCGCGGTTCACCACGGGGCGGGCCTTGAGGCGATACCACGAGATCGAGCCATCCCGCGCGACGAGGCGCAGGTCCTGCGCCACGCGGCCGCGGCGTTGCTCGATGAGCGTGTTGAGGATCGTGCGGTAGCGATCCCGATCGACATGATGAA
>DAORNC010000149.1:1308-4933 GCA_035440785.1 Rhabdaerophilum sp. | reverse complement strand
AGGCCCGGCCTTCGAGATCGCCGCGTTCGAGGCCGAGATGCGCTTCGAGGTCGGGGCTGACGTGGAGGTGGTCATCCGCGACGTCCCAGTCGAAAACGAGATCGCCGCCGCCGACGAACGCGAGGGCCTTTCGCTCGGCGTCTGGCACCGCGCCGGTGGCGACAGCCGATGAAGTGAAGACGTTCTGCATCACCGTGAAGCCGATCAGCAGCACGATGAGCACCAGCCCGCCGAGCAGGGCGGGCGCTGCGATGTCATTGGTGATCTGCCCGCTGACGACAAGGCCGGCGGCGATCACCCAGATCAGCAGCATGAACCAGGTCGGCACCAGCATTGTCGCGCGGTCGTAGCGATGGAGCGCGAGATAGACGACCAGCACGAAGCCGATCACGGCGATGGCGGCGATGGAGATGCGGGCAATACCCGAGGCGACCGCCGGATCAATCGATGCCAGCGCGATCAACGCGCCGATCAAACCCAGCCAGACGAGCGTGATATGTGCATAGCGCGAATGCCAGCGGTTGAGGTTGAGATAGGCGAACAGGAATACCAGCAGCGTTCCGCCAAGCACGGCTTCCGCACCGGCCCGGTAAATATTCTCGATTTCGGGTCGCACGCCGAAGAAGCGGCCGACGAAACCGAAATCGATGCCGAGATAGACGAGCACCGCCCAGGCTAGCGCTGCGGAAGCGGGGAAGATCAATGCCGCACGCAGGGCGAGCACGATGGTAAGGAACAGCGCCAGCAGCGCCGCGATGCCCGTAACAATGCCGCGGTAGAGCGTTAGCGAATTGAGCTTGTCCTTGTAGGCATCGGGGTCCCACAGGGTTAGTTCGGGCAAACGGTTACCCTTCAGTTCCGCGACGAAGGTGACGACCGCGCCGGGATCGAGTGTGATGACGAAGATATCCGCTTCCGAGGCCTCCTCGCGTTCCGGCTTGTGGACGCGGCTCGCCGCGAGATCGGGCCAGAACACACCCGAGCCCGAAAGTTTGAAGCGTGGCGCGACGAGCAGCCGCTCGATCTGCTCGTTGGTCTCGTTGGCAAGCGCGAAGGCGATCCAGCGCGGGCGGGAGCCCGGTTCGCGCGCCTGCACCTCGATGCGGCGGACGATACCATTCGCATCGCGCGCGGTCTGGATTTCGATGCGGTCGTCGCGCGATTGCTGCGCCTGCGTCACCGGCAGGAGATCCACGGCCTCCGCCTGCGGCACGATCCGCACGGCCTCGAGTGCCAGTGCGGGCGCGACGAACATCGCGAGCAGCCACAGCATAACCCCGACGACGCTTGCCACCGGGGTGGCCAAACGGTCGTTGAACGGCGTGATATGCCGGGAAAGCGCGACGCGAGGCAAGCAATAGTCCATGTGTGAGCAGTAGCCGCAGCCCATGTCGTGGGCAAGCGCCGAGATGGCTTCTGAACAGCGGTCTCCCGCTATCCGGGGCGGCGATCGGTCGCCAGCAGCGCGAACAGCAGATGATCGCGCCGCGCCCCGGCAATCGAAAGATATCCCCGCACGTAGCCCTCGCGCTGAAATCCGGCTTTTTCGAGAACGCGGATCGAGGCGGCATTCTCCGGCAGGCACGCGGCTTCAACGCGGAAAAGCCCAAGTCGGGCAAAGGCAAAGGCGCAGAGCACCGGCACGGCCGCCGACATGTATCCCTGGCCGGCGTGGGGTGCGCCCATCCAGTAACCGAGCGTCGCGCTCATCGCCGCTCGGCGGCGGATATTATTGAGATTGATCCCGCCGAGTAGGGCATTGTCGGCTCGTCGCTCGATGAAGAAGGGGTACGCCAAGTCGGCCTCCCGTTCGTCGCGATAGCGCAAGAGGCGGCGCTTGAAGGCTTCCGATGTAAGATCGTCTTCCGGCCAGTTCGGTTCCCACGGCTGGAGGAAGGCGTAGGAACGACTGCGGAGATCGGCCCAACGCTCGTAATCTCGTGCGGCCGGCGCGCGCAGGCGGAGTTCGCCGCATTCCAGCGTGAAATCGTCCCGTTTCCGGCCGCCAAGCCATGAACCGAGAAGCCGTGCCAAGGTCAGCGCCCTCGGGTGAGTTTCGCCCGGATAAAGCCTTCGAGCGCTCGGGGATCATTCGCCACGCTTTCGCTGCGCTCGGGATCGGTCATGAGGTGGCGCAGACGCTCAGGAAGCGGTGCGTCAAGGCCGGCGACCGCCTTCATCGCGTCGGGGAACTTGGCCGGCGCGGCGGTCGAGAGAATGACGAGCGGGATCTCCGGCGCGAGCCTGGCCTTGAGGCCAGCGACGACGCCGGTTGCGGTGTGAGGGTCCAGGTCATACGCACTGTCCCGGTGCGCCGAGCGGATCGTCTCGCCAACTTCCTCCTCGCTCGCACGGAAGGCCATGAACTCGCCGCGGATGCGGGCGAGAGCGCTTTCGGGCAGCGTGAATGCACCGGATTGCTTGAGGCCAGCCATCATGCGGTTCACGGCCACGGCATCGCGTCCCGAAGCCTCGAACAGAAGGCGTTCGAAATTCGAGGAGATCTGGATATCCATCGAGGGTGAAAGCGTGGCTTCCACCTTCGCCATCTCGTAACGGCCGGTCGCGAGCGTCCGGGCGAGAATGTCGTTGATGTTGGTGGCGACGATCAAGGTCTCGATCGGCAGGCCCATCTTCTTGGCGACATAGCCCGCGAAGATATCGCCGAAATTGCCTGTGGGCACCGAGAAGGCGACCTTGCGATGCGGTGCGCCGAGCGCGACGGCAGCAACGAAATAATACGTCACCTGCGCGACGATCCGCGCCCAGTTGATCGAGTTGACACCGGAAAGCGCGACTTCGTCGCGGAAGGCAAGGTTGTTGAAAAGGCCCTTCACGAGATTCTGGCAATCGTCGAACGTGCCGGGAACAGTGATGGCGTGAATATGCGCCTCTTTCGGCGTCGTCATCATCCGGCGCTGCACGTCTGAAACGCGCCCGTCCGGGAAGAGGATGAAGACATCCGAACGTTTCGAGGCACGGAACGCCTCGATTGCCGCGCCACCCGTATCCCCAGAGGTTGCGCCGACGATCGTTGCCCGCGCGCCTTTGCGTTCGAGGGCGTAATCCATCAGCCGGGCAAGCAGCTGCATCGCCACGTCCTTGAACGCCAGCGTCGGGCCGTGGAACAGCTCCAGCACAAAGCGGTTCGGCGCGATCTGCTGGATCGGCGTCACGGCCTCGTGCGCAAAGGTGGCGTAGGCCGCCCTCGTCGCCTCCGCGAGCACGACATCGGGGATCGTCCCGCCGGTGAAGCGCCGGATGATGTCGAACGCCACCGCATGGAACGGCTGACCGGCATAAGCGGCTATCTCCGTCGAGGTGATCTGCGGCCAGCTCTCGGGCAAGTAGAGCCCGCCGTCACGCGCGAGACCGGCGAGAAGACAATCGGCGAAATCGAGGGAAGGGGCCTCGCCCCGGGTCGAGATGTAACGCATGGCTAGAGGCAATAGCGGGTTCAAACGGAATTGTCAGCGCGTCTCGTGCTTCGTGCGGCGGCGAAAGAGGAAAAACCCGAGCGCGACGATGTTGGTCAGCGCGAGCCCCCACCAGGTGAGGGCATATTGCCGGTGATTGTTCGGTACGCTCGTCAGGAAAGCCTGCGCTTCAAGCCCGAGTGGGGGTT
>DAORNC010000149.1:739-1098 GCA_035440785.1 Rhabdaerophilum sp. | reverse complement strand
GGCTCGTCCGGTTTTTCGAAGGCGGGAATACGCCCGTCCGGCGGCGTTGGCACGAACCCGCGGTTGACATAGACATTGGCGAGCGTGCAGCGCCCCTCGGCATTGCACAAGCGCGTCACCATCGGTGTCATGACGATGACGCCGAACCCACCCTGCCGGTCACCCTTGTCGGGGCGGGAGGTGCGGACGTAGGCCGTGTGCTGGTGGAGATAGCGTCCGGTCAGGCTTACACGGCCCCAGAGTGGGGCGCCGGAGAGCGGACGCGGTTTGGATTTCGCAGCGGCGGCGATGCCGGCAACGAGTGCCTCTTTCTCGCCGAGGCGCTGCCACTGCCAGATGCCAAGTCCGGCCTGCACCGC
>DAORNC010000149.1:0-720 GCA_035440785.1 Rhabdaerophilum sp. | reverse complement strand
GAGGAAAGCCTTTTGCCGAAGAGACATTTATCGCCGCCTCCGCGGGTCAGGAGTCGAGCCGGCCCTGCTCGGCCTTGTTGCGGTATTGCAGGCCGATCAGCAGGCCCTTCAAAGGCCGCAGCATGCCGAGGCAGACGATCAGCGTCATTGGCAGGAAAATGACGAGATGCACCCAGAACGGCGGCTCGTAGTTGACTTCCGTCCAGAGCAGCGCCCCGACGATGATGAACCCGGCGATAAGGATCACGAACACGGCCGGCCCGTCGCCCGCGTCGGCGAACTTGTAGTCGAGCCCGCAGGATTTGCAGGAGGGCGCGAGCGTCAGGAATCCGTCGAACAGCTTGCCCTCGCCACAGCGCGGGCAGCGTCCGGAAAGACCGGACGAAACCGCATCGGCTTCGGGTCCGTCATAGGCCATCGGCGCGCTCCTTTGGGTGAAAACAAAAAAGGGGCGGCTTCGAGCCGCCCCTGTTCGCTTCTGCGGGGCGGGCTCAGTGCCCGGCCGCGGCGGCCGCGCCCCAGTTGGAACCCCAGACGTAGATCGCTGCGAAAAGGAACAGCCAGACAACGTCGACGAAATGCCAGTACCAGGCCGCGAACTCGAAGCCGAGGTGCTGCTGCGGCGTGAAGTGGCCCTTGTAGGCACGGATGAGGCAGATGATCAGGAAGATCGTGCCGACCAGAACATGGAAGCCGTGGAAGCCGGTCGCCATGAAGAAG
>DAORNC010000148.1:0-5765 GCA_035440785.1 Rhabdaerophilum sp. | reverse complement strand
CAAATATTAATTCTTTCAAGCATTTAGCGAACCTTACCGAGATTCCCCTTGAGCGTCAATGGAGCCCGTCAGGAAGCCGGCGGATTGTTGGGGGTCGGGCCGGCCGGTATAATCGACTTTTGTGTCGAGGCAAAGCCATGCGCGTCATCCAGAAAGCGCTCACTTTTGACGACGTCCTCCTCGTTCCCGCCCATTCGACCGTCCTTCCGCGCGAAGTCAGCCTGACCACCCGGCTCACCCGGACGATCGAACTCAACCTGCCGCTGCTCTCGGCCGCCATGGACACGGTGACCGAGGCTCGCCTCGCCATCGCCCTGGCGCAGGAAGGCGGCATCGGCATCATCCACAAGAACCTCACGCCGGAGGCGCAGGCCGCCAACGTGGCCGCCGTGAAGCGCTTCGAGAGCGGCGTCGTCAAGGATCCCATCACGATCTCGCCGGGCATGACGGTGCGCGAGGTCTTCGAGATCACCCGCAAGCACCGCATCTCGGGCCTGCCCGTGCTCGAGGGCGGGCGCGTCGCCGGCATCGTCACCAACCGCGACCTGCGGTTCGAGACGAACCTCGACCAGCCGGTGAAGAACATCATGACGCCGCGCGACAAGCTCGTGACGGTGAAGGAAGGCGCGAGCCTCGACGAGGCCAAGTCGCTCATGCACCGCCACCGCCTCGAGCGCGTGCTGGTGATCAACGGCGAGGGCGAGCTCCGGGGCCTCATCACCGTGAAGGACATCCTCAAGTCCTCCGAGCACCCGGCCGCCTCCAAGGACCAGCAGGGCCGGCTTCGCGTCGGCGCCGCGGTCGGCGTGGGCGAGGGCACGGAAGAGCGCGTGGAGCGCCTGGTGGACGCGGGCGTGGACGTCCTCATCGTCGATACCGCCCACGGCCACGCCCAGGGCGTGCTCGACCGCGTGAAGTGGGTCAAGGCGCACTACCCCGGCATGCAGGTCATCGGCGGCAACATCGCCACGGCCGCCGCCGCGAAGGCCCTCGTGGACCACGGTGCCGACGCGGTGAAGGTCGGCATCGGCCCCGGCTCCATCTGCACCACCCGCATCGTCGCGGGCGTGGGCGTTCCCCAGATCAGCGCGATCCAGAACGTCGCCACGGCCCTCGAGGGCTCGGGCGTGCCCTGCATCGCCGACGGCGGCATCCGCTTCTCGGGCGACGTGGCCAAGGCCATCGCGGCCGGCGCCTCCAGCGTGATGCTCGGCAGCCTCTTCGCCGGCACGGAGGAGGCGCCCGGCGAGATCGAGCTCTACCAGGGGCGCTCCTACAAGTCCTACCGCGGCATGGGCTCGCTCGCCGCGATGCAGAAGGGCTCGTCGGACCGCTACTTCCAGGACGCCGAGAACAACGCCGACAAGCTGGTGCCCGAGGGCGTCGAGGGCCGCCTGCCCTACAAGGGGCCGGTCACCGCCATCATCCACCAGCTCATGGGGGGCCTCAGGGCCAGCATGGGCTACACGGGCTGCCGCTCCATCGAGGAGATGCGCGCCCGGGCGGAATTCGTCCAGATCACCGCGGCGGGGATGCGCGAATCCCACGTGCACGACGTGCAGATCACCAAGGAAGCGCCCAACTACCACATCGACTAGGCGAAATGCCTTCCGCGATGACGCATCCCGAGCGGCGCTCCTGGCGCCGCTCGGTCATTTGAGAACCCGCCCATGGACAAGATCCTCATCCTCGATTTCGGTTCCCAGGTCACCCAGCTCATCGCGCGCCGCGTGCGCGAGGCGGGCGTGTACTGCGAGCTGCATCCCCACGACGCCGACGAGGCCTTCATCCGCGCCTTCGGGCCGAAGGGGATCATCCTCTCCGGCAGCCACGCCTCCGTCACGGAGGAGACGCCCCCCGCGGCCGATCCCTACGTTTTCCGCGCGGGCGTGCCGGTGCTCGGCATCTGCTACGGCATGCAGACGATGGCCGCGCAGCTCGGCGGCGGCGTGGAGAACGGCAAGGTGCGCGAGTTCGGCTACGCCGAGGTGAGGGCCCGGGGCCATTCGCCGCTGCTCAAGGGCATCCAGGACCGCGCGAATGCCGAGGGGCACGGCCTGCTCGACGTGTGGATGAGCCACGGCGACAAGGTGACGGCGCTGCCGCCGGGATTTTCGGTGATGGCCTCCAACGAGGCCTGTCCCATCGCCGGCATGTTCGACGCGACGCGGAACTTCTACGCGGTGCAGTTCCACCCGGAGGTCACGCACACGAAGCAGGGCAAGGCCATCTACTCGCGCTTCGTGCACGAGATCTGCGGCTGCGACCGCCACTGGAACATGCCCGAGTTCGCGCCCCAGGCCATCGCGCGCATCCGCGAGCAGGTGGGCGAGGAAGAGGTGATCCTCGGGCTCTCCGGCGGCGTGGATTCGGCCGTCGCCGCCGCGCTCATCCACCGGGCCATCGGCGACCAGCTCACGTGCATCTTCGTGGACACGGGCCTGCTGCGACTGGCCGAGGGCGACGAGGTGATGGCCACCTTCGCCGAGCACATGGGCGTCAAGGTGGACCGCGTGAACGCCGCGCCGCAGTTCTTCGCGGAACTCGCCGGCGTCGAGGACCCGGAGGCCAAGCGCAAGATCATCGGCCGGCTCTTCGTCGAGATCTTCCAGGCCGAGGCGAAGAAGATGCCCAACGCGAAGTGGCTCGCGCAGGGCACGATCTACCCGGACGTGATCGAATCGGCCGGCGCGAAGACCAAGAAGGCCGTCACGATCAAGAGCCACCACAACGTGGGCGGGCTGCCGGAATCGCTCCACCTCAAGCTGCTCGAGCCGCTGCGCGAGCTCTTCAAGGACGAGGTGCGCGCGCTCGGCATCGAGCTTGGGCTCCCCCGCGGGATGGTCTACCGCCACCCGTTCCCCGGCCCGGGGCTGGGCGTGCGGATCCTGGGCGAGGTGAAGGCCGAATACGCCGACCTGCTGCGCCGCGCCGACGCGATCTTCATCGAGGAGCTGAGGAACACGAAGGACGAGGCCGGCACCCCCTGGTACGACAAGGTGGCCCAGGCGTTCACCGTGTTCCTGCCGGTCCGCTCCGTCGGCGTGATGGGCGACGGACGCACCTACGAGTGGGTCGTGTCGCTGCGCGCCGTCGAGACCACCGACTTCATGACGGCCCACTGGGCCCACCTGCCGTACGAGCTGCTCGGCCGCGTGTCGAACCGCATCATCAACGAGGTGCGCGGCATCAACCGCGTGGCCTACGACATCTCGTCGAAGCCGCCGGCGACGATCGAGTGGGAATGATTCGGCGTCTTTCAGCGTCTATCTAGATCAGTCGAAAACAGACTATAACTAATTGATATAAATAATTATTATCTGTCTAGATGTATCGCGTTGTATCGATGGGGTGCGTTTCGGTCTGACGGTAAAACTGACGGTAAGTATTTTCGATCAGGATCTGAAAAAACTTTACCGTCGCGTCAAAAAGCAGGATGACGGTAAAAATTATTGAAAAATATACAATAAAAACAATTATATAAAGAATTCTTAGCGCCTATTTTTTCGTGACGGTAAAATCCGCGCGAAGGAGGGCGTAGCGATGCTGTCAGATGGAACGTTGAGGGGCCTGAAACCCAAGGCCACCGCCTATAAGGTTGCCGACCGAGACGGCATGTACGTGACTGTCTCGCCCAAGGGCACGATCACTTTTCGGCTCGACTACCGGCTTAACGGCCGGCGCGAGACCCTCACGATCGGCCGCTTCGGAGCCAGGGACGGGATTTCCCTGTTACTGGCGCGCGAGCGCTGCGCAGAGGCCCGCAAGGCCATCGCCACGGGGCTTTCCCCCAGCCAAGAAAAGCAGCGCGAGAAGCGCCGTCTGTCCGAGGCCAAGACATTCGAGCAATTCACCAACCGCTGGTTCGAAGAAGCACGGATGGCGGAGAGCACCAAGTCGATGCGAAAGAGCATCATCGACCGGGACATCCTGCCGGCATTCCGAAATCGCTTGTTGACCGAGATCGGCCCGGAGGACCTGCGTAGCCTGTGTGCGAAGGTCAAGGAGCGCGGTGCGCCGGCCACGGCGGTGCATGTCCGCGACATCGTGAAGCAGGTGTTTTCGTTCGCGGCCCAGCACGGCGACAAGGCGCCAAATCCCGCGGACGAAGTCGGCCCGTCGTCGATCGCGACGTTCGTGCCCAAAGATCGCGCTCTATCCCCCTCGGAAATCCGGGTCATGCATCGGGTCTTGGAAACGACGGCAACCCTGCCCACCATCCGCCTGGCGCTGCGCCTGATTCTGCTCACGCTCGTGCGCAAAAGCGAACTGATCGAGGCCACTTGGAACGAAATCGATTTCGAAAATGCGGTCTGGACGATTCCCAAGAGCCGGATGAAGGCGGGCAAGCCGCACAACGTCTATCTTTCCCAGCAAGCGCTCGACATCATGGTCGCGCTGCGCACCTGTGCCGGAGGTTCGCGTTACCTGCTGCCTTCGCGTTATGACGCTGATCGATGCATGTCGAAGGCAACCCTCAATCGCGTGACACAGGTCGTGGTGGAGAAGGCCAAGGAGTCAGGCTTGCCGCTGGGGCCGTTCACCGTGCATGACCTGCGGAGAACCGGTTCTACTATCCTGAACGAACTCGGCTTCAACAGTGACTGGATCGAGAAGGCTCTCGCTCACGAGGATGGCAGGTCATCGCGCGGCGTTTACAACAAAGCTGAGTACGGTGAGCAACGTCGTCATATGCTGCAGGAATGGGCCGACATGATCGATGCTTGGGTGGCGGGCGAGAGTCACACACCAACGCTGCTGCCTCCAGCGATGAAGGTGGTAACGACGGCGGCGCCGATATGACAATCTCCGGGACGGTTGGTTAATCAGCGAAAGTAGAAATCCGATGCGAGTCCCGGACCATGTGATCAAAAATCTCCTCCATGGAGCTTGCCCCGAACGCCAAGCGGAGCTGAACGAGTTCTATCGCCGGAATCAGCCCACTTTCGAACTTCAGCAGGATCGCCGCGGGATGACAATGAGCGCTCGTCATAACCGCGTTTCTTGGACCCACAAGACAGTAGTTCACGATTGGCTGTTGGCATTTTCCGGATGGAAAGTGTTCGTTGCCTATTCGCCGCTGATATTTACAGCGAAGATTACGACTGGCGAATTGACACAGGATCTATTCGCGGCCGATGAGGCATTGCATGAAGCGGAGCAGGCATTCGACGAAGTCAACTACTGCGCAAGGCTCGCAAGAGAGGTGGAGTCGTTTGATGATGTGCCTTGGCCCGTATCAATTCCGCAGGTCACGGACGACCGGGAAAGCATGGCCACGGTAGACGGGAAGGCTTCTTTCGATCTTGCGTGCATATCAGTTGCCGCCACTTTTCTTCAACTGCGGCATGTTCAATTCTGGAATGATCAGAATGCGCCATCAGATCCGCAGGACGAAGAGCGAGCTTGTGATTCCTTTAGCCGGTCGTTTTTGCTTGATCGAGTGGCCGACTACAGCCTCTCGACCGGGGAGAGCGCAGACGGCGTAACAAGCAAACGCATTATGGGATTGGCTACAGCTGCTTACACGATTGACGAAGCAACGCCCAAGGATCTCGCCGCGAGCATCTCGGATACTCATCCACCAACACCCGAGCGATTCAAATCTCTTGTTCTCGATGCAACGGCGCCGGACGATGCGCACTGTTGGACGTACACAGCCTCTCTGCTGTTGGCGAGTATTCGTCGATCCCGTCGTTTGCCGATTAATCTGCAATTCTCGTCATCACGCGATTTGTCGGAGAAACTCGTAGGGCTGCTCTGAC
>DAORNC010000147.1:0-6015 GCA_035440785.1 Rhabdaerophilum sp. | reverse complement strand
GCATCCGCCTCGCCGAGGAAGGTCTCGACCCGGCCCTTCTGTCGCGCCGAGATCAGCGGCCCGCAATCGAGATCGGCCTCGTGCGTGCCGACACGCAGTGCCGAGAACAGGCCCGCGAGGCGATCCATGAACCTGTCGTAGATCGGTTTCTCGACCAGAAGGCGCGAGCAGGCTGAGCAGGTTTGTCCGGCATTCTGCACGATGGCATTGACCGCGAACGGCAGAACGGCATCGAGATCCGCGTCCGCAAAAACGATCTGGGGCGATTTGCCGCCAAGTTCGAGCGTGACGCCGACGTGATTGTCCGCCGCGGCCTTCTGCACCATCGCACCGACTTCGGGCGAGCCGGTGAACGAGATGAAATCGATTTGTGGATGGGCGGTCAGCGCCGCGCCTGCCTCCTCGCCAGCGCCGGTCACGAGGTTCAGCGCGCCGGGCGGAAAGCCGACATCGAGCGCGAGCTGGGCGATGCGCACGAGGCTGAGGCAGGCGTCTTCGGCCGGTTTGACCACGCAGGCATTGCCCGCCGCGAGGCTGCCGCCGACCGAGCGCCCGAAGATCTGCATCGGGTAATTCCACGGCACGATATGTGCGGTAACGCCGAGCGGTTCGCGCAGGCCGATCACCGTCATGCCGGTGAGGTAAGGAATCGTCTCGCCGTGCAGCTTGTCCGCCGCACCGCCATAGAACTCGAAGTAGCGGGCGGTGGCGGTGACATCGGCACGGGCCTGCTTCATCGGCTTGCCGCAATCGCGCGCTTCGAGGTTCGCCAGTTCCTCGCTGTTATCGAGAATGGCCTGTGCGAGCTTCATCAGCAGGCGCCCGCGCTCGAAGGCGGCGAGTCTTCCCCAGGCGCCCTCGTCGAAAGCCTGACGGGCGGCCTTCACGGCAAGGTCGATATCCGCCTTGCCGGAAGCCGCGATATGCGCGAACACCGCGCCAGTCGAGGGTTCGACCATCGGCATCGTCTTGCCGGATTGGGCCGGTTGCCATTTCTCGCCAATGAGATTCTGATAGGTTGCGAGCCGCGCCGGGGCGCCGCGGTCGAGGGCGTTCATCGCCTTTCCTCCGGATAGAATGGATGGCACGGACCATGCGCCCGGAACAGGTATCAGAGCAAGGGCTGCATACAGAATTTTTGTGGCGTTCATCTCTGGGAACGGGCGGAAACAGGGCGCGGCTGCAAATTGACACATGCCAATGGGCATGATCGCGACTTGATCCGATAATAATTGCGCCATTCGCCCGTGATAGGAGCCGGCGCTGCAACCCTGTGTGTGTTCCGTGAAGGACGGGCCGATCGCGTCGGGTGCATCGGCAGAACGAGGACAAAGAGCCGGATATGGGAACTTATCGTCTCGGAAGCGTGTTTGCACCCGACAGCGTCGCCGTCATCGGCGCCAGCGAACGGGTAGGCTCGCTGGGGCACGGCGTCATGGCGCAGATTCTTGCCGGAGGGTTCCGGGGCAGGATCGTTCCGGTCAATCCGAAGCGCGCGAGCGTGATGGGCTTGCCTTGCGTTGCGGGCCTCGCCGATCTCGCCGAGCCGCCGGAGCTGATTGTCGTGGCAACGCCGGCCGCCAGCGTGCCAGGTGTCATCCGCGAGGCGGTCGAGGCGGGTGTCCGTGCCGCCATCGTGCTCACGGCGGGGCTGGGCGATGGCCCGGACTCCTATGCGGCGGAAATGATGGCCATCGCCCGCGCGGCGGGATTGCGCATCGTCGGCCCGAACTGCCTCGGCGTCCTGGCGCCGCCTGTAGGGCTAAACGCCAGCTTTTCGCCGGTCCTGCCAAAACCGGGGCGTCTTGCACTTATCGCCCAGTCCGGTGCCATCGCCGCGAGCGTTGCCGCCTGGGCTGCCCGGCGCGATCTCGGCCTCTCCGCCGCCATCTCGATCGGCAATGCGCTCGACGTCGATGTCGGCGATTGTCTGGACTGGTTCGCGGAAGACGCTTCGACCCGCGCCATCCTCGTCTATGTTGAATCCGTGCGCGATGCCGCCAAGTTCATGTCCGCCGCCCGCAAGGCCGCGCGCATCAAGCCGGTGGTGGTGCTGAAATCCGGGCGTCACGCCGCCGGCGCCCGCGCTGCCGCGACGCATACCGGCGCGCTCGCCGGTTCCGATGCGGTTTACGATGCCGCAATCCGGCGCGCCGGCTGCCTCCGTGTTGCGGATCTGCGCGAGCTGTTCACGGCCGCCGAGACGCTCGCGCTGCATGATGTGTTCTCCGGCGATCGCATCGCCCTCCTCACCAATGGCGGCGGTTTCGGTGTGCTCGCCGCCGACAGGCTGGAAGATCTCGGTGGCCGTCTCGCCGAACTCGCCCCGGAAACGCTCGCCGCGCTCGATGTCGCCCTGCCGGACACATGGTCCCACGGCAACCCGATCGACATCATTGGCGATGCGCCTCCTGAACGCTATGCGGCGGCGATGGATGCCCTGCTCGCCGACCCCGGCACGGATGCGGTGCTGGTGCTCAACTGCCCGACCGCACTCGCACCTCCCGAAGCTCAGGCCGAGGCGGTTGCCGCCGCCGTGCGGGCTGGAGGAACGACACCATCGCGGCCGGTCTTCGCCGTCTGGGTCGGCGGCGGGGAGGAGCGGATACGCCACTTCCAGGAAGACCGCATCGCTGCCTACGAAACCGAAAGCGATGCCGTGGAAGGTCTTATGCAGCTTGTCCGCATCCGTCGCTTGCGGGAAGCCCTCGCCGAAGCGCCACCGCTCGCTGCGCCCATTGCGCCGGACCGGGCGCGGGCCGGGCAGGCGCTCGCCGCAGCTGCTGCGGAGGGGCGAGCATGGCTCTCGCCTGTCGAAGTCTATGATCTCCTCGACTCCTACGGCATTCCCGCTGTTCCCGTCCGTCTCGCGGCAGACAGTGCAGCGGCGGCCGATGCCGGGGCAGAATGGCTGGCGCGGGGGCAGAGCTGCGCGGTGAAGATCCAGTCGCGCGACATTGTCCACAAGTCCGAGGTCGACGGCGTGCGGCTGGGCGTTGCCACGACCGAGGCGATGATGAAGGCCGCCGAGGAGATTATGGCCCGGGCCCGGCTGTTGCGGCCGGAGGCGCGCATCGAGGGGGTCACGGTCCAGCCCATGATCCAGCGCCCGCACGCGCGCGAACTTATCGTCGGCGTTGCGCCCGACCCGGTATTCGGCCCGGTGATCCTGTTCGGTCACGGTGGCACGGCGGTGGAAGTGATCAACGACAAGGCGATCGGGCTTTTGCCGCTCGATCTTGGGGAGGCCCGGCGACTGATTGCGGATACGCGAGTGGCGCGCCTGCTCGCCGGCTACCGCAATGTGCCTGCCGCGCCGGTCGAGGCGCTGGCGGACCTGCTCGTCCGCGTCTCGCGACTTGTCGAGGATTTTCCAGCCGTGCGCGGGCTCGATCTCAACCCCGTCCTCGCGAGCCACGAGGGCCTGATCGCGCTCGATGCGCGCGTGGAAATCACGTGTGACGCCGATGCCCGTCCCCGTTTCGCGGTCCGGCCCTATCCCCGTGATCTTGAAGGCGAGGTGGTGACGCGAAGCGGCGTGACACTCGCCCTCCGCCCGATCCGTCCGACCGACGCGCCGGCGCTGCTGGCCTTGGTTGGCGCTTGCAGCGCGGACGATCTGAGGATGCGCTTCTTCACCACACGCCGCAGCCTCGATCCGGAGTTGATCGCCCGCCTGACACAGATCGATTATGCCCGCGAGATGGCCTTCGTCGCACTCGCACCGGAGGGGCACGATCTCTTGGCCGTCGCGCGGCTGCACGGCGACGCCGACGGCGAGCATGCCGAATATGCGATCCTCGTCCGCACCGATTTTCAGGGGCAGCACATTGCCTATTCGATGATGGAGCGCCTCATCACCTTTGCGCGGGAACGCGGCTACCGCACCGTCTGGGGCCATGTTCTGGCGGCCAACCACCGCATGCTGATGATGTGCGGCGAACTCGGCTTCACGATCGGCGACGCAGGCTCGGGCGATGAGATGCGCAAGGTCGTGCTGCGACTGTAAGAGCAGGGTTCGCTCTCATTGGGTTGTCTCCTGGTCAAACCTCGGGCGGCTGAATATTTTTGCGTGTTTGTCCGCTTGACGACACCGCTCCCAAGCCAATCTGCACAAGATGTCGCATTTGGCGTACAAGCCCGCGAATGGTTATGTGCTTCGACTCTGGTTTGTCAGGAAAAATGTCCAGGCTGGAAGGTTTTCGTTTCTCCGTCGCGCCGATGATGGATTGGACGGATCGGCATTGCCGTTTCTTCCATCGCCTTCTCACGCGACGGGCCCGGCTCTACACGGAAATGGTGACGACCGGCGCGATCCTGCATGGCGACCGGGAGCGCCTGCTCGGCTTTTCGCCGACGGAACGTCCGCTTGCCTTGCAGCTCGGTGGATCCGATCCGGTGGATCTCGCCGCTTCCGCGCGCATCGGCGAGGACCGGGGCCATGACGAGATCAATCTCAACTGCGGCTGCCCTTCGGACCGGGTGCAAAACGGCCGGTTCGGCGCCTGCCTGATGCGGGAACCCGATCTCGTCGCCGAGTGCATTGGCGCGATGAAGGCGGCGGTTACGGTACCGGTCACGGTCAAATGCCGGATCGGCGTCGACGATCAGGAGCCGGAGGAGGCCCTGTTCGCGCTGGCGGAAAAGGTCGTGGCGGCGGGTGTCGATGCGCTGATCGTTCATGCGCGCAAGGCCTGGCTGCAGGGGCTCTCGCCAAAGGAAAATCGCGATATTCCGCCACTCGATTACGCCATCGTACGCCGTCTCAAGGCGCGTTATCCCGATCTGCCGATCGCGATCAACGGCGGCATCGCCTCAATCGAGGCGGCGCGGGAACTGCTGGCGCCGAACGAGGATGGCCCCGCGCTCGATGGCGTCATGCTTGGCCGCGCGGCCTATCATGATCCGGCGCTGCTCCTGCGGGTTGATCTCGAGTTGTTCGGCGAACCCGCCCCGAACGCCAGCGCGCATGAGGCGCTCGCAGGCCTGATGCCCTATCTGGAGCGCCATGTGGCGGATGGCCATTCTCCGCATGCGCTCACGCGGCATGTCCTCGGCCTTTTCCAGGGGCAGCCGGGCGCGCGGGCCTTCCGGCGACATCTTTCCACCGAGGCGGTGAAGCCGGGCGCGAATGCTGACATTCTTCGCGAGGCGGCAGCGATGGTGAAGCCACACCAGCAACAGGCGGCATGAGGACGACGATGAAAGACCGGATTCAAGAGAGCTTTGACAAGCAGGGCTTCCTCTCGACGATCAGAGCGAAGCTGGAATTGGTCGAGCCGGGGCGAGTCGTCATCCGCATGCCGTTCTCTCCGGCGATTTCACAGCAGCACGGCTTTGCCCATGCGGGTTCCATCGCGACGATCGTCGATACGGCCGGCGGCTACGCCGCACTGACGCTGATGCCGGAGGACAAGGCCGTGCTGACGGGCGAATTCAAGGTCAATCTGCTCGCTCCCGCCATCGGCACGCATTTTGACGCGGAAGGCGTGGTTCTGCGGGCCGGCAAGCGGGTTCATGTCGTCGAGGGTAAGGTTTATGCGATCAACGGCGAGAGCCGGAAGTTGATCGCGGTAATGCTCGCGACGATGATGGTGATCGACGGCGATACCGGCCTGAAATCCTAGAAACCCAGAACCGATTTGTACTGATAGGCGAAGGCGACAGCTGCGATGATCGCGAGCCAGATCAGGAGATGGACCACGGCCTGAGAGGCCTCCCCTGAATAGTGGTGGAGCACGCCGGAGCCGACCAGCGTCACCGCCATCGCCGCCCAGAGGAAATGGCCGAGATTGTCCGCGCTTTCGCCTGAAGAGCCGAAGGACCGGAACAGGAGCACGACCGCCAGCGTGATCGCGAGGGCGATGCCAATGCGCGTGAGGTTCATCGCGTTCGTCTCCTAAGCCGGGCCGCTCCAGCTCACAGCGGCCGAAAATGTCAGTAGCAGGGTGATTTCGGCCACCTGCTGGGCTGCACCGAGGATATCGCCGGTATGCCCGCCGATCTTGCGGTCGG
>DAORNC010000146.1:2331-6228 GCA_035440785.1 Rhabdaerophilum sp. | reverse complement strand
TCGGCCGCAGCGCCGAGCGCAAGGACGAGCGTCGACGCATCGAGGCCTATCGGCAGACAGTCGAGAAGCTGCTGTCCGGCCTGACGTTGGACAACCTCCCGGTTGCAAGTGAGATCGCCGGCCTGCCGCAAACGATCAAGGGATACGGGCCCATTCGCGCTGCCAACGCTGCCAAGGCAGATGCCCGTGAGGGCGAACTGCTGCGTGCTTTCGAAGGTGCTGGCGCCGGGAAAATCGCGGTTGCGGCGGAATAGAAACGTGGAATTTTATTCCGCGCATTTGATCTTGTGCTTGCCATGATGCTTTCGCGGCGCAATATTGGGCCGCGTCGGCGATAGAAGTGCTCTGGCTGGTGGGGCTGACCTTGATTTCACGCGAAGTGCTCGAACAGATTGCCGCCTGGTCCAAGGATCTCCTTCCGGAGGAGATCGACCGCGCACGCCGCGGAATTGTCGAACGCACCTATGGCAAGGGGGCCTATGTCTGCCATCAGGGCGATCGTTTCGATTGTTGGGCGGGCATGATCTCAGGGCTGGTGAAGCTCTCGACGGTGTCCGACAGCGGCAAGCAGGTCAGCTTGGCCGGTCTTGCCACCGGAGCCTGGTTCGGCGAGGGGTCTATCCTGAAGAATGAGCCCCGCCGCTACGATCTCGTCGCCTTGCGCGAGACCAGACTGGCGCTGATGGATGTCGCGACGTTCAACTGGCTTCTCGAACACAGTGTCGGGTTCAACCGTTATCTCGTCCACCAGTTCAACGAGCGGCTCGGCCAGTTCATCGGCCAGGTCGAGAACGACCGGATGCTCGACGCGACGGGGCGCGTGGCGCGTGCGCTCGCCAGCATCTTCAACCCGCGTCTCAACCCCGGCGTCGGCAAGCACATTGCCATCACGCAGGAAGAGATCGGGCTGCTTTCCGGGCTTTCCAGGCAGGTGACGAACCAGTCGCTCAAGGTGCTCGAGAATGCCGGCGTCCTACAGGCCGAGCGTGGCGGCATCGTCATCCGCGACTGGAGCGATCTCCTGAAATACGGGACGATGACCGGCTGAGGTTATTCGGGGACCGGTCTCATCCCTTCGTCGGGGGTTGTTGAAAACCCGCCTGCTGCGCAACGCCGTGTGGCGAAAAGCAATGAAAAGACCGGAAAATGCGCGCCGGATCGCTTTCAAGAAACTTTGATGCAGGCGGCGGCCGGTAGCTTAAAAGCAAAACAGCCCTATGTCTGTCAAGGCTGGTCTTGCGGAATCCGGCAAGTGCTGCGAACTTAGCGACAACAATAACGCATTGCCGCCATGCGGTCTTTGCATAAGCGGAAACGATCCAGGGGAGAAGCTGCGTGACGGCAGACGCCACGGCTGGTCTTGATACATTCCCGAAATGGCTTGAGCACAACGCGAAGGTTCGCCCCTCGCGGCCAGCCATGCGCCACAAGGATCTCGGGATCTGGAGAGAATGGACTTGGGCGGAGGTTCACCGCACGGTTCGGAGCTATGCGCTGGGGTTGATGGCGCATGGCCTTCAGCGCGGCGACAAGATCGCAATCATCGGCACCAACCGGCCTAAGCTCTACTGGTCGATAATGGCCGCGCAGACGCTCGGCGCCGTTCCGGTTCCGGTTTACGCGGACGCGGTCGCAGACGAGATGGCATATGTGCTCGATCATGCCGAAGTGCGCTTCGCCTGCGTCGAGGATCAGGAACAGGTCGACAAGATCCTCTCCGTCGCCGATCGCCTTGCCGCCATCCAGATGGTATTCTACGACGAGCCGCGCGGGTTGCGCGACTACGACCATTCGCGTCTCCAGCCGATTGATGAGGTGATCGCGCAGGGCGATGCCACCATGCTCGCCGATCCGGATGCCGTGCGTCGGCTCGATAAGGCGATCGCCGATGGCAAGGGCGCCGACGTATCGGTGATGCTCTATACCTCCGGCACGACCGGGCGCTCGAAGGGCGTAATGCTCTCTGCTGGCGGTTGTGTCAACGCGGCCAAGGACACGGTCGCCTTCGATAGGCTCACAGAGAACGATCAGGTCATCGCCTATCTGCCCCTCGCCTGGGTTGGCGACCACTATCTCAATTACGCGCAGGCGCTGGTCGCCGGGTTCACGATCAACTGTCCGGAGAGCCCGGATACGGCAGTCGAGGATCGACGCGAGGTCGGAACCACCTTCGCCTTCGCGCCGCCACGCGTCTACGAAGGGATGCTCACTCGCATCATGATCCGGATGGAGGATGCCGGCACGCTCAAGCGCGGCATGTTCCATTACTACCTCGGTGTCGCCAAGAAATGGGGCGAGAAAATCCTTGATGGCAAGCCGGTTCCCTTGCTGGCCCGGCTCAATTATGCCCTTGGCGAAGCGCTGGTCTACGGCCCGCTCAAGAACGTGCTCGGGTTCTCCTCGGTCCGCATCGCCTACACCGCAGGCGAGGCGATGGGGCCGGAACTGTTCTCGTTCTACCGGTCCATCGGCATCAACCTTAAGCAGCTTTACGGGCAGACCGAGGCGTTCCTCTACGTGACCTCGCAGACCGATCACGCCGTTCGCGCCGATTGCGTGGGGCCTGCGACGCCGAATGTCGAGATCCGGATCGCGGACGACGGCGAGGTGCTTTACAAATCACCCGGCCAGTTCATCGGCTATTTCAAGGAACCGGAAAAGACCGCCGAGACGATGACTCCGGATGGCTTCGTCAAGACCGGCGACGCTGGCTTCTTCGAGAAAGACGGTCAGTTGCGGATCATCGATCGCGCGAAGGATGTCGGCAAGCTCAGGAACGGGGCGCTGTTCGCGCCGAAATACATCGAGAACAAGCTCAAGTTTTTCCCGAACATCCGGGAGGTTGTTGCCTTCGGGCAGGGCGAGGAGCATGTCTCGGTGTTCATCAATATCGACCTGACCGCAGTCGGCAACTGGGCCGAGCGCAACAACGTCTCCTACGGCTCCTACCAGGAGCTTGCGGGCCATCCGCAGGTTTACGACATCATTGCCGGTCATGTCGCCGAGGTGAATCGCCAGCTCGCGGAAGAGCCGATGATGGCGAAGGCGCAGGTGCATCGCTTCCTCGTGCTCCACAAGGAACTTGATGCCGACGATGGCGAGTTGACGCGCACGCAGAAGGTCCGCCGTGGTTTCATCGCCGAGCGTTATGGTCCACTTGTGAAGGCGCTCTATGATGGTTCGACCGAGGCGGATATTTCCACCGAGGTCACCTTCGAGGATGGCCGCAAGGGCAGCATTTCCGCCCGTGTCCGCGTGATGGACGCTGAGACATTCGAGCCCGTTGCCCCGGCAGCGTCACAGGCCGCCTGAGCGCAAGGATCGAGGTTTGACGATGAAGCCCGAGAAGAAGATTGAACCCGGCGAGCAGTTGCTCAGCGTTGAAAACGTCACGCTTCGCTTCGGCGGCGTGAAGGCGATCACCGACGTATCCTTTGACATCAAGAAGGGCGAGGTGCGCGCCATCATCGGTCCGAACGGCGCCGGCAAGACATCGATGCTCAATGTCATCAACGGGTTCTACCACCCGCAAGAAGGCCGGATCACCTATCGTGGCGAAACGCGCGCCAAGATGCGGCCGCATGTCGCGGCGACCCAGGGCATTGCCCGCACCTTCCAGAACGTCGCGCTGTTCAAGGGCATGTCCACGCTCGACAACATCATGGTTGGCCGGACGCTGAAGATGCGGAAGAACTTTTTCTGGCAGCTTTTCCGCCACGGACCGGCGATGGACGAGGAGATCGAGCATCGCAAGTTCGTCGAGGAGATCATCGACTTCCTCGAGATCGAGCATATCCGCAAGGTGCCGGTGGGCAAGCTGCCCTACGGCCTCCAGAAGCGCGTCGAACTCGGGCGGGCGCTCGCGATGGAACCCGAACTGCTGCTGCTCGACGAGCC
>DAORNC010000146.1:0-2321 GCA_035440785.1 Rhabdaerophilum sp. | reverse complement strand
ATGGCAGGCATGAACCTCGAGGAGAAAGAGGACATGTGCCGCTTCATCCTCGACACCAAGGAACAATACGGCACCACGATCGCGCTCATCGAGCACGATATGGGTGTCGTCATGGATCTTTCAGACCGGGTGGTGGTGCTCGAATACGGCATCAAGATCGCCGACGGCACGCCGGAGGAGGTCAAGTCGAACCAGAAGGTGATCGACGCCTATCTCGGCGTCGCGCATTGAGGGATCGGGGGCAGGACTATGCTGTATAATATTTTCATCGATCCCTTCATGCAGATGGCCGCCGCACCGGACCTGTTGGTGCAGGCTCTGTGGGAAGGCCTCGTCTCGGGCGTGCTCTATGCGCTTATCGCGCTCGGCTTCGTGCTGATCTTCAAGGCCTCGGGCGTGTTCAACTTCGCGCAAGGCATCATGGTCGTGTTTGCGGCGCTGACGCTCGTCGGACTGCACGAGAAAGGCGTTCCGGCCTGGCTCGCCGTGCTGCTGACGCTGGGTGTGATGTTGATTCTCGCGATATCGGTCGAGCGCATCGTATTGCGACCGCTCGTCAACCAGCCCGACATCATCCTCTTCATGGCGACCTTCGGGCTGACCTATGTGCTGATCGGCTTTGGCGAGATCATCTTCGGGGGCGAACCCAAACAGATGATCGCGGAGGAATTGTTCCTGCCGCGTGGCACGATCGAGCTGAACATTCTCGGCGGGCGCGTGATCCTGCAGAAGATCGATATCGCAGCGGCGGTGATCGCCTCGCTGATGATCGTCGCGCTGGCGCTTTTCTTCCAGTATACCCGCATCGGTCGCGCGCTGCGCGCCGTGGCGGACAGCCATAAGGCCGCGCTCTCGGTCGGTATCTCGCTCAACCAGATCTGGGTGATCGTGTGGTTCGCGGCCGGGCTGGTCGCGCTCATCACCGGCATCATGTGGGGGGCGCGCTCGGACGTGTCCTTCGCGCTGCAAACCATCGCCCTCAAGGCGTTGCCGGTGCTGATCCTCGGCGGGTTCACCTCGGTTCCGGGCGCCATCGTCGGCGGGCTGATCATTGGTCTCGGCGAGAAGATTGCGGAATTCTACTGGGGTCCGCTCGTCGGTGGCGGCATCGAGAACTGGATCGCCTACGTGATCGCGCTCGGCTTCCTGATGGTGCGACCGCAGGGGCTGTTCGGCGACAAGATCATCGAACGTATATGAGGCGTTGCATGACCGGAACGAAGTTAATTCGGGTCATCGGGGCAGGCAACGGGAGAAAGTGACGCCATGTTTTATCGTGAAGCAGGCCAATTCAAGAAGACCTATCAGGCAGACATGGCCGTGTTCCCGATCCTGCAGGATCGGATCGGCCTCGGCATCATCGTTGCCATTGCTGCGGTGATCATCCCGTTCTTCGGTTCGCACTTCTTCATTTCGACGGTGATGATCCCGTTTCTCGTGTTCAGCCTCGCGGCGATGGGGCTCAACATCGTGACCGGCTACACCGGACTGATTTCGCTCGGCACCGGCGCTTTCATGGGTGTGGGCGCCTATGCCTGCTACAAGCTCACGACCTACTTTCCCGGCGTAAACCTCATCATCTGGATCATCGCTTCGGGCGTGTTCTCGGCTACGATCGGCGCGCTGTTTGGTTTGCCGAGCCTTCGCATCAAAGGTTTCTACCTCGCGGTGGCGACGCTCGCGGCGCAGTTCTTCCTCGAGTGGTGCTTCGTGCGTGTCCCCTGGCTCTTCAACTACAACGCCTCGGGTGCCATCGAGGTGCCGGAGCGGACGATCTTCGGCATCGCCATCACCGGGGCGAGGG
This sequence comes from Rhabdaerophilum sp., assembly GCA_035440785.1. GTDB lineage: Bacteria > Pseudomonadota > Alphaproteobacteria > Rhizobiales > Beijerinckiaceae > Rhabdaerophilum. The sequence continues at coordinate 517 of DAORNC010000146.1, read as the reverse complement.
CCGACCCCACCGCAAGATACCTCGTGCTGCTCGCCATCGTCATCTTCATGACGTGGATCGCCTCGAACATCCTGCACGGGCGCGTCGGCCGCACCTTCATGGCGGTGCGCGACATGGACATCGCGGCGGAGTTGATGGGAATCCGTCTCCTGCCGGCGAAGCTGCTCGCCTTCGCGCTGTCCTCGTTTTACTGCGGTGTTGCCGGTGCCTGCATGATGTTCCTGTGGTACGGCGGCGGCGAAGCCTCGGATGCCTTTAACATCAACCAGAGCTTCAACATCCTCTTCATGGTGATTATCGGCGGCCTCGGCAGCCTGATCGGCTCGTTCTTCGGCGCCTTCTTCATCTCGACGCTGCCGACCATCCTGAAGTTCGGCGTGCCGGCCATCGGCATTCCGCTCACCGGCGCCTTCGCCGAACATCTGACCCATGTGATGGTCGGCGCGCTGATCATCTTCTTCCTGATCGTCGAACCGCACGGCCTCGCGCGCCTGTGGCAGATCGCCAAGCAGAAATT
>DAORNC010000145.1:1342-6311 GCA_035440785.1 Rhabdaerophilum sp. | reverse complement strand
CGCTGGCGCTTCTCGACAAAGCGGCGGGCGAGATTGGTGCGGAACTTGGCTTCCAGCAGCGGAATGCCGTCGGCGCGGCGGCTCCAGAAGGGGAGGAAAATCGAGCGCAGGTCTTCCGGCGCGATTCCGATTCCCGTGTCCGCGAACCGCAGCGCGATCTGGCCTTCCGGCAGGCGCCGGCCCTCGATCTGGAGATGCCCGCCCTTTGGCATGGCATGGAAGGCATTCTGGACGAGGTTGATGATGACGATCCTGATATCGCTGTCGGAAGCGAGAACGCGCAAGTCGTCCTCCATGTCTACGGCGAGGAAGACTCGCGTCTCCTCCGCCTGGAACCGGAGCAGCTTGAGAATATCTTCGACAACATCATTGATGAGGATCAACTCCCGCTCCGGCGCAGGCGGAACGCCAAGCTTGAGCAGGCTCTCGGTGATGGAAAGGCAGCGACCGACCTCGTTGCTGATAAGGTGAAGCGAACTTCCGATCGAAGCGCTCTGGCCCTGGCCGAGTGCTGTCTCTGCCTCCTGCAGGAGGATGGCGACGGAGGAGAGCGGGTTGCGGATCTCGTGTGCGACGCCGGTCGCCAACTGGCCCAGTTCTGACAGCCGCTGCTCGTGCGAAATCTGGACGGCGGCGTCGAGATCGCGGATCACCTCGACGACCAGCGAACGCGGGACGCCGGCGCTTTCCGTGGCGACCCGGGCGGCATTCACCTCGACGGACATTTCCGACCTGTCTGCCCGGTAATGGATCGCGTGGAACTTGATGCGGGCGGTGGGTTCGCGCAACGCGACGAGTGGACAGGTCGAGAGCGTGGAAATGCAGGGCTCGCTCCGCCCGTGGCTGGAGCGGTAACAGAAAGCACCGATCTCGCTTCCGCTTCGATGCTGGTGGAGATCGCGATAAGCCTGGTTCGCGAGGATGATGCGGAAATCCTCATCGATCACACGGATACCGTCCGGGAGGGCTTCAATCATCGACTGAACGAAGTGCTCGCGCGCTCGGACATCGGCGAGGCTCGCCGAGAGACGGTCGGCCATGTCGTTGAACGTGCGACCAAGTGAGGCCAGTTCCTCGCCGCCCTCCATCTCGACCCGTCGCGAAAGATCACCAGCGGCGATTGCCTGGCTCGCCTCCTGAAGCTGAGCGACTGGCACCAGCACGTTTTTGCGCAGGCTGAGGTAAATCCCACCGATCAGGCCGAGGACCACCACCAGTCCCGATCCGGCGAGCGCGAGCGCGCTGGCGAGGGCCTTCCGGCGCAGATCCTGCGCCTCGTGATCGACGACGAGGATGCCATTGACCGGGCTCGCGGAAGCCTCGCCATGACACTGACCGCATTCCGCTCGGTTCGCGACCGTCTTGATCGAGCGGATCACCGGCTGCGGATCGGCGATACCCCTGGCAAGAAGATCGGATCGTTCGATCACGGTCTTGCCGTCCCAGGCGCAATCCGGGCAGAGATCGGGCCGGCTGAGATCGAACCGGCGGGCGAGAAGATCGGGGCGCGAGGCGAAGCGGACCTCGCCGGTCGGGTTGAGGATCATCACCGCGCTGATTCCGCCCTGCTGGCCGAAGCGCTCGACAATCTCGCGTAGGCCGGGAATGTCACGCTTGAGCATGGCATTCTCGAGCGAAACCTGGAGCAGGATGTTGAGCCCCGCGGCCGCGTCGCTCCGCTGTTCCTGCAGGCGCAGGTGATAGAGCGAGACGATCCCGGTCAGGAACAGCAGCGAGATGACAAGGCTGTTGAGGATCAGCGACCGCGTGATGATGGCGAAAAGGCTTCGCGTCACCTTTTCCATCGTTAATGCCGCACGCTGATCGACGTGAGCTGGCTCAGAAGCGTCTCCGGAGGCATCTCGTGCGGCAGGAACCGGAGGAGGTTCGGATGCGGGGCGGCCTCGCGCCCGAAGAGCGCTAGGGGGAGGATGGCGAAGTTGCTCCGTTGCCTGTCGAGAAACGATGCACACCACGCCGATCGCTCGGAGGCCGGTTTGCAGGCAAGAAGCGCCTCGCCGTTCTGGAGGACGATGCCGGCTCCGGCAGCATGCTCCGTGACTGCGGCTTCAAGCGCCGAAAGCGCGAGCTTGTGAGCCTCAAACCGCATCGGTGCGAGATAGGCCTTGCGAAAGTCGAGGCAGGTGCAGCCGAGTGCTTCCGCCACATCGGATACGAGATCGGGTCTGTAGGCCGGGAAATTGACGATATAGCTTCCCGGCCCCTTGGCAAGAATCCGATCGGTTAATCGCTTGTGCCAGCTCGTCATGATCCGCTCAGAACCTGAAAGAGATTGCCGGCATGGGGACGCACCGCGCAGATTCGGCACAGGCCGTCCCGACCAGATCCGCTTTCCTGCAACCGATAATAGGGAACACCGCAGGATCGGCATCGACCTGGATCAAGCCTGAGCACGGTTTCACCCGCCGGGCCGGCTTCCTGAAGGCTTATCGCTTCCCGGTCGCACAGGTCGAGGCAGAGCTGGCACCCGGAACAGCGCGACGGGACAATCCGGTAGGCGCTTTGCGGCAACCGCTCGCGAACAAGAGCCCCATCGGGGCAGATACCGGTGCAGGCATCGCAGGCCACGCAAAACGCCGTGTTGATGAGGGGGCTGTGGTATGCCAGTGCCTCGCTCGCTTCGGTTTCCGGCAGACGCTCCGGCACGCTCAGAGCGGAGAACAATCGGCGGCGGCGCCGGTCGATTTCATCGGTGTCCACCCGCGCCCTGGCGAGAGCGGCGCGATAGGCGTCACCCTCGCGATAGAGGACCAGCTGCACGACGGCAGCACCCCGGCTTTTCCTTATCGCGACATGACGCGCGTGCGCGTTTTCGAGTTGTTGCGGTCCGGCGCCGTTCGGGCAGTCCGCACAGTCCCCGGAGAGGATGTGCAACGCATGCACGCCTTCCTCGGCGAGAGAGTCGAGGTCGCGGTGGCCGAGCGCATGCTGGCAGGCGAGGGAGGTTTCGCCGGCCTCCCGGACTTCGCGGCAGGTGGCCCAGGCGGAACCGCATCTCCGCCCGGCAAAGAGGATCGTCAGCGGTCGCTGCAGGGTTATCGCGGCGCGCGGGCAGGCGGGAACGCAGAGCCCGCAGCCATCGCAGGCCGTCGGATCGAGCGAAAGGCCCTCATCGTCGAGCAGGATCGCGTCTTTCGGGCAGGCCGCGGCACAGGCTTCACAACGCGCGAATGGGGCAAGCGCATGCACGCACATGCACGCATCGATGCCCGGAAGGACGGGTTCGCCGCTCATCGTCACCAGCTCGGGGCTGCGCCGGGCAGGAAACGCCCGGCTTCTTCCTGAGCCATGGCGCGCCGGCGTTGCTTCTCTTCTTCGATCGGTTCGGGTTCGACGAGCGGCATTCCGGCAAGACGCACAAGCTCCTTCCGCAAGCGGCCGAGGACGCTGACCGTCACCAGCGCGAGCCCGGCGTAGAACTGCGTCCGGCAACGGGTTGAGACTCGCGCCGCGAAAGGTTCGATCCAGCGCAGCACATGATGATCCATGAAGGCGGCAGCATCCTTTGGTCCGTGGTCGAGCGGATGCGTCAGGAGATGCGCGATGAATTCAAGCTGATAGGCGAGGTGATCGTCTGACCGCACACGCCAGTTCCGGGCCGCGAGCTCATAATGGGCATACCATTGCCGGATCTCGAACATCGGCTCCTGAAGGATCAACCCCTCCGGATCGAGCCAGACGCATTCGAGCGGCGAGACGGAATAGGTGTGGTTGAGATAGATCGCCGCGAAATCCGCATGGAGAGCGTCGAGCGCCGCCGGCGTTCCCGAACCTTCGTCGCCATCGAGTGCACCCCCGAAAATCTCGAACGCCGAGATGTCCGCTGCGTCATCGCCCTTCAGGGCGAGGCAATGCGGAAAGTCGGCCTCTTTCAGGCCGGCGAGAAGGGGCGCATCCACCTCGCGGTCGTGCAGGTGCATCAGCAGCCGGAGGTCTTCGGCGCAGACGCTCAGCTGCGCTTGCTTCTCGGGTCTGATCTCCCGGATGGCGACATTCATCCAACCTTCCCCTTGGAATGCGGCACGAAGACAATCGACGGATTGGTGAGTTCCGGATCGGCCATGTTGCGCACCTGACGGACGATCTCGTCATTGGCGCCGCGTGCCTTGGTCTCGTAGGTGCCGGCGCGGAGCTGGTCGATCGGCCCGATATCGAGCACGCGCATCATGCAGGCCATCACGCAGTAGGGCTTGCGGCCGGCATCGATCTCGTCGACGCACATGTTGCATTTGACGACCGTGTTGGTCTCGGCATTGTACTGCGGTGCGCCGAACGGGCAGGCGGCCTCGCAGCGCCGGCAGCCGATGCACAGGGTCGAGTCGATATCGACGATGCCGTCCTTCTTGCGCTTGAAGATCGCTCCGGTCGGGCAGGTCGGCAGGCAAGCCGGCTCGGCGCAATGGTTGCACGACATGTTGATCTTGTAGGCGAACACCTCCGGATAGGTGCCGCCCTCGACATATTGCACGCGCCGGAAGCGGGGCCCCGGCGGCAAGCCGTTCTTATCCTTGCAGGCGATCTCGCAGGCGCGGCAGCCGATACAATCGACGTTGTTGTGGATGAAGCCGAGCTGCGTATCCGGCACCACCGGCACATAGTGCTCGCGCTTCTTGCGCTTGACGGCCTCTTTGATCGCGGCCTTGTCTTTTTCGTTCGCCATGATCGAAGTCCCCGATTAGAGATCGCGCCGGAACACGTGGCTCCGGGAGGTTGCGAGCTGATCCCAGCCCGGCTTGTGCTCAAGCGCCGTCTTGCGGATGGCGCAGAGCACGGTGTTGTAGGCGAAGGCGCCGGCAGGGCTCGGCTCGTCCAGCGTCAGGAAGTCCGGGTTGCCGGCGCGATCGACGCCGTTCTTGTCGAGGTCCATCCATGCGCCTTCGTGCAGCACCGCGACGCCGGGCATGCAGCGTTCGGTCGCATAGACCGGGACCACGACGCGGCCGCGATC
>DAORNC010000145.1:0-1241 GCA_035440785.1 Rhabdaerophilum sp. | reverse complement strand
ATGTTGTTGAAGATCGAATGCGTCCGCCAGCGCGGATGCGGCGAGATGAGGTGGAACGGGAACTGCGCCGTCTTCGGCGAATTGAGCGATTCCCACGGCTCGATCCACTTTGGGATGTAGGGGATCTCGTAGCCGTATTGTGTCTTCGTCCAGTCCGTGATCTGCGCGAGTTGGGTCGAGAAGATCTCGATCCGGCCTGAGGCTGTCTGGAAGGGGATACCCTTCTCGATCTGGTCCTTGAAGGCGACATGCGGCTCATGCAGGTGGAACTTGTAGATGCCGCGCTTCTTGAACTCCTCCCAGCCCATCGTGACGGGGTGGGCGGCATTCCCCATGACGCGACCTTCCCACCATTCGCGCAGGTAGGCTTCGTCGACATTATCGTCGATGTGGAAATAATCGCGGTTGGCCTTGGGGTTGAACGCCGGGCCGAAGCCGAGCCGGTAGGCGAGTTCGGTGAAGACCTGAAAGTCCGACTTCGACTCGCCGAGCGGCTGGATCACTTTCGGCCGGTGGATGTAGTAATGGCCCTTGTACCAGGGCAGCGCGACGTCGTGCCGCTCGAAGTGTGTCGCGATCGGCAGCAGCACGTCGGCCCAGATGCCCGAAGGCGTGATGGTCGAATCCATGCACACCACGAGTTCGAGCTTCTTGATCGCCTCGATTTCCTTGTTGATGTTGGTGAGCTGGTTGAACCAGTCCGATCCCTGCCAGAAGATGCCCTTGATATTGGGGATCACGCCGTCGAGATTGTCCTGCCGCGGCCAGAGGCCGATCTCCTCGCGTCTTACGTTCGGGTAGTTGATGACGCAATGCGCCCAGCGATCCGACTTGATCGAGGCATACCAGACATTGGCATACTGGTCGTAGGGGTAGGCGACCGCTTCCGAATGGAACGCCTTGCCGACGCCCTCGGCACAGCCGCCGAGCACGCCGATGTTGCCGGTCATGGCCTGAAGGGCGGCGGCCATGCGGTTGTACTGCTCGCCATAGGCGTTGCGGCCCGGTGCCCAGCTCGCTTTGAGCGCGGCAGGCTTGGTGCCAGCATACATCCGGGCAAGCTTGCGGATATCATCCGCCTTCACGCCGCAGATCGGCTCGGCCCATTCGGGAGTCTTCGGCGTCTTGTCATAGGTGCCGAGGATGTAGTCCTTGAAGTTCTCCTTGTCCTTCGCCCAATCCGGCATGGTGCCCTGATCCATGCCGAGCACGAAGCGGTTGATGAAATCCTGATTGTGCAG
>DAORNC010000144.1:314-6377 GCA_035440785.1 Rhabdaerophilum sp. | reverse complement strand
CGGCGCAGGCCACATGAAGGTCTTGTAGTAGAAGCCTGCCGAGAGGAACGGCGAGAGCAGGCCGTTGATCGCGCCGATATCGAACGCGGCGGTGGGCCAGCAGTTCTGGCTTCGCGCGATGAGGCCGTCCGAAAGCTCGACCATCGTGGCACGGGTATTCGGCTCGCTGCGCGCACCCGCTCCGAGCGTGACGAGTGCATTGGGCTCGGACGACCCCGCTGTCAGGACCCCGCGCGGACGATGATACTTGAACGAGCGTCCGACGATCCGCACGCCGTTGGCAAGCAGGGCCGAAGCCAAGGTGTCGCCGGGATGCCCCTTCATCGCCCGACCATCGAAGGTGAAGCGCAAGGTGCTGGTGCGGTCTATGCGTCCGCCGCGCGGCAAGCGGAAGCCGGTCATGCACCGCCTCCCCTTTTTGCGGATGCTGCATCGGTGACCGAATAGACCTCATGGCTGGCGGTATCGCGCTCGACGATGAGCCAGCGTCGGCAGCCCGACGCATGATGCCAGAACTCGCGGTGGCGGCCTTTCGGATTGTCGCGCAGGTGCACATAGGCATGCCAATCTGCTGCCGGGGCCTCCGGAGCGGGGCGAGCCGGTGCCGCATCGCCCCTCACCGCGAATTCCTCGCGCGGTCTCGTGCCACAGTGCGGACAGGAGATCAGGCTTGCCATCGTTCAATGCAGATTGGGCTGCGCGCCCAACCCCTTCTCGTCGATCGGGCGGCCACGCTCGAACCGATCGAGCCGGAAGGCGCGCGCGGTTTCCTGTGGCGCGTCGCGAGCGATGAGATGGGCAAAGCAGTAGCCGGAAGCCGGGGTCGCCTTGAAGCCACCGTAGCACCAGCCGGCGTTGAGATAGAGGTTGTCAATCGGCGTGCGATCGATGATGGGCGAGCCGTCCATGCTCATATCCATGACGCCGCCCCAGCTCCGGAGGAAGCGAACACGCGAGAGCGCCGGTATGAGCGCGACGCCCGCTTCCGCGACATGCTCGACGAGCGAGAGCGAGCCGCGCTGGGCGTAGGAATTGTAGCCGTCGATGTCACCCCCGAAGACAAGCCCGCCCTTGTCCGACTGCGAGAGGTAGAAATGACCGGCGCCAAAGGTAACGACACAATCGATGAAGGGTTTCAGCCCCTCGGACACGAAGGCTTGCAGCACATGGCTCTCTATCGGTAAACGCAGGCCCGCCATCGCGGCCGTGACAGATGAGTGCCCCGCCGTCGCCAGTGCAAGCTTGTCACAGCCGATGAAGCCGCGGCTGGTCTCGACGCCCGCGACACGTCCATTCTCGCGGCGGATGCCCGTCACCTCGCAATGCTGGATGATATCGACCCCGCGCGCGTCCGCGCCGCGGGCATAACCCCATGCAACCGCATCGTGCCGCACCGTTCCGCCACGCGGCTGCAAGAGCCCACCCATGATGGGGAAACGCGCGTTGTCGAAATCGAGGAAAGGCAATTTCGCCCGCACAGCTTCGCGGTCGAGCAGTTCGGCATCAACGCCATGCAGACGCATCGCATTGCCGCGCCGGGTATAAGCATCGCGCTGGGCGTCGGAGTGGTAGAGGTTGAGCACGCCGCGCTGCGAGACCATCGCGTTGAAGTTGAAATCCTGCTCCAACCCCTCCCAGAGTTTCAGCGACAGCTCGTAGAACGGGTTGTTGCCCGGCAGCAGATAGTTGGAGCGGATGATGGTCGTGTTCCGGCCAACATTGCCGGAGCCGAGATACCCCCTTTCCAGCACGGCGATATTGGTGACCCCGAACACCTTGGCAAGATAATAGGCGGTTGCGAGCCCGTGCCCGCCTCCACCGACGATCACGACATCATAATGTGGCCTGAGGTCTGGCGCGCGGAAGGCCGGAGCCCAGTGCCTGTTGCCGGCGAGGCCTTGGAGGAAGATCGAAAGGGCCGAATAGCGCATCCGCCTGCCTGATCCCGAACGCGTCGCCGATTCCGGCGTGTATGCTGCATCCTAGGCGGCGCGCGCGCGGGCGTCGAGGGCGAAACACGCGTGAATGCATCTGCCTTTTTGACACTTTTTGCTGTATGGGGTTCGCCAACACCCGATTTTTCGATCCTTGGATCCGTTATGGCCTCGCTCAATCCCGTGCCGGAAGGCACCAAACCGCTCTTCGCCTACAAGAAGTATTGGGCGCAGCGCTTCGGCACGGCGCCTTTCCTGCCGATGTCGCGCGCGGAGATGGACAGTCTCGGATGGGATTCGTGCGACATCATCCTCGTGACGGGTGACGCCTACGTCGATCATCCGAGTTTCGGGATGGCGATCATCGGTCGTTTGCTGGAAGCGCAAGGGTTCCGCGTCGGCATCATCGCGCAACCGGACTGGCAAAGTGCGGCGCCATTCCGGGCGCTCGGCAAGCCCAACCTGTTCTTCGGAATCACCGGCGGCAACATGGATTCCATGGTCAACCGCTACACTTCCGACCGGCGCCTCCGGCACAACGACAACTACACGCCCGGCGGCGCAGGCGGCAAGCGCCCCGACCGCGCCGTGACAGTCTACGCCCAGCGCTGCCGCGAGGCGTTTTCCGGTGTGCCGATCATCCTCGGCGGTATCGAAGCCTCCCTGCGCCGTATCGCGCATTACGACTACTGGTCGGACAAGGTGCGCCGCTCGATCCTGTTCGATGCGAAAGGCGACCTGCTGATCTACGGCAACGCCGAGCGCGCGTTGGTCGAGGTCGCGCACCGGATTGCCAAAAACGGTCTCAATCAGGACTTTTCGGATATCCGTGGCATCGCTTTCGCCCGTTCCGGCACGCCGGAAGGCTGGTTCGAAGCCTCCGCCGAGGATCTTCAGGACGGCGACGAGGGCAAACTCCGCAACGACGAGAAAGCCGCCGCCGGCAAGGGCGTCATCCGCCTCCCCGCCTACGAGGTCGTCGCCGAGGACAAGGAGGCCTATGCCCGCGCCTCTCGCGTCCTGCACAAGGAGAGCAACCCCGGCAACGCCTGGCCGTTGACGCAGGCGCACGGCAACCGCCAGCTCTGGGTGACCGCGCCGCCGATCCCGCTCTCGACCGAGGAGATGGACGCGGTCTACGAACTCCCCTACGCCCGCGCGCCGCACCCATCCTACGAAGGCCAGAAAATCCCGGCCTGGGAGATGATCCGCCATTCCGTGACGATCATGCGCGGCTGTTTCGGCGGCTGCTCGTTCTGCTCGATCACCGAGCACGAGGGCCGCGTGATCCAGTCGCGATCGGAAGGCTCGATCCTCAAGGAGATCGAGGATATCCGCGACAAGGATGACGCCTTCACCGGCGTCATTTCCGATATCGGCGGGCCGACCGCGAACATGTATCGCATCGGCTGCAAGGACAAGGCGATCGAGGCCGTGTGCCGCCGCCCCTCCTGCGTCTACCCGGATATCTGCAAGAACCTCAACACGAGCCACGAGGCGCTGATCCAGCTCTATCGCAAGGCGCGCGCCATTCCTGGCGTGAAGAAGGTCAACGTCGCCTCGGGCGTGCGCTACGACCTTGCGGTCGAGAGCCCGGAATACGTCAAGGAACTCGTCGAACACCATGTCGGCGGCTATCTCAAGATCGCACCGGAGCACACCGAAGACGGCCCGCTCTCGAAAATGATGAAGCCCGGCATCGGCTCCTACGATGCCTTCAAACGCCTGTTCGATGCCGCCGCGCAGAAGGCCGGCAAGAAGTATTTCCTCATTCCGTATTTTATCGCCGCCCATCCGGGCACGACGGACGAGGACATGATGAACCTCGCGATCTGGTTGAAGAAAAATGGATATCGCGCGGACCAAGTTCAGACTTTCCTTCCTTCTCCTATGGCGCTTTCGACGGCGATGTATCACTCCGGCGTCAACCCGCTCCGACCGGTCCGACGCGGTGCTTCCGATCCGGTCGATACTGTTCGCGGCCTGAGGCAGCGGCGGCTGCACAAGGCGTTCCTGCGCTATCACGATGCCGAAAACTGGCCACTCCTGCGCGAAGCACTCAAGGAAATGGGGCGCGCCGATCTCATCGGTCCGGGCAAGCATCACCTCGTTCCGAACTGGCAACCCGCAGGGACCGGAAAATCGGGCGGCGAAGGCCGGCGCATTTCCCCGAAAAGCGGGCGACAGCCGAAGGGACAGAAGTTCCTGACCAAGGGCATATTCCCGAAGCCGCGTTCGCCCGCCAAGCCAGCACGATAACGATGGAAAGTCGACCGGGGGCGCCTATATCTGCTTCTTTCGCCTGAAAGGACAGGCCTGTGCCGGACCTCGCCAGTTTGCTCGACAATGAATTCGCGCGCGAGATGGAAGGCTTCTATGTGCCGTGGAAAGGCGCGACGGTGCCCGAACCTCGTCTGCTGCGCTTCAACCGCGTGCTTGCCGATGAGCTTGGCCTGCCTGCCGGGTTCGAGGCGCGCAAGGACATTGCCCGTTTGCTTTCCGGTATGGAACCGCTCGACGGCAGCACGCCGCTCGCCATGATCTATGCCGGGCACCAGTTTGGCCAGTTTTCACCGCAACTCGGCGATGGCCGCGCGCTGCTGATCGGCGAGGCATTCGACCGCGACGGCCGGAGACGAGATCTTCATCTAAAGGGCTCCGGGCCCACGCCGTTCTCGCGGCGTGGCGACGGCAAGGCCGCGCTCGGGCCGGTCCTGCGCGAATATCTCATCGGCGAGGCCATGCACGCGCTCGGCATTCCAACGACGCGCGCGCTCGCTGTCGTGACGACCGGCGAGACGATCTACCGCGACGCCCTGCTCCCCGGTGCGGTGCTGACGCGCGTCGCGGCCAGCCACCTCCGGGTCGGCACTTTCGAGTACTTCGCAGCGCGCGGCGATCACGCCCGACTGAAGCAACTGGCCGACTACGCGCTCCGGCGGCATTTTCCTTCGCTCGCCGGGCGCGAGGATCGCTATATCGCGCTGCTCGCAGCGGTGGTCGAACGGCAGGCCAACCTTGTCGCGCGATGGATGCTCACAGGATTCATCCACGGAGTCATGAACACCGACAATATGACAATCTCGGGCGAAACAATCGACTATGGTCCCTGTGCCTTCATGGATCGCTACAATCCGGAGACGGTTTTCTCGTCGATCGACCGGCAGGGTCGCTACGCTTACGGCAACCAGCCGCGGATCGGGGTGTGGAATCTCGCGCGGTTCGCGGAAAGCCTGCTGCCGCTGATCGCGCCGGATGATCCGGCGAGGGCCGTCGCGCCGGCGACAGAGCTTCTCGATCAGTTTCTCGGCCGCTACCAGCGCGCCTGGCTGGCCGGCATGCGGGCGAAGCTCGGCCTTGTGAAGGAAAACGAGACGGATCGCGACCTCGCCGGCGATCTTCTCACACTGATGGCGCGGGGCGCGACCGACTACACCAGTTTTTTCCGGCTGCTCGCAGATGCCATATCCGGCGATGGAGAAACCATCCTCGCCGCGCTTGGCGGTCACGAGGACGCGCGAGTGTGGCTCCTGCGCTGGCGGAATCGCATCGACACGGAAGCCACGGCACCGACCGAGATTTCCACGCGGATGAACCGGGTCAATCCGCTCTACATTCCACGCAACCACCGGGTCGAGGCGGCGCTGGATGACGCCTATGCCGGCAATATGGCAACCTTCGACGGCCTGCTTGCCGCCCTCCAATCGCCATTCGAGGCGAGGCCCGATATGGAATCGCTGGCGCAGCCCGCCCCGGAGACCTGCGGGCAATACCAGACCTTCTGCGGCACCTGACACCGGCCGAAAAAGAATAACGCCGCCCCGGAGGGGGCGGCGCCAAGGCTCCGGGGGGCAGAGCCGTGGATCACGACCGATCTGTCGTCAGGCAAGGTCGAAGCGGTCCGCGTTCATAACCTTCGTCCAGGCGGCAACGAAATCGCGGACGAACTTCGCCTGCCCGTCGTCCTGGCCGTAAACCTCGGCCAGCGCCCTCAGCAGCGAGTTCGAGCCGAAAACAAGATCGGCTCTCGTGCCGGTCCACTTCACATCACCGGTCTTGCGGGAGCGCCCCTCGTAGACTCCGTCCTGCCCGGCAAGCGGCTTCCACTCCGTGCCCATGTCGAGCAGGT
>DAORNC010000144.1:0-299 GCA_035440785.1 Rhabdaerophilum sp. | reverse complement strand
TCGTCAGGACGCCAGGGCGTGCAGTGAAGACACCGTGCCTGGAGCCACCAGCATTGGCGCCGAGAACGCGCAGGCCACCGACCAGGACGGTCATCTCCGGCGCGGTCAACGTCAGAAGCTGGGCGCGATCGACGAGCAGTTCCTCGGCCGGAACCGAGTAACGCTTCTTGAGATAGTTGCGGAACCCGTCCGCCTCCGGTTCCAGAACCGCGAAGCTCTCGACATCGGTCTGCGCCTGCGAAGCATCGGTGCGGCCGGGGGCGAAGGGAACCTCCACGCTCTGGCCCGCTTCCTGCGCC
>DAORNC010000143.1:5103-6651 GCA_035440785.1 Rhabdaerophilum sp. | reverse complement strand
TTCGCGGATATCGGCCTCGTCATCCACGATGAGAATGTCGCTTGCCATTATCGGTTTTCCTCGGGTTTTCCGGGTTGGTCGGGTTTCGTGGTTTCGGGCGCCTCGAGAGGCGCGTAACGCGGCAGATGGATACGGACGAGCGCGCCGGGCTGGGCGACACCGTCAATCGGCAGCGGGTCGAGCAATTCTATCCGCCCGCCGTGATCCTCGAAGATCTTGGCGACAATCGGGAGACCAAGACCGGTGCCCCCGTCGCGCGTCGTCATGTAGGGTTCGAGGAGGCGCTGGCGGTCCTCCTTCGGGAAACCCTTGCCGTTGTCGCGGATATCGACCACCAGCGTGTCGCCCTGCTCTTTCAGGCTGATGTCGATGCGCCCCGCTTCCGCCTCGCCCGCCGGCGATTCGGCGATCGCCTCGCAGGCATTCTTGATCAGGTTCTGCACTGCCTGAGCGATCAGGCGGCGATCGTAGCGCGCCATGACCGGATGATCGGATAGCGTGTCCTCGATGGCGATCGCCGGGTTGCCGACGCGCATCAGGAACGCGACCTCGCGCAAGGTGGCCGTCAGATCCTCGTCCTTCGGCTGCGGTTTCGGCATTCGCGCGAACGAGGAGAACTCGTCCACCATCCGTTTAATGTCTTCGACCTGACGGATGATCGTATCGGTGCACTGGTCGAACACAGGCCGATCTTCGGTGATGACCTTGCCGAACTTGCGCCGGATTCGCTCGGCGGAGAGCTGGATCGGCGTCAGCGGATTCTTGATCTCGTGGGCGATGCGTCGCGCCACATCCGCCCAGGCAGAGGTGCGCTGTGCAGTGACGAGATCGGTGATGTCATCGAGCGTGATGACGTGGCCGCCGGTCGAATCCGCCGTGATTCGTACCGAGAGCGTGCGCTCCATCCCCCGGCGGCGCAGCATGATTTCCGTCTGCGTGAGGCGCGGCGCGGCGGCGCGCGCGTCCTCGATCGCCCCGGCGATTTCCGGCAGCACATCGGTGTAGTGACGGTCGTGGATGTCCTGATCGCCGAGGCCGAGGATCTGCCGGGCCATCGGGTTGATGAGACTCACCTGTCCTGCCACGTCGAGGCCGATTACGCCGGCCGGTACCGAGGAGAGCACGGCTTCCATGAAACGCCGGCGGCGGTCGATCAACGCGTTCGCTTCGCTCAGGCTGTCATGCTGCTCGCGAAGCACGCTCGTCATGTTGTTGAAGGTCGCGCCCAACTGGCCGAGGTCGCTGCCGATCTTGGCGAGCGGCACCTGCACATAGAGGTTACCGGCGGAGACCTGATCCGTCGCCTGCATCAGTCGCCGGATCGGATCGACGAGCTTGTCGGCGAACCCGAGCCCGAGCAGTACGGAAGCCAGCAGACCGATCAGCGTGAGCAGCGCGAACACCAGGACGATGCCAAGCTGTGTTGCCTTCCGGCGCTGTTCGAGGATCTGGTATTGAAGGATGCCCGAGCGTGCGATCACCGGAAACTCCAGCATCCGCGGATCGATGCTGCGAGCGACCATCAGGAACGAATCCTTGCCGAAGCTC
>DAORNC010000143.1:2746-5086 GCA_035440785.1 Rhabdaerophilum sp. | reverse complement strand
CCGCCGATGGATTCGCGACTGAACAGGCAAGGCGGTTCCTCCGTGCCTGCGTAGCGGAAGTCCTCGGGCGAGACGACCGGCGGCGTGACCGCGTTGCGCGCCTCGACCTGCGCTTTTTCCACCATCGTGCCGTCTTCCTTGAAGATCACGGCATAGGGAAATCCGAGCGCGGCGGCGCGCCCGTTGAGGAAACTCTGGAAGCCGGCCTGATTGTTGATGAAGAAGCCGCTTGATCCGGCGCGGTCGAGATCGTTCGCCATCAGCCGCGTCTCTCGGATGAGGTTCTGGCAGATCTGCTGCTGGAAATTCCGCGAGATCACGTCCGCGTTCTGCACGAGGGAGCGAAGGTCGCCGGAGAACCACGGCGTCAGGCCTCTCTCCAGCGCGATCACGGCTGCGCCGGCTACGAGTGCTGTCGGCACTGCCGCGACGAGGCTGAAGAGGCTGACGATGCGTCGGTGCAGCCGTGCGCCCGCGAGCCCCGCCTGATTGGCGCGATGCAGCCGCCAGAGTTCGCGTGCGACGATCATCAGCAGCGCGAGGATCAGCGCGACGTCCACCCCGAGGAAAATCAGCGTCGTGCGCTCGTCTGGTTCGACGCCGAGCGTGCCCATCAGGAACAGGAAGGTGCCGATGGCAGCAAGAAGCGAGACGATGACCGTGACCGTCGCCCAGACCGAACCCGTCCGTTCGTCGAACGAGAGAACCCTCTCCGGCGGCTTCACATCGGCCGTGCTCTCGGAGGGCGCGCCGGTCTCCGCTGCTTCGCCGGGCATGCGATCCGTCATGCGTGTGCCGCTCCGGCGACCGGAAGGCCGCGCACGAAGATGCGAGAAATGCGACGGATCGTTGTCACGAAAACGCTCGGAAACCGGGTTGAATGAAGTGCCGCGACGCAGCGATTCTGATCGGGCCAAAACACTGGCCTGAATGACTCATAATCGCAACAGTGTTGTTGGATTGCGACAATTCTGCGGCAGGCCTAGCCCACCGCGCTTGTCATCCGAATCCCCAGTTCGCGGATTTTCTTGCGCAGCGTGTTCCGGTTGAGGCCAAGCAGGTCCGCCGCGCGGACCTGATTGCCGTTGGTTGCGGCCAGCGCCGCTGCGACCAGCGGGCGTTCGAACTCAACGAGCATCCGGTCATAAAGGCCCTCGGGCGGCAGCTCGTCACCGAAGCGGGCGAAATAGGTCTTGAGGTAGCTGCGGAAGAAGTTCTCCAGCGTCTCGCCGGTCGTCGTGGCCTCGACGATGCGCTGCTCGGCCTCGCGCGGTGCTGCCCGCCGCACCAGCGTCAGTTCGTTCTCGATGGCCTGCACGCCGATGACGTCGTCCGGATGCAGCGCGGCGAGGCGGCGGACGAGGTTTTCGAGTTCGCGGATGTTGCCCGGCCAATCGTGCCGTTTCAGCCGCTCCAGCGCGGCCTGATCGAAGCTCTTGCGCGGCAACCCTTCCTTCTCGGCTAGGGTGAGGAAGTGTCGCGCAAGATCGGGAATATCGCCGAGACGTTCACGCAAGGGCGGCAGGCGGATCGGCACCACCGAGAGGCGGTAGTAGAGGTCCTCGCGGAAGAGGCCCTTCTCGATCAGCGTCACCAGATCCTTGTTGGTGGCGGCAACGATGCGGACATCGGTCTTGATCGGTGTCCGGCCACCGACAGTCATGTACTCGCCCTGCTGGAGCACGCGCAGGAGGCGTGTTTGGGCCTCCATCGGCATGTCGCCGATTTCGTCGAGGAACAGTGTCCCGCCTTCGGCCTGCTCGAAACGACCCTGGCTGCGCTGGGCGGCGCCCGTAAAGGCACCCTTCTCGTGGCCGAAGAGTTCGCTCTCGATGAGATCGCGCGGGATCGCCGCCATGTTGATCGCGACGAAAGGGCCTTTCCGGCGACGTCCGAAATCATGCAGCGCCCGTGCGACAAGTTCCTTGCCGGTGCCGCTCTCTCCGGTAATCATTACCGTAAGGTCGGTGTTCATCAGCCGCGCGAGGACGCGGTAGACATCCTGCATCGCGCCGGAACGGCCCACGAGCGGGATTTCCTCGCTGGGTTTGGCGGCCTCGGCGTCCGGTTTCGTTTCCGGAGCGGGAACCTTCTTGGCCTCGCTACCCGCGAGCGCCTGCCCGACGATCCGGATCAACTGGTCGAGATCGAACGGTTTGGGGAGGTATTCATAGGCGCCACGCTCGGAGGCGCGGATCGCGGTCATGAAGGTGTTCTGGGCACTCATCACCACGATCGGCAGTTCGGGGCGCGCCTTTTTCATGCGCGGCAGCAACTCAAATATGTTCTCGTCCGGCATCACCACGTCCGTGATGACGAGATCGCCGTCGCCGGCTTCGA
>DAORNC010000143.1:639-2702 GCA_035440785.1 Rhabdaerophilum sp. | reverse complement strand
CCCGCACCTCGTAGCCGGCCCGGATCAGCGCCTGCGAGACGACCGTCCGGATCGCCAGATCGTCATCCGCCACAAGGATCAGTGGTGCCATGCCTGTTGGGCCCTCGTTTCAGTTCAGTCGGCGATGCCGTGTCGCGGCATCGCTCCCTCGTCAGTGCTCGCGCGCGTGGTGCATCGGCAGGAGGATCCGGAACAGCGTCTGCCCCTTGATACGCTCGCATTCGATGACCCCGCCGTGATCGCTCACGACTTTCGCCACCATTGCAAGACCGAGGCCAGAACCTGAGGCCTTGCTGGTCACGAACGGTTCGAAGAGATGCGGCATCAGGTTTTCCGGGATGCCGGGCCCGTTGTCGTAGATACAGACCTCGAACGGCAACGCCACGCGCTGCGCGCTCGTGGGGACCATCACCGATACACCAGGCCGGAAGGCCGTGGACAGCACGATCCGACCGTCCGACGCATCCGACCCGATGGCCTCGGCGGCATTCTTGACAAGGTTCAGAATGGCCTGGACCAGCTTGTCTCGGTTGGCGAGGATCGCCGGCAACGAGGGGTCGAAGCGGTTCTCGAAGGTGATATGCGCGGCGAAACCACTCGTCGCGAGCCGGGTAACGTGATCGAGAACCTCGTGGATGTTGACCGGCGTCATCGGTAGCGGCCGCCCGTCCGAGAAGATCTCGAAGCGCTCGACGAGGCGGACGATGCGGTCCACTTCGGAGCGAATGAGGGCTGACAGCGGCTTTTCCGCCTCGGGAAGCGAATGTTCGATCAGTTGCGCCGCACCGCGGATGCCGGAAAGCGGATTCTTGATCTCATGCGCCAGCATCGAGGCCATCGCACCCACGGAGCGCACCGCGTCGCGATGGGTCAATTGCCGGTTCATCTTGTCCATGATCGCACGCGGCTGGATCACGAGCAGGATCTCGTCTTTCCGGTCCACCAGCGGCGAGGCGTAGATATCGGCGACGTAATCGTTTTTCGCATATCGTCCCGATGAAAGCTCGATACCGTATTCGGTGACGCTGCCCCCCTTTGCCCGAACATGCTCGATCAACTGCAGGAGCGGCGAATTGGGTGGAACGAATTCCGCCAGAGTGCGTGCGCGCAGGCGCTCGCGGCCCGCACCGAGGAGCGGTTCAGCGGCCGAATTCGCGAAGACGATCCGGCTTTTGCCATCGAGTTCGATGACCGGCATCGGCATCGCGTCGATCAGGGTACGCAAGGGGCTCGCATCCTTTCCGGTCGGTGCCTCAGGCTGCCTTTCCGGGCAGTGGCGCGTCGGCGGCATCGAACAGGGTTTCGAGAAAGCGCGAAACACGTTCGGCTTCATCCGCCTGCAAGATTTCCGCCAGCTCTCGCCGTTCGACATGGCCGCCGCGCCGCACGGCTTCCTCGGCATAGGCCGCGACATGTTTGCGGGCGTGGCGCACGCCCTGCCTTTCGCCCATCGTGGCGACGAGGGAGTGATAGTGGTCCATCGCGGCCCTAGCCATCGCGGTCGGCGCGATCTTAGCCTGACTGCTTCGGGTGAGATGAGCGGCTATCTCGCCGACAAGCCAGGGGCGCCCCAGCGCCGCGCGCCCGATCATCACGGCATCAGCGCCGGATTGTGCGAGCGCGGCCTCGGCGTCCGCGATGCCAGCAATGTCGCCGTTGACGATCAACGGCAGGCGCGTCGCTTCCCGGACGGCGCGAACAGCCTTCCAGTCCGCCTGCCCCTTGTAGAACTGCATCCGCGTCCGGCCATGAACCGTGACGAGCGAAAGACCGGAATCCTCGGCGCGGCGCGCGAGCTCGGCGGCATTTTTCGTTTTTTCGTCCCAGCCGAGCCGCATCTTGAGCGTGACAGGAACCTTCACCGCCCGCCGGACGGCATCAATCAACCCCTGGGCATGGTCGAGATCGCGCATCAGCGCCGAACCGGACCAGCCGTTCGTCACGCGTTTCGCCGGACAGCCCATGTTGATGTCGATGATATCGGCTCCCGATGCCTCGGCGACGCGCGCGCCCTCCGCCATCGCTGCTGCTTCGCACCCCGCCAACTGGACGACATGGATCGG
>DAORNC010000143.1:0-541 GCA_035440785.1 Rhabdaerophilum sp. | reverse complement strand
GCTGCAAGGCGGAACCCGTGATCCGTCACGCCGGACATCGGCGCCAGGGCGGCGGGTCCGGAGAGCGTGAATGGACCGATCTGGATGGGCGCCAGTTTCATCATCATATTGCCTAAAAAATAGGCATTTCGCCTCAAGGAAGGCAAGAGACTGAAAATATGTGCCAAGTCGCCATAGGCCGGATTGCCCATTGCCCCTGCCCCCGGTCAGGTAAAGGAAAGCGCGATTTTGGGCAAGGGCGGCACGATCCACCTCCGGAGTGATTGACCTGCGCACCGATTTTCCCGATGGATCGGCAGCCTTCATTGATCGGGACATCGCCATGACTGCCACTCCTCCTGTCACCGCGATCATCGTCGCCGCCGGCCGCGGCCGACGTCTCGGCGGCGAGGTCCCCAAGCAGTATCGCCGCATCGGCGGCCGGACCGTGCTGGCGGAGGCGATCCGCCATCTCGGTGCTGTCGAGGCAATTGAACGGATCGTTACGATCATCCATCCGGACGACGATGCGGATTACGCCGAGGCGGCGATCCAGTCCGGC
>DAORNC010000142.1:5644-6654 GCA_035440785.1 Rhabdaerophilum sp. | reverse complement strand
GATCCTGCTCAACGGATGGTCGAAGACCTACGCGATGACCGGCTGGCGCATGGGTTGGTCGATCTGGCCGGATGCCTGTTACGAGGCGATGCGCAAGCTCGCGGTCAATTGCTGGTCCTGCGTCAACGCACCCGCCCAATGGGCCGGCATCGCCGCGCTCGAAGGACCGCAGGACGCCGTGCACGCGATGGTCGCCGAATTCGACCGTCGGCGGAAGGCCGTCGTCGCCGGGCTCAATCGCCTGCCGAATGTCACTTGCCTGACACCTAAGGGCGCCTTCTATGCCTATCCTAACATCAAGGCGACGGGCTGGAAGGCCAAGAAACTCGCCGCGCAATTGCTGGAGGAGGCGGGCGTAGCCACGATTGGCGGCCCCGATTTCGGCGTGCATGGAGAAGGCTATATCCGGCTCTCCTACGCAAACTCGCTCGAGAATATCGAACGAGCACTGGAGCGCATGGGCGACTTCCTCGCGAAGGCGCCGGGAACCTGACGGGACGTGACGGAGCGGAAAGATGAGCGAGTTTTTCGATGCGGCGGAAACGCGCGCGCAGGAGCAGCGGGATGTCGCGCAGCTTGGCGATCTCCGCGACCTGCTGACCTGGGCCCGCCCGGCAGCAACAGCGCTTGACCGGCAGCTTGCGGGCATCGACGTCGCCTCGCTGACGAGCCGCGCCGCACTCGCGCAGATCCCCGTGCTGCGCAAGAGCGAGCTTCTCGGCATGCAGGGCGTTGCCCTTCCCTTCGCCAACCTCACCACCTGCCCGCCGGGGATGCTCAAGCGCCTCCTCGTTTCGCCCGGTCCGATCTACGATCCCGAAGGCTACGCGGCGGACTGGTGGGGCACGGGCCGCGCCATGTTCGCCGCCGGCTTCCGCAAGGGCGATGTGGTGCTCAACACCTTTTCCTACCATTTCACCCCCGGCGCCTTCATCATGGAGTCCGGCGCCCACGCGCTTGGCTGCGCCGTGATCCCCGCCGGACCAGGCCAGACCGAGATGCAGGTCGAG
>DAORNC010000142.1:0-5633 GCA_035440785.1 Rhabdaerophilum sp. | reverse complement strand
ACCCGACGGCTATGCCGGCACGCCGGATTTCCTCAAGATCATCCTCGACAAAGCCGAGGAGATGGGGAAACCCGCCGTCTCGATCAAGAAGGCCTTCGTCTCCGGCGCCGCCTTCCCGCCCAGCCTCCAGCAGACGATTTCGGCGCGCGGGGTCGAGGCCTATCAGGCCTATGCAACCGCCGATCTCGGCATCGTTGCCTATGAATCGATCGCGCGTTCCGGCCTCATCATCAACGAGGGGCTGATCGTCGAGATCGTCCGTCCCGGCACGAATGATCCGGTGCCCGATGGCGAAGTGGGCGAGATCGTCGTCACCCGTCTCAGCCGCGACTATCCGCTGCTGCGTTTCGGCACAGGCGATCTTTCGAAGATTATCGATGGTCAGTCGCCTTGCGGCCGCACCAACCGCCGCCTCGCCGGCTGGCTCGGCCGCGCCGACCAGCGCACCAAGGTCAAGGGCATGTTCGTCGATCCCGCCCAGATCAACGAGGTCGCGCGCCGCCACCCCGGCCTCGGCCGGATGCGGCTGATCGTCACGCGCGAGAATGAGCAGGACGTGATGACCCTGCGTGTGGAATCTGCCGATCTTGGCGGCGCGCTGGCGGAAGCGATCGACACGAGCCTGCGGGCAGCCACGAACCTCAAAGGCAAGATCGAACTCGTTTCGCCCGGCACCCTGCCGAACGACGGCAAGGTGATCGCGGACGAAAGGCCGGTCGGCTAGGCAACAATGGGCTTAACAAATCGCGGGCGCACGTTACATGGTGCTCCCATGAAGAAGCCCGACACCACTCCCGCCCCGTTTTCCTCCGAAGCCGAAATGCGTGCGATCCGCCTGCCGGATGGCCATCCTGCCGTAAGCAAAGGGAAGATCGGCATCCTCCTGCTCAACCTCGGCACGCCGGATGCGACCGACTACTGGTCGATGCGGCGCTATCTCAAGGAGTTCCTCTCCGATCGGCGTGTGATCGAGGTTCCGCGCCTCATCTGGTGGCCGCTGCTCAACTTCATCATCCTGACGACACGCCCTGGCCGGAAAGGCAAGGACTACGCCTCGATCTGGAACAACGAGAGGAACGAAGGCCCTCTCAAGACCATCACTCGCGATCAGGCCGAGAAGTTGGCGGCCCGCTTCGGCGGCGAACCCAAGGTCGTCGTTGATTGGGCGATGCGTTACCAGAACCCCTCGACTGAAAACCGTATCAAGGCGCTGATGGATCAGGGTTGCGATCGCATTCTCCTGCTGCCGCTCTATCCGCATTACGCGGCCGCGACCACCGCGACCGCTTGCGATCAGGCGTTCCGCGCGCTGATGAAGATGCGCTGGCAACCTTATGTCCGCGTTGCCCCGGCCTATGCAGACGAGCCGGCCTATATCGACGCGCTGGCAAAATCTGTGCACGCGCATCTGGCTACGCTCGATTGGGAGCCGGAAGTGCTGATCGCGACTTTTCACGGCATGCCGGAGAAATATCTCCAGGCCGGCGATCCCTACCATTGCGAGTGCCAGAAGACCGGCCGTCTGCTGCGCGAGGCACTCGGTTGGAACAAGGACCGTTTCCGCATTACCTTCCAGTCTCGGTTCGGCAACGATCCCTGGCTTCAACCCTACACCGACGAGACCGTCGAGACGCTGGCGAAGTCCGGCGTGAAGCGTCTCGCGGTGATTGCGCCCGGCTTCTCCGCCGATTGCCTCGAAACGCTCGAGGAGCTCGACGGTGAGAACCGCGAGATCTTCGAGCATAACGGCGGCGAGAAATTCGCCTATATCCCCGCGCTCAATGCCTCCGAAGGCGGCGTCGATGTCATCGAAATCATTGCCCGGCGCGAATTGATGGGCTGGCTATAAGTTCAAGCCGCGATGAACTCGGCCGCAGCCTGCTGCACGCCGGAATCGAAGAGAATACGCCGATGCCCGAGGCCCGGTGCCGGGCGCAGCGAGACATGTGGCCCCGCCGCAAGCATCGCCTGTGCATCGGCATAGGGAATCTCCCGGTCGTCCGGCGCGTGGATCAGCAGAGTTGGAACCTTGAGGTCGGCAAGATAAGCGTCACTCGCGAAGCTCTCCATCGGACGCCCGGCAACGTTCTGGACTTCACCTTCAAATGCCGCGTGCCCGCGCGCTGTCAGCCCCAGCATGTCGGCAAAAGCCTTGCCGTAGGGCTGCATCGCATTCGGCGCGGCCACCGTCACGATCTTGCGGACGGGTAATGCGGCGAAGGCCGGCACGCCGCCGGCAGCGGCGGCCACGGCCACCGCGCCGCCGAACGAATGTCCGACAATCCCAGCGAGCGGCAACTCTCCGCGCGACACTGCGCTCAGGGCCTCGATGGCGAGCGGAAAGGTCAGATGCCGCCCAGAGGATCCGCCGTGCCCCGGAAGGTCGATCGCCACGACACGATAGCCGTGGGCAAGCAAAGGCTCGACGAAGCCGGCCATGAACAGCCCCTGCCCGCCCCAGCCATGCAGCAGAAGAACAGTACCGCGCCTGGTCCGATCCGGCTCGAAACGCGCCGTGCGGACATATCCACACCCGTAGGTGAGATTACTAAGCTCCGCCTTGGAGAACACCGCCTGCGCCTCGCGAATACGCGGGTTGTCGGTGCGCACGGGCGCACGGCCGACCGGCGTGCAGAACAGGCGGAATGCCAGCTTGCCGGTGATGCGCGGGGAGAGATGGCTTGAAACACGCACCAGTGGACGGATGACCTTTACCGCTGCATATGGCATGGTGAGACTCGCTTGAGTTTGTTCAGTTTTGAACATGATAGTTCAATCTTGAACAAGATCAAGTGCGATTTCAGGCGCTGAGCAACTTGTCGCGCACCGGACCACAACAACAAGAAGACGGAAACAACGAGACGATGTCGGAACTGCCGTGGAACCGCCCCCGATTCAAGAACTGGCTTGCCGTTGCGCGGGTCCATTCCTTGTGGGGCCAGCGGCTGGTGGCAGCGCTTTCGGTGCATGGCATCAAGCTTGCCCAGTTCGATATCATGGCGAACCTGCTCTACCAGCCGGGCATGACGCAGCAGCGGCTCGCGGAGAAGATATTCGTCGGTCGTTCGAATCTCTCGATGGCGCTGCCCGATCTCGAAAATCTCGGCTGGGTCCGCCGCGATACCGATGCCGCGGATCGCCGTGTGCGGCTCTTGTTCCTCACTGAAGAGGGCGAACGTGTCGCCCGGCTTGGGCTGCAGGCGGAATGCAACCTGCTCGACGAGATGATGGAAGCGCTCTCAGAAGACGAGTGCAACCAGCTCGGCGACTATATGCGCCGTCTTGCCGAAAAATTGCGGGCGGGCCCGGAGAAACAATCATCCTGACACAATCACTTGCCAAAGCATTGTGCACGGGCGCACTGTCGCGCACGTCCCGTATCTGCATCTCATGGGCGGAAAACGCCGAGGAGAAACCCCATGATCATGGATAGCGGCCAGATCGTCGCCATCATTTTCGTCGCCTTCGTCATCGTCACGCTTATGGCCGGCATCCGGCAGGTGCCGCAGGGGCGGCATTACACGGTCGAGCGCTTCGGACGCTACAACCGCACACTGACCCCCGGCCTCGGCCTTGTGATCCCGTATATCGAAACCGTTGGCGCCAAGGTCGTCATGATGGAACAGGTGCTCGATGTGCCGACGCAGGAGGTCATCACGAAGGACAATGCGACGGTCCGCGCCGATGGAGTCATCTTCTATCAGGTGGTGGACGCCGCGCGTGCGACCTATCAGGTCGCCCAACTCGATTATGCGCTCCTCAACCTCACGACGACGAATATCCGCACCGTGATGGGTTCGATGGATCTCGATTCGCTCCTCTCCCACCGGGACGAGATCAACGTGAAGCTCCTGTCCGTCGTCGATGCCGCCGCTTCGCCGTGGGGCGTGAAGGTCACGCGCATCGAGATCAAGGATATCGTCCCCCCTGCCGATCTTGTCGGCGCGATGGGCCGGCAGATGAAGGCCGAGCGCGAGCGTCGGGCCTCGATCCTGGAGGCTGAAGGCCAACGCCAATCAGCGATCCTAAAGGCCGAGGGTGAGAAGCAGGCGCAAATTCTCGCCGCCGAGGGCCGCAAGGAAGCAGCCTTCCGCGACGCCGAGGCCCGGGAGCGTCAGGCCGAGGCAGAAGCGAACGCAACCAAGCTTGTCTCGGAAGCGATCGCAGGTGGCGATCCGGCGGCCGTGAACTACCTCATCGCGGAAAAATACGTCGGCGCCTTCACCAAGATGGCGACCGCGCCGAACCAGAAGGTCGTGATCGTCCCGGCCGAGATGAGTGGCCTCGTCGGCACGCTCGGCGGCATCAGCGAACTCGCGAAATCCGCGCTCGGCGGCAGTGATGCCCCGGCGCGCGCCGAAGCGCCGAAACGGCCGTGGTCCGATCCCAAATCGAAGGAATAAGAGGCCAGCATGACCCTCCTCGGCTTTCCTCCCGTCTGGGGCTGGCTTGGGCTCGGCCTCGCGCTGATCGCGGCCGAGGTTCTGGCAGCACCCGGAACCTACCTCCTCTTCGTCGGCATCGCGGCCGTCGCAATGGCCGTCCTCTCGGCCTTCGCGCCTTTCAGCGGGGGGGCGGAACTGGTCGTTTTCGGTATTCTGGCGCTTGTTAGCGGCGGTATCGGCTGGAAGATTTACGGTGCCAGGGTCGAGAACGACGCCGCACGCGATCTGCATGATCCGGCCGTGACCCTCGTTGGACGTGTCCTCACGCTCTCGACCGCCATCGCCGACGGGATCGGGCAGGTCCGCATGGACGATACCGTGTGGCGGGTTGCCGGCCCTGATCTGCCGGCTGGCACGAAGGTTCGGGTCAAGGGGCTTAACGGCGCAACTCTCCTCGTCGAACCGACCTGACGCGGCTCTGCTTTTTCAGGCAACACCGATCCGGAGAAGATCGTGGATATGCACGATACCCACGGGGCAGCCTTCGACGTCAAGTACGAATAGCGCCGTGATCTTGGAGCGGTTGAGAAGTTCGAGCGCCTCAACCGCCAGGACCGTCTCCCGAACGGTTTTCGGTCCACGGGTCATGATCGATTCGACCGTCTGCATCAGGAGATCGGGTCGCATGTGACGCCGAAGATCGCCGTCACTGACGATTCCCGCAAGCTCGCCACCCGGCCCGACGACGCCAACACAGCCGAAACCTTTCCCGCTCATGACGACGATGGCCTCGCCCATCGCCGCGCCGGCGGAAACGACCGGCAAAGCCTCGCCGCGATGCATGATGTCGCGCACGAAGGTCAGCTTCGCGCCAAGCTTGCCGCCAGGGTGGAAGGCGCGGAAATCCTCTTTGGTGAAGCCGCGCGCTTCGAGCAGCGCCACCGCGAGCGCGTCGCCAAGCGTGATCTGCATGGTGGTCGAGGTGGTCGGCGCGAGGCCGTTGGGGCAGGCTTCCTCCGCCTTTGGCAACACCAGCGCTACATCCGCCTCCGTGGCCAGCGTGGAGGCAGGATTCGATGTGACCGCAATCAACCCGACGCGATAGCGGCGCGAATAGGCAATGATATCAGAAAGTTCCGCCGTCTCACCGGACCAAGACAGCGCGAGGATCACGTCCTCCGAGCGGATCATGCCGAGGTCGCCGTGGCTCGCCTCGCCCGGATGAACGAAATGCGCCGGCGTGCCGGT
>DAORNC010000141.1:5011-6661 GCA_035440785.1 Rhabdaerophilum sp. | reverse complement strand
CGACCTGCCAGACCAAAACGTGTGGCCGGCTCGATGCAGCGCGGCTCGTCGGGATGGACCATTGCCAACCGCCGTGCTCGACCGCGCGCCGAATTTGCCGTTCGGCAGGTCTACGGTACGATTTCACATAGTCATGCGGGCGGCGCGGCGGCTGAGAGTGACCCACTTCGACCATTCATCGAATGTTCTAACCGTGTCCGCTTCGCCTTTGTCTTCGGCAATGAACCTCAATCAAAGCAGCCAACCGCAATGACTGCCGTCACGGCACGAAGAATGCAAATCGGCTACTTGGTTCCCAGGGGTAGTCAGCGCTCGCCCGATAGCCGCGCAACCAAAGCACCCCATCGAGTCGTCGCAAATAAAAACCATTGGGAAAGGCCTCATCGTCATTGGTCTTTGCTGATGCGACAGTGAGGTACGGCCCCTCAGATTGATCCAAGAATTGAAGCCGGAAATGCGGGGCCAGTTCGAGCGAGCAAAGTTCAAGGCCGACAGCTCTTGCGCTCGCGAAGATATTAGCGCTGGTTGCGCCAGATGAAAATCCCAACTCGGCAACTGTGAGATCCGTCACGACGACCCATCGACGCCGCTCAGAGGTCGTAAACTTCGAATCCTCAAAGAGGATGTGAGCGTACTTGTTCAACTGAATCTTGTTGGCGCTCAAAGACAACAGAAGTTGCTTTTTGCTCTGCCCGCCAACTTCCAATCTTCGTTCTCGCTCTCGAAACATGCAGTCCCCAGGTTTCAACGCGCCAATCGACGATGCGTCAGCTTACCCACCAATTGCGCCTCCTCTGCCCGCGTCAATTCTGCTGCGCCACGACCGGATTTGGCCCACAGCCTCCGTGCCGCGTCCTGTCGCGTCGATCGTACCCGGAAGTCGCCCCGGCGGGTGCAAGCTCGGAGGTCGGCGGGTGGCGTTGCGGGTCGCCTTCGGCATCCACATTGGCATGCGTACCGTCGGCATTGGCTGTGCCAAGCTGCGTGGTGTTCGCGAGCCCACGCTTGCCTTCCACCTCGGCAATGTTCCGAGCCAAGGCCGGCGCCAACATTAGGGCCGGCGACACAATGTTCCAATGCAGCTCTTTCCGCCTGACGCCTGGTTAAGCGTCCAGCCGAGCGCGGGGCAAGCATCAGGAGCGCCAATCTCGCCTAGTCCTGCAATCACTCCGCTGCCTGCGGCTCCTTCAGGATGGTCTCGCCGGGCTTCACGATGGTGAAGCGCACGGGCTCCATGCTGGTCTCGATGGCGCCATCGCGGCTTTTGCGCACGACCGTGAACGCACTCGTCTCGAGCGCGCCGGAGACCGGGTGATCGTCGCGGAAGTGCGAGCCGCGGCTGTCGGTGCGGGCGGTCGCCGCGGCTGTGATCGCCTCGGACACCTCGATGAGGCTGTCGAGGTTCAGCCAGTCGTGCCAGGTGAGGTTGAAGCCACGCTGGCCATCGGCAACGCCTTCGCCGTCGAGCGCCATGCGGAGCTTCGCGAGGCCGTCCCGACCCTCGGCAAGTCCTTTGCCGTCGCGGATCACGCCGACCTTGTCCCACATCAGGTCGAGCAGGCCTTCGCGGAGGCGATTGAGGTCGCCGGCCGCACTCGTGAACGGCCGCTCGACGCGCTCGATGGCCGCGCCGATGACATCCTCGTCGGG
>DAORNC010000141.1:3442-4974 GCA_035440785.1 Rhabdaerophilum sp. | reverse complement strand
TCGCCGGCGATGCCGCCATAGACGGTCGAGTTGGCGACGCCGTTGCCGCCGAGCCGGTTCGCGCCGTGCACGCCGCCGGCGTCCTCGCCGGCAACATAGAGGCCGGCGAGCGACGTCGACGTATCCACGCCGCAGACGACGCCGCCCATATGATAATGCGCCGTCGGCACCACTTCGACCAAGCCGCCCGCGAGGTCGAAACCGCAGTCGGCGCAGCGCTCGACCATGCCCTTGAACTGCTTGGCGACCTTCTCGGGCCCGAGATGATCCATCTTGATGTAGATGCCGCCGTTCCTCGTGACGCGGCCGGCCCGCATCTCGCGGTAGATCGCCTGGGAGACCTTGTCGCGCGTCGCCCGCTCGGCCTTGGGATCGACGGAGGTCATGAAGCGCTGCAGCTCGCCGTTTAGGAGATGCCCGCCGGCTCCGCGCAGTCCCTCCTCGAGCACCGTGCCCGTCATGCGCGTATCGGGTCCGGCGAGCAGGCCGGTCGGGTGGAACTGCACCATCTCCATATCGCGGAGCGCGAGGCCCGCACGGAGCGCCATGGCGAGGCCGTCCATGCTCTTGTCGCCGGAAGGCGTGTGGTAGCGGTACATGGTCGGCCCGCCGCCGGTCGCGAGCAGCACGGCGCGGGCGGCGACGTACTTGAAGCGCCCCGTGCGCATGTCGATCATCAGCACGCCCGCGATCGAGCCGCCGTCCTTCGCCGGAACGAGCGCGATGGCGCGATGCTCCTCGAGGCGGCGAACGCGCGGGCGCGCCCACACCTGCTCCATCAGGCGATTGATGATCTCGATGCCGGTGAGGTCGCCCTTGTGCACCGTGCGATCGAAAGTCTGGCCGGCGAACGCCTTGCCGTGCAGCGAGCCATCCGGATTGCGGTCGAAGAAGCAGCCGATCTCGTTCTCGAGCTCGCGCACGCGCTCGACCGCCGTCTCGACGAGACGCCAGGCGAGATCCTGGTCGGGGAGCCAGGCGCCGCCGACGATCGTGTCCATGAAGTGGCGCTCGACCGAGTCACCCGGGATCAGAGATACGTTGTAGCCGCCCTGCACCATGCGCGTGCAGCCGCACTTGCCGATGAGCCCCTTGGTCGCGATCGTGATGTCGAGGCCCTGGTCGGCCGCGTGGGCGTGCAGCGCGGCGAAGAGCCCGGCGCCGCCCGAGCCGAGGATCAGGATGTCTGTGCTGCTGCGATCGATCATGGACGGGCATCCGTTCGGCGCGTGGGTGATCCCATGACCTAACCGCAGCCCTTGGCCGCTGCCAAGTCCCGTCCGCCCGAGGCTACCCCTCAACTCAGATCGTACGCCACCTGTGCCGGATCTCGCTGCGCGGGGATGACGGGCGTGAGGCGGGCGGCGCAGATGAACCGCGACGCCAGCCCCGCCGCCATCCCGCCCTCGGCGGGACCCTTCCGTCGAAGCCCGGGTGCCCGTCAGCTGAAGGACGTAAAGGGGTAAGGACGAAGGAGGCTAAAAGGTCCTGGCAGAAGAAGAATGCACCCGAGCCACCCGGAAGCCGATAAT
>DAORNC010000141.1:1270-3364 GCA_035440785.1 Rhabdaerophilum sp. | reverse complement strand
CCGCCCCTCTGGTTCCCCGACCAAGCGGAGCGAGAGCTGGGGTCATTCCCCGCCGCCAATGCGGACGACCGCCGCCACGGGCGCCCGGCGCGGCGTGCGTGCTCGGCGTGGGCGATCCAGGCGCACACCCGCGCCGCGATCTCGTCGCGCGGGATCGTCCCGGCCCGCCAGCGATCGCAAAGCCGGCGGAGCCGGCCGCGAAAGCGTTGCACGTTGCCGTCAGGAAGCCGGCGGCCGCCATCGGCAAAGAGCTCGAACCCCAGAAACGTGGCGGGCAAGCCGGTTGACTGGATGAAAGTCTTGCGGGGATGCAGCCTCAGCCGCCGGGCGACCAGGTGCCGGCTGATTTCCGCCTGCCAATGGCGCAGCACCGCCGGATCATCATGGAACAGCGCGAAATCGTCCACATAGCGCACATAGGGCGCGCACAGCACCGCGGTTGCGAAATGGTCGAGCGCATCGAGATAGAGATTGGCGAAGAACTGGCTCGTCAGATTGCCGATGGGCAGCCCCCGCCGCCGCTGCATCGGCTCGAAAAGATCGTCGCCCGGGAAATAAAGCTCGACCGGCTCCTGCTCGTTCGAGGCGTCGACAATCCGGTCCAATAGCGCAAGTGTCCGATCGCACGAAATTCGGCGCCTGTAGGCGACTTTCAGAACTTCGTGATCGATGGCCGGGAAATATCGGAAAATATCACAGCGCAAAACATGCAAATGGCGATTGCGATAATACTCATAGGCCTTGATCGCTCGATGCGTTCCTTTTCCCTTTCGATTGGCAATGGAATGGTCGATGAAGCCCGCCTCGAAAATCGGATCGACGACGGCCATCAGGGCGTGATGCACGACGCGATCGCGGAAGGGCGCCGCGGAGACGATGCGCGACTTCGGCTCTTTCACCTCGAAGGCGGTACAGCGCCCCGGCCGATAGCTGCCATCGAGAAGCTGCCGATCGAGCGTCAGGCATTCCCGCTCGAGGCCGGCCATGAATGCGGCGGCACCCGGCTTCCGCCGCTTCCCCCGCAGCGCGCGCCGCGCCGCATTGACGAGCGCGCCGAACGAGGCGATGCGGGCGAACAGCTTATCGTGCCTCTTGGCCATCGCCACCCGTCGCGTGGGGATGCCCGGCGTGCGCCTTGATCCAGGCGCCGATCAGGCGGCCGGTCTCGTCGAGTGCACGGGCCGCAAACTCGTAGCGCCGGCCATCGAGATGACGGAGCTCGAAGGCGAGGCGCGCCAGATGGCGCAACTTCTCGAGGCCCATGTTCGCCCGGGCAAGCGCCGCCCGCCGGTCACGCGTGAAGGTGGCCTCGATCAGGGCTTCCAGCACATCGAGCGCGGTCGACTGCAGGCGATCGCCGAGCAGGAATTTCTGGGACCGAGGAAATTTCTCGACGGTCGGCACGAGCCACAGCAGGAACTGGCGGTGGGCCTCTAGGGCCGGTCCGGTGCGACGCACGTTGTCGGACATGATGGGCATCACCTTTTCCGAAATCGCGGCGCCTGTCGGAGCTCACACGTCCCCCAGGACCGGCGCCGCGCTGGTATCGGACGACCCACCTCACCTCTCGTTGGCGCCGAACGCTCGGCGCATGGGGTCTGTGGTCTGTTCAAGCCCCCGACCGTGCTCATCATGGGCAGCCCTGGACGCTCGATAGGCACTCCCGGCGAAACCGTGGTCACACCGGCTCCAGCCGCCCAAGCGTGGGCAATACGAGCGTGCTGGCAACAAACACGAACCACCCGGAAACCGAGATTGTTGTTCCGGTTGTCGGGAGCGTTCCTGTTGCGGTTGGCCGCGCGCAGCCTCCTCGGAGTGTTGTTCCAGGAGCCGCCGCGGACGACGCGGGTTTTAGGGCCACCCAGGCTCTAGTGAACTCGTCACATCCCACGAGCTCGCCAAAGAATGGAGAAGTACTCACTTCATCTCGCGATTTGAACCGAGCGGCCCGGAATGATCAAGACCGGACTGTGTATGTCCACAAATTTTCTTCAGGGCGCAGAAAAGCACATTGCGGTTCAATTCTCGCCCGCATTCGCGTTTGGCGTCCCCTCCCCCCTTGCGGGGGGGGGGGTGGGGGGGGGGGGTGCTCGG
>DAORNC010000141.1:298-1219 GCA_035440785.1 Rhabdaerophilum sp. | reverse complement strand
TCCCCCGTCGAGGGGGGAAGGGAGGCGCTCCAGCCATCGCTGTCGACGGATGAATTGAATGGCCCTGCACAAAAGCAGTCGCAGGTCAAAAAAAATCGGGCGCTTCGCGCCATGAAGAATACCACTTTTAGGCCGAATCAGATAGAAAGAGGATGTAATGATGTAAGGAAGCCAGGAGGAAAAGAGGTAATCAGTCCTGGCAACAAACACGAACCACCCGGAAACCGAGATCGGTGTCCCGGTAGTCGGGAGCGCCCCCGTCGCGGTCGGTCGCGCGCAGCCCCCTCGGAGGGTTGATCCAGGAGCCGCCGCGGACGACGCGGGTGCAAGTTGCAGCTCCATCTCGCACTGCGCCACCTATCGGCGCGCCGTTGTAGCTATCGACGTAACAGTCCTGCACCCACTCCCACACGTTGCCGTGCATGTCGTAGAGGCCCCAGCCGTTCGGCTGTTTGCCGCCAACAGGGTGCGTGCGCGATCCGGAATTCCCACTGAACCAGGCGTAGGTGCCAAGGCTGCCCTCGCTGTCGCCGAAGTGGAACCGAGGATGCGGCGCACTCGCGCTCGTCACCCCACGCGCCGCATACTCCCACTCCGCCTCAGACAGCAGACGATATGTCCGCCCCGTCACCTTGCTCAGCCACGCCACGTAGGCCTGCGCGTCATTCCAGTCGACGCACACGACCGGGTGGTCATCCGCCTGCTCGATGCCGGGGCTGTCCCATTTGCAGGGCGTTCCACTCTGCGCGTGGCCCGTCGCCCGCACGAACGCGCGGAACTGCCCCCGCGTCACCTCGTACCGCCCCACCGCAAACGGCTGCGCGATCGTCACCGTCCGCACCGGGCCTTCATCAGCGTCGCGATCCTTCTCGCCCTCCGGCGACCCCATCCGGAACTCGCCCTTCGGCACCACCACCAGCT
>DAORNC010000141.1:0-244 GCA_035440785.1 Rhabdaerophilum sp. | reverse complement strand
GCGCCACCGGCACCAGCGCCGCGATCGGGTTCTGCTTGGCAAGCTTCTCGCGCCGGATCTTCTCGGCTTCCAACTCCGCCGCCGCTGCGGCCATCGCCGCGTCCTCTGCTGCCTTCCGCTTCGCCGCCTCCGCCGCGCGCCTGCCGTCCTCGTCGAAGCTCGCCAGCTTCTCCTTGGCTTTGGCCTTGGCGATGGCGTCGGCGCAGATCAGCGCGGCGGCGAGGCCCTCGAGCTCGGCGCGCGT
>DAORNC010000140.1:3749-6685 GCA_035440785.1 Rhabdaerophilum sp. | reverse complement strand
CCGCATCGCCCGCGCGACCTCCTCATCCGGCGCCGGCAGGCGGATGCATTCGTCGAGCTGCATGATGATGTTGCTGTCGAGCAGCACCTGGATTTCCATCGAGCGCTCGGGCGTGAGATTGTGCTTCGAGCCGTCGATATGGCTCTGGAAGGTCACGCCCTCCTCGGTGAGCTTGCGCAACGCCGAGAGGCTCATCACCTGAAAGCCGCCCGAGTCGGTCAGGATCGGGTGCGGCCAGCGCGCCATCTCGTGCAGCCCACCGAGCTTCGCGACCCGCTCAGCACCGGGGCGCAGCATCAGGTGGTAGGTGTTGCCGAGGATGATATCCGCGCCGGTTGCGCGGACCTGGTCCATGTAGAGACCCTTTACCGTGCCGGCGGTGCCCACGGGCATGAAGGCCGGCGTGCGGATTTCACCGCGCGGCATCGCGATGGTGCCGTGCCGTGCCTTGCCGTCGCGGGCGTGGATGGAAAACGAGAAGTCGGTGCTCATGAGGCGGGAAATAGCAGGCTCGCATCGCCATAGGAATAGAAGCGGTAACAGCCAGCGATGGCATGGGCATAGGCCGCGCGCATCGACTCCATTCCGGCGAAGGCCGAGACCAGCATCAGCAGGGTCGATTTAGGCAGATGGAAATTGGTGATGAGAGCATCCGTTGCCCGGAAACGGTAGCCGGGGCGGATGAAGATGTCGGTCTCGCCGAGAAAAGGTCCGATCAAGCCGGATACAGCGGCCGTTTCAATTAAACGGCAGGCCGTCGTGCCCACCGCAACCACGCGCCCACCCCTCGCCTTCGCTTTGCGGATCGCCTCGGCAGCCTCGATCGGAACCTCGCCCCATTCGGCGTGCATGCGATGCTCGTCGAGGTTTTCGGCTTTCACCGGCAGGAAGGTTCCGGCGCCGACATGCAGCGTCACGAAGGTGTGGCCAATGCCCCGCGCGGCGAGCCTTTCGAGCACCTCGAGCGTGAAATGCAACGATGCCGTGGGGGCCGCGACCGCGCCCTCGCGCTTGGCGAACATGGTCTGGTAGTCCTCGGCGTCATGGCTCTCGTCGGTATCGCCAGCATGACGGCGCGCCTCGCGGATGTAGGGTGGGAGCGGCATGCCGCCGATCAGCCCGATGGCTTCGTCGAGATAGGCGCCGGTGCGATCAAAACGGAGCGTGACGATTCCCTCTTCGCCCTTGGCCATAACCTCGGCGGCGAGATGGCCGACGAGGCACACGGGGTTCACAGAACCGAAAACGATCCTGTCGCCGATCTTGAGGCGTTTGCCGGGCTTGGCGAAGGCATCCCAGGTGCAATCATCGCGCCGTTTGACCAGCAGCGCCTCTATGCGCACCCGATTTCCGTCACGATTGCGTTCGCCGACGAGCCGCGCGGGAATGACCTTGGTATCGTTGAAGACGAGCAGATCGCCGGGGGTGAGCAGGTCCGGCAGGTCGCGGAAAACGCGGTCCTCGCGGTGATTGCCGCGCACCACCAGCAGCTTCGCGGCGTCGCGCGGATGCTCCGGGTGAAGTGCGATACGATCTTCTGGCAGATGGAAATCGAAATCGGAAAGGGAGAGCTTCCGCCCTCCCTCTCGTGTTTCGGCCGTTTCAGATCGTGCCTTCGGCTCAGGCATCGGCGGCGATGGTCGCCTTGTTGATGCGATCCGGGTTGCGCACCGGCTCGCCGCGCGCGAACTGGTCAACGTTGTCCATCCCCTCGATCACCTTGCCCCAAACCGTGTACTGGCCGTCGAGGAAGGTCGCGTCGTCGAAGCAGATGAAGAACTGGCTGTTGGCGCTGTCCGGGTTGCGGGCGCGGGCCATCGAACAGACGCCGCGCACGTGCGGCTCGTCGTTGAATTCGGCCTTGAGATCCGGATAGGACGAGCCGCCCATGCCGGTGCCGTCGGGGCAGCCGCCCTGCGCCATGAAGCCATCAATCACGCGGTGGAAAGACAGACCGTCGTAAAAGCCCTCGCGGACAAGCTTCTTGATATGATCGACGTGGCCGGGCGCGAGATCCGGACGTAGTTCGATGGTCACGACGCCCTTGGTGGTGTCGAGGATGAGCGTATTCTCGGGCGAAGCCATAATGAGATTTCCTTTTCTTACTTCACATCGGCGAGAAGGCGGACCTTCAGCATCTTGTCAGGGTTGCGGACGGGTTCGCCGCGCTTGATGAGATCGACGAACTCCATGCCCGCAACAACCTTGCCCCAGACGGTGTATTGGTTGTTGAGGTGCGGCGCAGGCGCGAACATGATGAAGAACTGGCTGTTGGCCGAGTTCAGGTCGGCCGTGCGCGCGGCGCCGACGGTTCCGCGCACGAACGGCTCCTTCGAGAATTCGGCCGGCAGGTTCGGCAGATCGGAACCGCCACCGCCCGTGCCCTGCGGATCACCCGTCTGGGCCATGAATCCTTCGATTACCCGGTGGAAGACGATTCCGTCGTAGAACCCCTTCTTGGCGAGAACCTTGATGCGCTCGACATGCTTCGGCGCAAGATCCGGGCGCAGCGCGATCAGCACCTTGCCGTCCTTGAGGTCGATCTGGAGCGTGTTCTTCGGGTCGAGCTTGGCGTTTTGCGCAAAGGCCGGCGCGGCCAACGCGAGAGCGGCGAGGCCAGCAAGCAGGTGACGGCGAAGCATGGTGTTTCCTTCCAGGAATGCGAGGGATTTTCAGCCCTTCGGCGTGAACTTCCGCGCGAGCGCGACACGGACCGGATCGGGCACGAAACTGGATATGTCGCCGCCCATCGAGGCGATCTGCCGGACGAGCGTGGCGGTAATCGGGCGCATATTGGGCGAAGCGGGCAGGAAAACAGTCTGAATGTCCGGCGCCAGGACGCCGTTCATGCCCGCGAGCTGCATCTCGTAGTCGAGGTCGGTGCCGTCGCGCAGGCCCCGGATCAGGATGGTGCATCCCGTGGCGCGGGCGGCGTC
>DAORNC010000140.1:0-3640 GCA_035440785.1 Rhabdaerophilum sp. | reverse complement strand
GTGCCTTGCCGGGATGCGTGCCGATGGCGATCACCAGCATATCCGCCATCGCGAAGGCACGGCGGATCACATCGATATGCCCGTTGGTGGGCGGATCGAAGGAGCCGGCGTAGAAGGCGATGGTGTTCATGCGGCGGGTTCCGGTTGTCTCGACGGCGTCCAGCGAGCGCTAGCGGGAAAAACAGCGGATGACAAGGCAAAGTCCCGTCGCTAGCGTGGGCACCGCTGCAAACCTTCGAGCACGTTCCCGCCCGGGTGATAGCGGATCGTCAGCCCCTTGGCCGTTTCCGTCGCAGTCACGCGCTGGTTGCCCCCGGCTTCGACATCGCCACAGACGCCCGTCCAAGTGACGGTGTTGCCCTCGCGTTTGACCGTCCTGAACTTGCAAAGCACGTCCTCGCTCTCAAGCTCCATCGGACGGATGGTGATCGCACCCTGCTCGCGCTTGCAGCCCTCGCCAGGAAAACGCCAGGTTCCGACGATCGAACGCGGCTGTTGCGCAAGCGCCGGCAAGACCGGGATCACGACGAACGAAACGAAAAAACAGCGCGCCAGCATTATACCCTCATCGACCGCCAGACGGTTTCGACAGCATCGGGCAAGTCCGTCATGCTGGCAATCACCGTCAACGCTCCGGCCGCGACAAGCCGTGCGTCGAGCTCCGGAATGCCGTTTGAGGCGCCGTGAAAGCCGATCACCGCCATGCCCGCGCGGATGCCGGCCGTGACTCCGGCGACCGAATCCTCGATGACCACGGTGCGGGCTGGATCGGCCCCGATCTGGCTTGCGGCATAGAGGAACACATCCGGCGCAGGCTTGCCGCGCGCAACCTGCGAGGCGGAATAGATATGCGGATCGAAGAACGGCGCGAGGCCCGTCTTCTCGAGGTTGAGCCGCAGCCGCTGGAGATTGGTCGAAGAGGCTACGGCGCGTTTTCCGCCAATCAATTCGACGGCCTCCGTGACACCCGGGATCGGATGCAGCTCCTCTTCGTAACGACGATAGATCTCGGCGTTGATCGCATCGTTGAAACCGGGCGGCAGCTCAACCGGCAATTCGGCGCGGATTGTGGCCCAGGTTTCGGCGGCCGGTACGCCGTTGAAGCGCGCGTTGAAGGCTTCCATCGTCGTGGGGAAACCGAGCTTGGTCAGCGCCTCGGCGCAGACCGATCCGGCGATATGCTCGCTGTCGATCAGCGTGCCGTCGCAGTCGTAGATGATGGCATGGGTCATGTCGCTGCTATGGCGCGCGTCCGGTCAACTGGCAAGGCTCAACTCGCGAGCCCGGTCTTGCCGCGTGGACGATTTCGGCGTCTATTTTGCGCCAAAGCGTAACCGGAGTTCGCCATGCCCATCGATAACGCCGCCCAGTTCGTCGCCCCGTTCCGCATCACCAACGGCAAGAAGTTCCGCCTCGCGGACCATGCACCGGATGACATGGGCGGGCACGAACTCTCCAAGTCGGAAGGCAAGGCGCTCCTTGAGGAAGGCAAGGTCAAGCTCAAGGAAATGCAGGAGCGGCTCTACGCTGCCGACACCTGGTCTGTGCTGATGATCCTGCAGGCGATGGATGCGGCGGGCAAGGATTCCACCATCGAACATGTAATGTCCGGCGTGAACCCGCAAGGATGCCAGGTGCATTCCTTCAAGGCACCCTCCCCGGAGGAGCTCGATCACGATTTCCTCTGGCGCACCGCCAAGGCCCTGCCGGAACGCGGGCGCATCGGCATCCACAACCGCTCTTACTACGAGGAAGTCCTTGTCGTGCGCGTGCACCCGGATTTCCTCAAGGGGCAGCGCCTGCCCGAAAACGGCATCATGAAAAAGGCCGGCTCTGAGAAATTCTGGACCGAGCGACTCGAAGCCATCGCAGACCACGAGCGACACCTCGCGCGCTCCGGCGTCAAGCTGATGAAATTCTTCCTGCATGTCTCGAAAGACGAGCAGAAGGCGCGCCAGCTCGAACGCATCGACAACCCACACAAGAACTGGAAGTTCAGCGCCCGGGATGTCGCCGAGCGTGCCTTCTGGGATGATTACATGGCCGCCTACGAGGAAGCGATCCGCGCGACAGCCGCGCCGCACGCGCCTTGGTATGTCATTCCGGCTGACCGGAAATGGTTCATGCGCCTGGCCGTGATGCAGGCGATCATCACCGAGATGGAGGAGCTCGACCTCGAATACCCGACGCTTTCCGCCGAGGCGACCGCCAAATTGGCCGATGCGCGCAAGGCTCTTCTCGAAAGCTAGGCCGCCACGATATTGTCGATAAGCCGCGTCTTGCCCAGCTTCGCCGCCACGAGCAGGCGCAGCCGCTTCGGGTCAGCCGCGGCATAGGGGTTCGTCAGGTTCAGCGCATCGCGGATCGCGAAATAATCGACCACGAAGCCGGCTGCCGTGAGCGTCTGAACCGCCTCGGCCTCGACGCGGTTCAGCGGCTGGCGCTTGCGCACCCGCTCCGCCGCTTCCTGCAGGACCCGGTAGATCGTCGGCGCGGCGGCGCGTTCTTCCGGCGAGAGATAGACGTTGCGCGAGGAAAGCGCGAGCCCATCCGCCTCACGCACTGTGGTACCGCCGATAATCTCCGCAGGAATATCGAGATCACGTACGAACCGGCGGATGACGGCGAGCTGCTGATAATCCTTCTCGCCAAAAATCGCGGCATCGGGCAATGCCTGCAGCAATAGCTTCGTCACAACCGTCGCCACGCCGGCGAAGTGCGTCGGTCGAAACGCGTCTTCCAGCCCAACCTTCGCCGGGCCTTCGAGGCTGACAGTCGTCGCAAAGCCGGAGGGATACATTTCCTGCACCTGAGGGGAAAAGACAGCCTCGGCGCCAACTTCTGTCAAAAGTTTAACGTCACGTTCGAACGTTCTGGGATATTTTGAAAAATCCTCTGTTGGTGCAAATTGCGTCGGGTTGACAAAGATCGAGACGACCGCCTCGTCGGCAGCCTGCTTCACGCCCGTCACAAGGCTCAGATGGCCAGCGTGAAGTGCGCCCATTGTCGGCACGAGGCCGACACGCTTGCCAGCCGCCCGCCGCTCGGCGCGCCAGGCGCGTAGGGCCGCGATTGTTTCCAGGATGATCGGGCCTGCCATTCAATTCCCCCGCGAAAAGCCGGCTGGATGCCTCATTTTGCAGTGCAATACCAGCCGACCTTTGGTCGGATCAACCTTGTTCAACATAAAGCTGGCTGCCGAGTTTCGTGAACTCGGCGGACTTCTCCGCCATGCCCTCGATCGCGGCGCGTTCGTTCTCGCCCATTGCCTGAACTTCCGCACGCAAATCCTGCGTGATCTTCATCGAGCAGAACTTCGGCCCGCACATCGAGCAGAAATGGGCGACCTTATGCGCCTCCTTCGGCAGGGTTTCATCGTGATAGCTGCGGGCCGTGTCGGGATCGAGCGCGAGATTGAACTGGTCTTCCCAGCGGAAGGCGAAGCGCGCGCGGGAAAGCGCATCGTCGCGGATCTTCGCCGCCGGATGCCCCTTGGCGAGATCGGCGGCATGCGCGGCGATCTTGTAGGTGATGACGCCGTGCTTGACATCATCGCGGTTCGGCAGGCCGAGATGCTCCTTCGGTGTCACGTAGCAGAGCATGGCGCAGCCGAACCAGCCGATCATGGCGGCGCCGATGC
>DAORNC010000139.1:6387-6764 GCA_035440785.1 Rhabdaerophilum sp. | reverse complement strand
AGGCGGCGGAGCGGCAGTTGTTCGACGATCTTCTCGGTGCCGGGCGAGAGGATCGCGGTATCGATCTCGCCGGGCGAGATCGCGTTCACCCGCACGCCGACGGGGCCGAAATCCGCCGCCATTTCGCGCGTCAACGCAGCAAGCGCCGCTTTGGAGGTGGCGTAGGCCGCTCCCGCGAAAGGGTGGACGCGCCCGCCGGCAATCGAGGTGACGTTGACGACCGCGCCCTTGGTTGCGGTCAATTCGTCGATGAGGCCGCGCGCGAGAAGGATCGGCGCGAAGAAATTGACCTGGAACACCTTGGTCCAGTCCTCGACCGGGGTGTTGATCGCGGAGAGCCGGGAACCGCCCGACCCCTTGGGCGAAATGCCGGCGTT
>DAORNC010000139.1:5967-6308 GCA_035440785.1 Rhabdaerophilum sp. | reverse complement strand
ATCGACCTGAATGTGGTTGTCGCCGCCGGCGTCCCAGGGGCAGTTTTCCGGAACGGGTTGACGCGAACAGGCGATCACCCGCCAGCCGGCGGAAGCGAAGCGCTTGACGGTCGCATGGCCGATGCCGCGGGAGGCACCTGTCAGCAAAAGGGTTCGCCTCTCGCCGGGGGTGTTGGTGCGCGCGTTGTCCATGTCGAACTCCGAATATGCGAGGATCAGGGATAGAAATACGTTGTCTCGAACGGCGCGTCGATCCGATCCCGGCGATAGATCAGCCTTTCGTGGAGCCGGAAAGGCTTGTCCTGCCAGAATTCGATATAGAGCGGCTTTAGCCGCCAGCC
>DAORNC010000139.1:5473-5950 GCA_035440785.1 Rhabdaerophilum sp. | reverse complement strand
GGAGGGCGCGGGATTTCTCCGATACCGAATTGCGTCGTGTAGAGTGCCACCTTTTTCTCGAGCGCGAACCGGCTTTCGAGCGGGCGCGACTGTTGCGAGGCCCAGGCGCCGATCCGGCTGTCCCGCGGACGCGAGGCAAAATAGGCATCGGCCTCCGCTTCACTCACAATTTCCATGGGACCCCGGAACCGCACCTGACGCCGGAGGCTTTTCCAGTGGAACACGGCAGACCCTTGCGGGTTGGCTTTCAGTTCCTCGCCCTTCTGGCTCTCGAAATTGGTGTAGAACACGACGCCGCGATGGTCGGCATCCTTCATCAGCACCATGCGCACATTGGGCAGGCCGCTTGCATCGGCGGTGGCGAGCGCCATCGCGTTCGGATCGTTGGGTTCCTTGGCGGTCGCTTCCGCAAGCCAAGCGTGGAACAGCGAAAACGGATCCTGCATCTCGCGCGACTCACCGGTCATTAACGCTTCC
>DAORNC010000139.1:0-5307 GCA_035440785.1 Rhabdaerophilum sp. | reverse complement strand
CGCTCTTGTCGCGATAACCGCCGCCGGCTGCTCGCTTTCCATGAAGCTGCCCTCGTTCCAGAGCGAGCCGGAAATGACCGCGAGCGTGACACCGGCGACGGCGCCGCTCAGTCCCCATCTCGATGCCGAGGACTGGCGGCGGGCGCAGGCCGCTTTCTCGCTGGCCGTCGACCCGCAAGGCTCCGGGCAGGTCGTCAACTGGGAAAACCCGGCAACGAAACGCAAGGGTTCCTTCATCCCCGCGGGTAATCTTGTTCTGGCCGAAAACACGGTCTGCCGTCCTTTCCGCGCGACGCTTGTCGAGCAGTTGAACGGCAAGCCGGTGGAAACGCATCACCTCGGCCGCGCTTGCCGCACCGGTCCCGGTGAGTGGGCGATGCGCGAGGTCACGACGGAAGGATCCACGACCGCTTCAGTGGCGACCGGCAAGACGCCGTTGAAACTCGAGGGTACCCAGCCGTTGCCGGAGGCGACGAGCGCCATGCTGCCGGAAAAGAAGATCGAGGAATAGCGGCCATATCCGTTGAAATCGCCCTCGCGATCTCCCATCTCCGAGGGTGATCACCAGATTGAATCGTCCGGTGGTCGGATCGTCAGTCGAAGGTCGGTCGAAATCATGTAAGCGAGGGAAACGATGCGGGATCCGTATACGGTTCTCGGGGTGGCGCGCGGTGCCAGCGCCGACGAAATCAAGAAGGCGTTCCGCCGGCTTGCCAAGCAGTATCACCCCGATCGCAACAAGAATGATCCAAAAGCGCAGGAGCGCTTTGCCGAGGTGAACAGCGCCTACGAGATTCTCGGAGACGAGACGAAGCGTCGCGCCTTCGATCGCGGCGAGATCGACGCGGATGGCAAACCGCGCGCGACGATGCATGGCTTCGAACAGGCCGGCGCCGGGCCGGGCGGCTTCCGGTTCGATTTCGGTTCGGGCGGCAAAGGCGATCCGCGTGACATCTTCTCCGATCTGTTCTCGAAGTTTGATATGGGCGGAGGAGCAGGACAGGGGGGCGGGCAGCGCGCCCGGCAATCCTCGTCCATACCGCCGGGCGAGGATATCGCGACCGAAATCGCCATTCCGCTCGAACACGTCGCCAAGGGGGGCGCTGCGCGCGTGACGCTCGGCGGCGGCCGCACCGTCGAGGTGAAGGTTCCGCAGGGAGTCGCCAACGGCAAGGTGATGCGCCTCAAGGGTCAGGGGCAACCCTCGCCCTTCGGCGGTCCCGCAGGCGATGCGCTCATCACTTTGCGTTACGCTAAGCATACGCAGTTCACGGTCGACGGCGCTGATCTCCGCACACAGATTTCTGTTCCGGTCCGCGATGCGGTTCTGGGCGGCGAGATTCGCGTGCCCACGCTGGAAGGCGAGGTTTCTATGACAGTTCCGCCGTGGACGAGCGGCGGCAAGACGCTCCGTCTGCGCGGAAAGGGCCTGCCGCTGAACGACCGCGAGGGCGATCTCTATGTGACGCTCCAGATCGATCTGGGGCCGCATGACCCCGAGGTCGAGGGGTTTTTCCGGCGCAAAAAGGGCTGATTTGCGCGCACGGCCCATTTCGTAACGCTTGAACCTTCGGCCGAACTCGGTAAGGAAAGGCAAAGACCAAGCGCTCATCCGCCACTTTCGGGGGCGGAGAGAGCGCGTTTCTATGCCGAGGACCAAGCACGCATGTCGATGACGAACGAGGAAAACCGGGTCAGCAACGTCTTGCGGGGCAAACGTGGCCTGATCATGGGCGTCGCCAATAAGATGTCCATTGCCTGGGGTATCGCCAGGGCCGCGCATGCTGCCGGCGCCGAGCTCGCCTTCACCTATCAGGGCGATGCGCTCAAGAAGCGGGTCGAGCCGCTCGCCGCCGAACTCGGCGCGCATGTTGTCGGCCATTGCGACGTCACGGAGGGCGCCACCATTGATGCCGTCTTCGCCGAGGTGGAGAAGATCTTCGGCAAGATCGATTTCCTCGTCCACGCCATCGCCTTCTCGGACAAGGACGAGCTGACCGGCCGTTACGTCGAAACGACCGAGGGCAACTTCACCAAGACGATGCTGATCTCCTGCTATTCGCTCACGGCCGTCGCCCAGCGCGCGGAAAAGCTGATGACGGACGGTGGCTCGATTCTGACGCTCACCTATTACGGCGCCGAGAAATGGATGCCGCATTACAACGTGATGGGTGTCGCCAAGGCCGCACTGGAAGCTTCGGTACGTTATCTTGCGGCAGATCTTGGCCCGAACGGCATCCGCGTCAACGCGATCTCGGCCGGCCCGATCAAGACGCTCGCGGCCAGCGGGATCGGCGATTTCCGCTATATCCTGAAGTGGAACGAATACAATTCGCCGCTCCGCCGCACGGTTTCCATCGAGGAGGTCGGCAACAGCGCCGTCTATTTCCTGTCGGATATGTCGGCGGGCGTGACGGGTGAGATCAGCCATGTCGATGCCGGGTATCACATCGTCGGCATGAAAAACCCGGATGCGCCGGATATCACGCTGGCCAAGGATTGAGCCGGAAGGTTACGCGGGGGAGGGGATATGCTGTTTCGTGAACTGCTGATCGGAAGCCTTGCGGTTCTGGCGGCCACGCTGGCGCTTGCCCAGACGGCACCCGCCCCAGCGGAAGAAAAAACTGCAACGGAATCGACGAAGACGGAAGTAGAGCGGACCGGGCGCATGGGGCGCGATGTGATTTTTGCGACCTACCTGACGCTGTCGAAGGATTGCAAGGTTGGCGCCTCGCCGCGTGTCGAATTCCCGGTGCCGCCCAAGAACGGCAAGGTGGGAACCCGCACCTCGGCAATCAATCTGCGGGCGGTGCCCGGCGCGCCGCGCAAGAATTGCATCGGCACCTCGCCGAACGGCGTGCTGGTTTTCTTCCGCCCGGATCGCCGCTTCAAGGGCGAGGAAGTCTTCACCTATCGCGTTGTGTATCCCGATGGTTCCTCGCGCGAAGTTCTCGCCAAGGCGATCGTGCAGTAAATCATGCCGCGCCTCTATTTCCTGCGCCACGGCGAGACCGACTGGAATCGTGTCGGTCGTTTGCAGGGTAATACGGAAACCGCCCTCAACGCGCGCGGCCGGGCGCAGGCTTCGCTGTTGAGCCAGCACTTGCGGGCGATCGCCGGTGACCGCCTCGCTGATCTGCCGTTCTATGCAAGCCCGATGCGACGAACCCGCCAGACGATGGAAATCCTGCGCGAGGGGCTGGGGCTTGAGCGTGAGGCCTATGCCGCCGTGGATCGCCTTCGCGAAATCGGCTTCGGCGCCTGGGAAGGCCGGAGCTGGCCGGAGATCCGGACCCGCGATCCCATCGGCGCGCGCGACCGCGACCTGGATCGCTGGACGTTCTGCCCGCCTGGCGGCGAGAGCTACGAGATGGTCTCGCACCGCGTGGCGGGGTGGCTGGAAACGATCGATCACGATTGCTGCATCGTCTCACACGGCGGCATCGCGCGCGTGATGATGGTGCTGCGCGGCGGTTTCACGCCGGCCGAGGCGGTCGAGGCGGATATCTGGCAGGGCAAGGTGCTGTTCTTTGACGGAGCAAAAGCGAAGTGGCTTCCCGGCCCTGGCCACGGGTAAACAGAAGATGTTCTGCAATATTCAGTTGTGGTTCAGGCGAAGAAA
Source organism: Rhabdaerophilum sp. (assembly GCA_035440785.1). GTDB lineage: Bacteria > Pseudomonadota > Alphaproteobacteria > Rhizobiales > Beijerinckiaceae > Rhabdaerophilum. The sequence continues at coordinate 1,685 of DAORNC010000139.1, read as the reverse complement.
TCCAGAAACTGACCGTGAGAAACCCGTCGGACGGCCACAGCGTTAAGCGGAAAAGCAGGACAGCGACCTCCGGAAGTTGACTTCGGGTGTCAGTTTGGGTGTCATCCGAAAAAATGAATAAAAAAACGCGCGTTTCCCAGCATCGGAGCCAGAATGAACATCGTTGAAGCCGCCCTTCCGGTCGAGGACGGATCTCGCGCATTTCTGGCTGGTCCGCGTATTCCTGACCTCGCGCGCGATGAAGTTCTTGCCGATATTTTCCGCGCAAGCGCCGGGCGGCTAGGCGACAAGGTGCTTTATCGTTCGGGTGAGCGCGCCGTGACCTATGCGGAAGCCGATGAGGCGACCGATCGCGCGGCGGCGAAGCTGGCCGCGCTGGGGGCTGGCCCAGGAAAGGTTGTCGGCCTTTGGCTGCCGCGCGGCATCGATCTTCTGCTCGCGCAGGTCGCCATCGCCAAGAGCGGCGCGGCTTTCCTGCCGTTCGACGCGGACGCGCCGGTCGAGCGCATCGGCACCTGTCTTGCGGATGCTTCCGGCATCGGTCTCGTGACCGATGAGGCAGGCCTCACCAAGGCACGCACCCTTGATTTGCCGCTTCACGACACACACCAGCTTCTCGCCGTCAACGAGATGGAGACGGCCGAGTTGGCGCCCGCCACGCCGGACGATCCAGCCTATCTCATCTACACCTCTGGCTCAACCGGCGTGCCGAAGGGCATCGTCATCTCCAACCGCAACATTTGCCACTTCCTGCGTTCGGGAAATGCCGTCTACGGCGTCGAGGAAGCGGATATCGTCTTCCAGAGCGCATCGGTCGCGTTCGATCTGTCGATGGAAGAGATCTGGGTGCCGTATCTCGCCGGTGCTTCGCTCTATGTCGCCACGCCGGAAATCGTTGCCGACATCGAGCGCCTCCCGGCGTTGATGATGGAACAGGGCGTTACGGTCATCGATACGGTGCCGACGCTGTTGTCCGTCATTCCGCAGGATATTCCGAGCCTCAGGCTGATCCTGCTTGGAGGCGAGGCGCTGCCGCCTGCCCTCGTCGAGCGCTGGTCCCGGCCCGGACGCCGGATCTTCAACACCTACGGCCCGACGGAAGCGACTGTGGTGGCAACCGTTGAGGAGGTCGTCCCCGGTCGCCCGGTGACGATCGGCCGGCCGATTCCGAACTATACGGCTTATGTTGTCGACGAGGCCTTGAACCTGCTCGGTCCGGGCCAGGAAGGCGAACTCCTCATCGGCGGCCCCGGCGTCGCCGTCGGCTACCTTCAGCGCCCCGAACTGACCGCAGAGAAGTTTATCGCCAACCCGTTCGACGGCGATGGGTTCGATTCCATACTCTATCGCTCCGGCGATGCGGTTTCGATCAATGGGGACGGCAATATCGCCTTTCACGGGCGGATCGACGATCAGGTCAAGATCCGCGGCTTCCGTGTCGAACTCGGCGAGATCGAGGCCGTGCTCGCCGACACCGACGATGTGTTGCAGGCGGCTGTCGTTGTCCGCAACGACGGCGGCATGGATAGGCTCGTCGCTTTCGTCGTGCCGGAGCCCGAAAGCATCATCGTTCCCACCACCTTGCGCGAGGAACTCAAGCGCCGCCTCGAAAGCCTCGGCTTGCGCGAAGTGCATTATCGCAAGTTGAATTTACGCACGGTGGCGATTCATGTTGGAACAAGGGC
>DAORNC010000138.1:5980-6875 GCA_035440785.1 Rhabdaerophilum sp. | reverse complement strand
CGATGTGGCGGGGCGGGGTGACCCGCCTGGCGCGAATGATCGAAAGAGCACGGGGGGCCTAGTGGAGTGGTTGGTGCTCGCCGGGCTGGCGGTGGTGGCCGCATTCGCGTTGTCCGTGCGAAGCGAGCTTCGCCGGCGCGCGCGTAATTCGCTCGGGCGCGGTCGGTTGGCCACGGTGAAGGATGCAAGGGGAGCAGGAATGCTAGAAACGTCAGGACCCTATCTCGGCACGCTCGATGGTCGCCCGTTGCACTTCAACGGCGATGGTCACTTGCTGACCTATGGTCGGGCTGGGTCGGGCAAGGGCGCGACGGTCATCTTACCGAATCTCGCGACGTTACAAGGCCGCTCGCTGGTTGTGACCGATCCCAAGGGCGAGAACGAGCGCGCGTCGGCGTGGCACCGAAAAAACCGGCTCGGCTCGAAGGTGATCTTTATCAATCCGTGGCGCGTCGATGGCCTGCCGACCGTGCGCATCAATCCGCTGTCGCGCCTCAATGCCCTCTCGGTCGATCGCGTGGCTGACATCGAGGCCAAGGCGGTCGCCGAGATGATCGTGCCGAAGCCGAGCAACGTGGGCGACAACGAGTGGGTCTATATGGGGGCTCAGAGCATGATCGCCCTGCGCCTGCGCTTCATGGCGCACGCGCGCCCAGACGACAACACGCTCGGGAACTTGCTGGCGTTCATCAATCAGCCGTTCAAGGCGTTCGCGAACGAGTGCCTGGTGATGGACAAAAGCGGACTGCCGGGGGTGCAAGGCGCGGCCGCCAAGCTGGCTGAATACGGCGATCAGAACCCCAAGAGCTTCGAGAGCATCTCGTCGATGGCCATCAATCGACTGGACCTCTACGCGCGGGGCGGCGTGCTCGATGAGGCGACAGCGGCGAGCGAT
>DAORNC010000138.1:5400-5823 GCA_035440785.1 Rhabdaerophilum sp. | reverse complement strand
ACGAGCTGGCCAATCTGCCGCGCATGCCGGTGCTGGAAAAAGCCGCGCGGCTGTATCGCGGCTATGGGCTTCAATTCTGGGGCTTCGTGCAGGGGCGGCATTCTCTCGAAAGCGCCTACGGCAAGACGGTTGCCAAGGACTTGGAGGACGGCGCGGAGGTGTTGCAGTTGTTCAGTGTCGAGGACGCGGGCTTGCTTCGCGACGTGGAGACCTGGTCGGGATCGCAAGAGGTGACGTTGTCGGGCACGTCCGCGAGTGTCGGCACTGATAGCTTACGCGGCGGGCAGAACAGCAGTAGTTCCGTGGGGCAGAACCAGCACAAGCGATCGGTGCTCCAATCTGAGGACATTCGCACCATGGGGTGGAGCGAGCAGATTTTGCGCGTGGCCGGTCAGCCGTTGTTTCGGGCGGGGCGTGTTCCCT
>DAORNC010000138.1:0-5390 GCA_035440785.1 Rhabdaerophilum sp. | reverse complement strand
GGGAGATGCCCGAGTGTCGCGACGTGCTCCACGACGCGCGAAAACCGTTGCCGGCCGAGGTCCTGGCCGATTTGCAAAAGTAACGGCGGGTTTGATATAATCCGCCGACAGATGATCGACCGGGAAGCAATTTTGCAGTTGTTCGAGACGCGCTTCGGCGAAGAACGCGCGCGGGCGGTGCGTGAGCAATTGCGAGCACTGCCGAAGGCGCAGGCCGACGCGGCTTCAATCACAGTTTTGATCGAGGTCGTCGAGGATACGTTGGAGCCTGATGAGGCCGCGCCCTTCGTCGAGGAATTGCGGGCGGCGCAACACGAGTTCGTCTCGGCGGTCGGTGCGGAGGTAGTGAGTCACGAGCGTTTGCGAGAGCGGAATGCTCGCGATGTTCGCGAGAGCTGGGCCATGTGCGCAGGTCTGTTGACGGCGGCGGCGCTGACGGGGCCCCTGGCGGCGTTCCTGGTGTCAGCGATCGCCGATCGGATCGACGGGCAAGCTGACCGCATGCGCTCCTTCCGCGATCACGTTTCGGCGGCGTTCATGCGCGGGGCAAGAGCAAAACAGCGGCGGGGCCGGGCTGTGCGGCAAAGCTACCGGCGTGCCTATCGCGGTGCCGGCTATTCGCCGAGTCCTTGATCGAGTTCTTGATCCGGGGAGCGCCCGGTTGAGCGGCCCTGCCGTTGTGACGGCCGCTCGCCTCGGCTGGCGCGCTCGAAGGTGGCACGCGGCGACTCTTTGACGGGTTCGCCGGCGACGTTCTGCTGACGATCGGCGGTCTCTGCGGCCTGTTGGGTGCGAGCGGCATCGCGGTCGATGACACCTTTCAAGATGCTCACCTGCTTCTGCATGATGAGATCGCGATAGGCGGCCGTCGCCTGTTCGGCGACCTCGCCGGCGGCCTGCTTTGTGTCGGCGACGATGTTCTGTCGCTCTCGCTCGGTGAGCCGGATGCTTTGGCCGGTGGTGCCGGCGACGTAATTCGGGACGAGCGTCGGTTGCGCGCTTCGGCGGCGGAGCATGGCTTCACGCAATTGCTGTTCGTGCCGCTCGCGGGCTTTCTCGGTGTCGGCGGCGTGACGGGCCTTCATGCTGTCGCCGGCGCGCTGAACGCGATCGAGGTTTCGCCGTCCACCGGGCAGTCGGGCGACTTGCTCCGAATAGTGCCGGAGCTGTTGGTCCAGAGGCATTTTTGCAACCGCATCGAAGGTTGCGCTATATTGTCCGTCTACTGCATTTATTTCAGGACGATCGGGAGGCATGACATGACATCCATGGATGAGCGGACGTTGACCAGGCGCAAATTGAAGAAAGCGATCCCGGTGGTATCGGAAGAGGGCATAAGCGAAGCCTGCATTGAAATCTTGACCTTTTGCGAGACGCTTCAGGGGCAAGGCTTCAGTGCCCGGGAGATCAGCGGGGGACTGTCGGTCGCCATCCCGGTGTGGCTCAGGCGGACCGAGGAGCCAGACGAGGTGCACGGGTGGGCGAAGCTGTACGCGAAGCGACTGGTTGAGGCGACGGAAGGCGACGGGCCGGAATAAGATCAAGAGCGGTTGAGGCTCCGCCTGACGGGTAGTGCCAAGGCACGAGGTCGGGGCCTGGCGCTGACGCTTCACGGGTCGCGGCCCCTTCCATCCCCTGCGGTGATCTTGGCAGACCCGAAGGGACGACTGCTCAACAAATCACTAGTTTTGAAACACTCTCGGAAAGCCAGTGTTTTCCAGTGCCGGCACTGTTCAACAAGTCGTTTCAAAAGTCGGGCGGTTCTGATAGGCTCCCTGCAGGGCCAGGGAGGCCCGTTGCGATGAAAATCGGCTATGCCCGGGTCTCGACGGAAGGCCAGAGCCTGGACCGCCAGTTGGGCGCGCTCCGCGCCGAGAAGTGCGACCGGATTTTCCGCGAGAAGGTGTCGGGCGGCTCGACCCGTAACCGGCCGGAGCTGGCCAAAGCCATCGACGCTCTCGGCAAGGGCGACGTGCTGGTGGTCGCCGAATGGGATCGCGCCACGCGCTCCCTGAATGACGGCTTGATGCTGATTGCCCGCGTCAACGATCGCGGCGCGCGCCTGAAGGTGCTTGATCGGCCGTTTCTCGATCTCACCTCGGCCTTCGGCCGGGGCGTCATGGCGCTGTTGTCGGGACTGGCCGAGGACGAGCGCGAGCGCATCAACCGGCGGGCCGCCGAAGGTCGCAAGGCCGCGCGCCGGCGGGGCACCCGCATGGGCCGGCCCCCTGCCCTCAACGAGGACCAGGTGCGTCATGCCCGCGAGCTACTTGGGCAGTCCTATTCGACGCGCGCCGTGGCGCGCATTCTAAAGGTGTCGCCGGCGACGATTTCGCGGGTACGGGGATGAGCGAGAAAGTCGAGCTTCGCCTGTCGGATCGCCCGGACGGCTTTGGCTTCTACTATGGCCGCGCGCGCCTCGGCGACGTGTTCGCCAACGTCAACGTGCTTCCGCCGGCGCCGCTGTGGGATGGCGACATTCAGATGAGCGAATACAAGCCCGATCCCAAGTGCTGGATCATCTTCGTTGATGGCGAGGAGGTCGCGCGCGTGAAGCGGCGCGAGGACCTGGCGGCGGCGATGCTCCCGCGTCTCGAATCTTCCTGACGAGGGTCCCCATGAAGGCGTTGATCGAGGACGAGCTACGCTTTTCGGCGGCGGTGATCCTCTCCCGCGAGGAAGTGGTGCCGCGCTTTCGCATCGAGGTGCCCGGCGAGAAAGGCTTCATGCTGTTCGTGCCGCTTCCCGACGACCTGGCGGAGCGCCGCTGGCGCATGTCGTTGGTGTCGGCGTTCATGGTCTGGAAGGGAGCGGACGCTTTCGTGATGTCGAGCGAGTTGCAGACACCGGACGCGGCGGCGTCGGTCGGCGTGTCGCGCGCCGGCGTGCTCGGCGCTTTGCGCATGATCCTGCGCAAGCCGCTCTCGGTCGGGCCGGTGCACTGGCTGACGCGCGACCAGGTGGGCGATGAGGTTCCGGCACTCCTACCGCCGAGGTCAGCAACCGTGTCGCTTGCGATGCTGGCCGATCTCGAGCGGGTGTTCGGGCCACAGGGCGAGTTCAAGGTGGAGCGGGTGCAGTGAACGAGGACGGCGCGCCGGTGACGTCGTGGCGCGCGCTTCGTGCGCCCGAGTTCTGGTTGTTGTTCGTTGCCGCGATGGTGGCGGGGTTCGGGGTATCGGGCTGGATCGTGATCCCGCTGTGCTGGGCCGGTCTGCTGGCGTCGAGCTTGCCGAAGTATGGCTCGCTTCATAGGCGGGCGGCGGAGGTGGGAGCCGAGGTTCCGTTCTGGATCACGGTCGCCTCGTCGATCATCATCGCGAGCGTGGCGAGTGTGGCGGCCTTCGTCGTCGGCCGGCTCACCTGGTGGCTGTGGGGGCTTTGATGCTTGGCGGGGGATAGTTTCGGCCGATAGCGAGGAACATCTTGACGTCAAGACGTCAGATTTGCTCTGCTTGCGGCATGGAATCAAAACCCACCACCCTCATCAGCCTTCGGGTTGACCCTGACGTCGCGCGCGCCTTCAAGGTTGAGGCGGCTAAACGCGATCTCAAGCTGAATGCGTTTTTCGAGGAGCTGTTCAAGGCGTACGTCGCCGCGTCCGGGGAGCGCAAGCGGGGTGGCAAGAATGGCTAACGTGGCGGTCGTTGCCGAGCTTCCGGCAAAGAAGCGGTCTAAAGCCACGCGCGGCGAACGTGCGGCTCGGCCGGTCGTGGTTGATTGGAAAGCTCAACTCGCGAAGCGAGAAGCGGAGCAATGGGACCTGATCGCGGGGCTCACCAAAGGCGCGGATGTTCGGCCCACGGCGCGGTCGCTCTACGCGCTCTCGGATGCGTTGGCATACTGTGCGGCTCTGCCGGAGAACAGCATCCATGCCATCGTCACCGACCCGCCGTATGGGCTGATCGAATACGATGACAAGAACATGGAAAAGCGCCGCAACGGCAAGGGCGGCGTGTGGCGGATTCCGCCGTCCTTCGACGGCGCGAAGCGCAGTCCGTTGCCGCGCTTCACCGTTCTGTCGCCGGCTGACGTCGAGGCGTTGCACGTGTTCTTCACGGCCTTCGCCAAGGCCGCGCAGAGAGTCCTTGTGCCGGGGGGGCACGTCTTTATCGCCGCAAATCCCCTACTCTCGACGATGTGCTTTCACGCCTTGCAAAGCGGCGGGCTTGAAAAACGGGGCGAGATCGTTCGCCTCGTGCAGACGCTTCGAGGTGGGGACAAGCCGAAGGGTGCGGAAGCTGAGTTCGCTGATCTGTCGGTGATGCCACGCTCATGTCATGAGCCGTGGGGCCTGTTCCGTAAGCCTTTCAAGGGGACGGTCGCGAAGAACTTGCGGGAATGGGGAGCCGGTGCCCTGCGTCGTCCCGAGGGAGGCGAGCCGTTCAAGGATCTGATCGTCTGCTCGCCGACGCGCGGCCCGGAGCGCAAGCTAGCGCCGCATCCGTCGCTGAAGCCGCAGAGGTTCTTGCGCCAGTTGGTGCGAGCATCGTTGCCGCTCGGGATTGGGATTGTGTTCGATCCGTTCGCCGGCTCGGGCTCGACCTTGGCGGCGGCCGAGGCGGTCGGCTATCGCTCGGTCGGCACGGATCGCGACGGCGAATATTTCGCCATGGCGTCAACGTCGATCAAGGCGTTGGCTGGGCTCAAGGTGTGAGGCGGCCGGATCAGGCGTCGAGATAAATCCAATTGCCGCGAAGTTTGCGGATGCCTTCGGCGTGGAGAGTCGCGGTGCGCGTGCCGAGCTCGCCGCGCGGATTGCGGCGGAAGTCGTCGAGCCCGACCTGGCCGAGATAGACTTCGACGAAGCGCATCGGTGCCCGGCTTGTGGCGGGCTCGGTGTCGTTGTCGATCTGGTAGACGAAGACGCACATCCATTGTTCGCGCGCCCCGTGCGTGTCCACGGCCCCACCGCGCTTGCGGGTGCTCTTGATCTCGATGCCATCGGTGCCGCTAGCGACGGCGTTGTTGGGGTAGCGCCCTTGCACGATGAGGTCGGGATGGCCGTTAAAGTGCTTGTTTTCGACGAGTGCTCGGCAGTGCCGCGCCATGCTGGCGGTCAGCATGTCGGACAGGATTCCCGACATGGCGGCCGGCCGGAGCATGTCGTCGAACCGATGCAGGCCCTTATCGAGCAGGAGCTTGTTCACGTCGAAAAAGAAATCGTAGATGTCCTGCATGGCCATCTCGAAATCTTCCAGGCGAAGCGAGAACGGAAGCTCTGCATCCTGGTTGAATTTCCGCTTATCGACCTTCTGCTTCTTGAGCATGTGATTCGCCCCCGCGCGGAATCCTATACCCGGAGCCGGGCGCACAAGTAGCTGGATTGACCGGGACCGGCATCAGTCCACAGCCCAGGAGCGCGGAATTTTCCCCGTATGCGTCTTACA
>DAORNC010000137.1:6483-7067 GCA_035440785.1 Rhabdaerophilum sp. | reverse complement strand
GCACCAGGCCCAGCGGGATCAGGAAGAACAGCACGAACACCAGCGTGTACGGCGTGGCCTGCCACCAGGCCGGCACGGTGCGGTTGGGGTTGATCCGGGTAAAGGCCTCGGATTTCTGCTGCCCGCCGTCCTTCACGAGATGGATGGCGCGATGCGCGGCGCTCACGCCCTTGAGATTGAGGGCGATGCGCACCCGATAGGCGGCGGAGGAGCGGTAGTAGGTGTAGAGCGTCAAAGCCACGGCGGCCTCCCTGATCGAAGGATTGGTCGCCGGGCACATCGATGCTGTCAAGCCGGGTTATTCGGCCGCGACATTCTTCAGCACGCCACGCCGGATCTGGTCTTCCTCGATCGATTCAAACAGGGCGCGGAAATTGCCCTCGCCGAAACCATCGTCCCCCTTGCGCTGGATGAACTCGAAGAAGATCGGTCCGATCACGGTCTTGGAGAATATCTGGAGTAGGATGCGGGTCTCGCCGCCACCGACGACACCCTCGCCGTCGATCAGGATGCCGTGCTTGCGCATCGCCTCAAGCGGCTCTTGATGGCCATGTACGCGCTCGCGGCTCATGTCGTAGTAGGTA
>DAORNC010000137.1:0-6473 GCA_035440785.1 Rhabdaerophilum sp. | reverse complement strand
GGCGGCCCCGGCATGAAGCGGATACCGTTGGCGGCAAGCTTGTCGGTCGACGCATAGATGTCCTCGGTCGCGACCGCGATATGCTGGATGCCCTCGCCCTTGTATTTCCTGAGGTATTCCTCGATCTGGCTGTGTTCGTCCGCGCTCTCGTTGATCGGGATGCGGATGCGGCCGCAGGGCGAGGTCAGCGCGCGGGAATACAGCCCGGTCAGCTTGCCCTCGATGTCGAAGAACCGGATCTGCCGGAAATTGAACAGGCGGATATAGAACTCGGACCATTTGTCCATATTGCCGCGGAAAACATTATGGGTGAGGTGATCGAGATAATAGAAGCCGAACCCCTCCGGCTTCGGGTCGGCCTGGCCGAGCCAACGGAAATCCTCGTTTGAATACACCGCCCCCTTCTCACCGTATCGGTCCACGAAATAGAGAAGCGAGCCGCCGATGCCCTTGATTGCCGGCACATCGAACACCTTGCCCGGCCCGTCGTAGGGCTCGGCCCCCATCTTCACCGCGTGCTCGAAGGTATGCTTCGCATCGACGACACGCCACGCCATCGACGGCGCGCAGGGCCCGTGCTGGGCCACGAAACGGGCCGCGAAGCTTTCGGGATCGGCATTGAGGATGTAATTCACGTCGCCTTGGCGATAGACGTAGATCGACTTCTTCCGATGCCGCGCGACGGGGCGGAAGCCCATCATCTGGAACAGCACCGCCAGCTTCTCGGGGTTGGGATGCGCGAATTCGACAAATTCGAAGCCATCGGTTCCGGCCGGATTATCGGCCGAGATCGTCGCCGGCGGCGCATGATGCGGAAACGGACCCATCGTGTTCTCCCTGGACCAATCTTCTTGACTCCAGAATAGCGCGGGACGGGCGCACAAACCGCGCAAAAGCAATGCTGCAACCTAAAAATAATGCCTGATTCTTGCATTTTGATTTCTATCAATGCATGTTTTACGCATGGATCAATTCGACCTCCGCATTCTCGATGCGCTCCAGCGCGACGCGCGCCTCACCAACAATGATCTCGCTGAGCGGGTGGGTCTCTCGGCCTCGCAATGCTCGCGCCGCCGGGCGCAACTCGAACAGGACGGGCTGATCCGCGCCTATCACGCCGCGCTCGACGCGGAAGCGCTCGGCCTTAAGGTTCAGGCTTTCGTGCAAGTGACGCTGGCGACCCATTCACCCGACAATTCGCGACGCTTCCAGAAGCTGGTCGAGGGCATCGACGAGGTTCAGGAAGCCTTCTCGGTAACGGGCGAGGCCGATTACCTCATCAAGGTCATCGTCGCGGATCTTCCGGCGCTGGCGAAGCTGCTCAACGAGGTCTTCCTGCCACACGAGAGCGTCGCGCATGTGCGCTCGTCGATCGCGTTGACCAGCTTGAAGGATAGCCGGCTGCTGCCGATTGGGGACAAAAAGAGCCGGGTTCCGTTCAATTCTGTGCGATAGCACCCGCTTCGCACGGGAAGACCCCCCGCGAGCGCTATTCTGCCCCATTCGGACCTGATAAACCCCGAAGCAACCTGACAGCGCCGACCCACAAGGAATTCCCAGCCCATGCGTTCGATGCCCGCGACCGTGCTCCTTGCCGTTGTAATTGCGTCCGTCTCGGCGCTGGCCCTGCTGCTCAACCTCTCGGGCGCCACCATCATCGTTCCGGTCTATGTCGCAGCCGGCGGTCTCGCCTTCGCGCTGGCGATGTTCCTGACCCCCGGCATCGGCGCTTTCTTGCGGTTCTTCGTGGTCTTCTACGGGCTCGGCTATGTCACGCTGATCGCCATTCTTCTCGCCGGCGGTATCGGCAGCTTTGGCTGGGTCGGGCTCCTTCCACCGCTAACCGCTTTCACCGCTGCAGCTTTCGGCATGTTGGCGATCATGCTGTCGCGCTTCGGCGTGACGCGCGAAGTTTTTCAGATCGCGGACCCGTATTTCGAGTCCAACGACAAGGGCACGACCCGGATCTGGCCATTCGGCTCGATTACCGCGCGCGAGAAATGGATCGCCTGGGTTCTGCTCGGCATCATCATTCTCATCAATCTCGGCCAGGTCGGGCTGGTGGTGCGGCACAACCAGTTCAACCGCGAATTCTACGACGCGATCCAGAACAAGAACGAGCTCGAATTCTGGCGGCAATTGTTCTGGGTCTGGGTGCCGCTGGTGACGGTGTTGCTGTTGTCCAACCTTGTCGAGTTCGTGCTGGTCGGCGTGTTCAAGGTCCGCTGGCGCGAATGGATGACGCACCGCCTCACCGGAAATTGGCTCGATGACGGGGCACATTATCGACTCCAGTTCAACGGCATGGTCGACAACCCCGACCAGCGCATCCAGGAAGACATCCGCAAATATACCGAGACGACCTATGGCCTCACAATCCAGATGATCTCGCAGATCTCGACGCTGGTTTCCTTCTCGGTGATCCTGTGGGGTCTCTCCTCCACGCTGCCCTTCCCGAGCGAACAATTCCGGGTGCCGGGCTTCCTGTTCTGGATCGCGCTGCTTTACGCCGCCGTCGGCACCGCCATCGCGCATCTGATTGGTCGACGGCTTATCCCGATCAATTTCAATCAGGAAAAATACGAAGCAAACTTCCGCTACATGCTGGCGCGGCTGCGGGAATTCAACGAGCCCGTAGCGCTGCTCTCCGGCGAACGCGCCGAGAAGGCGCGTCTTTTCCAGCAGTTCCGTTTCGTCGTTCGCAACTACATGGAACTGATCGGCGTTCAGAAGTGGCTCAACGCCTTCACCGGGCTCTACGGCTATTCCAACAGCATTATCCCGCTGGTCATCACCGCGCCGTTCTTCTTCACCGGCAAGGTGACGCTCGGCGTGATGATGCAGACCGCGAGCGCTTTCGCCCGCGTGGATGCCGCGCTTTCATTCTTCATCGATCGCTATGCGACCCTCGCGGACTACAAGGCCGTGGTGGACCGCCTCAATGGGTTCGACCGCTCTATCGACGGCGCCAGGGCCTTGCAGAAGACCTCGGACATCGCGCGGGCGGAGGTCGCGGGCACGGACATCCGCATCCCGGAACTGTCGCTGGCCTTGCCCAGTGGGCGCGCCATCGCCCATGTGTCCGACCTCGCTTTCCGCAAGGGCGAGCGGACCCTGCTGGTCGGTCCGTCCGGTTCCGGTAAATCGACACTTTTCAGGGCTATTGCCGGCATCTGGCCGTTCGGCTCGGGGCGGATCGAGCAGCCGGAAGGCCGCTCGGTGATGCTGCTGCCGCAGCGCCCCTACATCCCGATTGGCTCCCTGCGCGGCGCGGTGAATTACCCGGCGGTCGAGGGCAGCTATCCCGATGACGATATCCGCCATGCACTCGAGGCCGTGGGACTGCCGATGCTGGTCGATCGGCTTGACGAGGAAGCGAACTGGTCGCAGGTGCTCTCCGGCGGCGAACAGCAGCGCCTTGCCATCGCCCGTGCGCTGCTGGCCAGACCCGATTGGCTGTTCCTCGACGAGTCGACATCGGCACTGGACGAGCCCCTCGAAGATCGGGTCTATCGCGCGATCCGCGAGACGTTGCCGACAACGACCATCGTTTCGATCGGCCATCGCTCGAGTCTGATCGGCAATCATGACCGACGGATCGAAATGCGGATGGGCGCGGAAAATCTGTTCTCTGTGGTGGATGCGCCGTCGAAAGCCTGAGCGATCTCGCTCAGGCGCGGCGGGTCTCGCTGACCGTGGCGGCGGGCGAGGTGCGCGGGCGCGCGCGCCGCCAACGCCTCGACGAGACGGTCGTTCAAAGGGTTCTCGGCCCCGAAGGCATAATCCGGGGCGTTGACGAGCACGCGCGTCGCGCCCTTCGCCACCAACCGGTCCGAAATGGCCGCAACAGCCGCCTTGCCGACAAGGAGCACAAGCCGCTTTTCCTCGCTGATGAGGATTTCGGCATCCTCGGCGGCCAGCGAGGCCAGGAAAACCTCATCCAACGGCTTGCCGAGATAGGCACGCAGCTCGCGCTTTTCCCGCGCCTCTTCCTCGGCATGGATGCGCGCGAGAACGAGCCGCGCCATCTCGCGCGCCTCATCCGACCAATCGGCATGGAGGGAGGCGACAAGGTTCGCTTCCGACTTCAGCATCGTGCCGTCGTCGAGAACCTTCAGCGCGTTGGCGGCCAACGTCGAGCCAGTGGTGGTGATGTCGACGACGATATCCGCCGTGCCGGCCGCCGGAGCGCCCTCGGTCGCGCCGAGGCTCTCGACGATGCGATAATCCGCGATGCCGTGCTTCTTGAAGAAGCGGCGCGTGAGGTTGACGTATTTCGTCGCGACGCGCAGGCGCCGTGCCTGCTTGTGACGGAAATCGGCCGCGACCTCCTCGATGTCGGCCATCTCGTGCACATCGATCCAGGCTTCCGGAACGGCCACAACGACATTGGCGTAACCAAAGCCGAGCGGGGCCAGCATCTCGATCTTCGACGCCGGATCGGCCAGCGATTCATGGATGAGATCAGCGCCCGTCACGCCGAAATGTACCGCGCCACGCGCGAGTTCACCCGCGATCTCGGAGGCGGAAAGGAAGGCAATCTCGATACCATCAATGCCCTTCACCGTGCCGCGATAATCGCGCGCACCCCGGGGTTGGACGATATTGAGCCCGGCACGCGAGAAGAAGGCAAAGGCGTTTTCCTGCAAGCGCCCCTTGGAAGGAATGCCGATGGTCAGCGCAGGCTTCATCATTTGCTGCTCCCCATCAGACGATCGACCCAGATCGCCGCGCCGATGCCCGGCACCTCGCGTCCCAGGCGCTCGAACAGACGATCATAACGACCGCCGCCGACGAGCGGTCTTTCCGATCCCTCGCGTCGGATATCGAACACGAAACCGGAATAGTAATCCATATTGCGGGCGAACCCGGCCGCCGCCTTCACCCGCGCGAGCGGCAGCCCGCGCGCATCCATGAAACCCGTGCGCTCCTCGAAGCGGTCGATCGCCGGATGAAGGTCGAGCATGGCCTCAGTGGCAAGGGTCCGCAGCGCGGCCGCGACCTCATCAGGATCGCCGGTGATGGCGAGGAAACGCTGCAGGATCGCCGCCTGTTCCATGCCCAGCGCCTGACTCTCCTCATGCGCGCGCTTGAGGAAGCGACCGGCGATGTCTTCCGCCGCGCGCCCGCCTGTCGCCGTGATGCCCGCCATCGAGAGAAGATCCTTCACGAAGGCCTTGGCTTCATCAGGGTCCGCACCCTTGAGCGCATCAAGCACGCCGGAATAGCGCGCGAGGCCACGCGGTTCGACCCTTCGGGCCTCGATTTTCGCCGGATCGACGAGCGTGTCGATGCGTCCCTCGCCGAGCGCCAGCGCAAGGCGGCGACGCGTCGCGGCATCGACCGCGAGCGCTTCGAGCAGCGCCGAAAACAAGCCGAGATCACCGATGTTGATCGCGAGCGCATCCTCGCCCACGACCTCCGCGACAGCGTGGTAGCTTTCGGCGAGAATATCGGCATCCGCTGCCTCGCGATCGGTGCGGCCGATGGATTCGAGGCTCACCTGCACGAATTCACCGCTCTCGCCGGGGCGATGCCGGAACACCGAACCGCAGTAAACCTGATCGATGCGACGGCCAACGACCCCGGCGCTGAGATACTCAAGCGCGGCGGGAATGGTAAACTCCGGTCGGAGGCACAACTCGGCACCTTCCTCATCCGTGGTGAGGAACAGGCGCCGGCGGATATCCTCGCCCGAAAGTTCGAGAAACGGATCGGCAGGCTGAAGCACGGGCACATCGGCGCGATGGAAGCCGGCGCGCATGAAACGCGCGACGAGGCCTGCCCCGTCCGCTCCCGCACCCGTGGCGCGCGCAGGCGCCGCCTTGCTGCTTCTCTCGCTCATTTCAGCCTCGATACTCCCGGCATTGTAGGGCCAGCCGATACCACCCCGCGCGCGAAAGCGCGAGGGAAAAGCCGATTCGGCCTTAATGGTTTGGGTGAACACAGGGCCTGGTGCGTGGGAACAGACGCATCCGTCATGCCCGCCCTCGGGGCGAGGTATCCATGACCTGGGAACAGCCGCAAGTCGTGGATGGCCGGGCTAAACCCGGCCATGACGAAAGCGCGTGTCAGCGATGACGCGCGAGCACCTTGCGCACGGCCTCGACCACGCCGGAGACCGGCACCGCGAACTGCGCCTCGGCCTGCTGCTTGAGGTATTCCTCGCGATCCTTGATCGAGGTCAGCGTCGCGCCGAGAACGAGGTCCTTGACCTGCACCTCGCCCTTCTCGCGCTCGTTCGAGCCCTGGATGATCGCCACGCGGGCGTTGCGGCGGTCGGCGTATTTCATCTGCGCCTTCATGCCGGCCTGCCCGAGGTAAAGCTCGGCGCGGATGCCAGCGTTGCGCAAATCCGCGACGATCTTCTGGTAGCTCGCCATCGCCTCGGGGGTCTTGTCCATCGCCAGCACGATGACAGGGCCTTCGGGCGCTTCGGTCGAGACCTTGCCGAGCGCCTGAAGCGCGGCGAG
>DAORNC010000136.1:3421-7166 GCA_035440785.1 Rhabdaerophilum sp. | reverse complement strand
GCATACAAGAACCGCGCCATCGCCAACCTGCTGCGCATCCACCGGACGATCACCCATGAGCCGGATGTGGTGGTGGATGCCTATTGCCGGCAATGCGCTCTGGAATTCTCGACCCGCCAGCTTGCGCGGGCGATGCTCCCGCTCGCCACGGCCGGTTTTTCGCCTTTGGCGGGCGAAACGATGATGGCACCGCGCCTGGTGCGACGGGTGAATGCCGTGATGATGACATGCGGCATGTACGAAGCGACCGGCAATTTCGCCTATCGCGTGGGACTGCCCGCCAAGAGCGGGGTCGGCGGCGGCATTGTCGCTGTCGCACCGGGGCTCGGCGTGGCGGTCGTATGGTCTCCTGAACTTGATCGAGCCGGGAATTCGCTTGTCGGCACAATTGCGCTGGAACTTTTCACCCAGCATAGTGGTTGGGCTATTCTCTGAACCGCCCCCACTTATCGATCCGGGCGGGCAAAGCCTCCGGACATCGCGGCAATAACGCAAGGCGGTTATATGTTTGATTTTCTGCTGGCCCCGGCCGTCATCTGGATGCGGATGCCAATCATCGCCAGCGAGATGTGCCGTTCACCCCTCGGACATCTGCTGTCGGGCTCCCGGCTGGAAAGCGAGCGTATGGTGACAGAAAAACTCTCGGCCAGCCTGGAAGGGTGGGCCAATGCCGGCGCCGAGACAATGAGGATGCATTTCCGGCTGGTGCAGCTGGTCTGGCAGGGTAGGCCGCAGGCCTTCTCGCTTCTGGCAGCGCGCGCGCCAATGCGTGTCGTCGCGGCTTTCCACGCACCGGCCGGCTTGCGTGTTCGGCAGAATACCCGCCGCTTATCCGGCCAGACGGTCCGGTTGACCGACACCCGCGCTTGACCTTCTCCTTCCCTTGGGCGAGGGAGACGGGAGGCGGACCGGAAACGGTCTTCCCTTGCTCCGGGAGAATTGACGTGGCTGCCCACCGCGCAACATCCATCGCGCTCGGCTCCATCGCCGTCGGGCTTGTCGTGCTTGGCCTGAAGACCGGCGCCTATCTCTACACCGGCTCGGTCGCGCTCTATTCCGACGCGCTCGAAAGCACGATCAACGTCCTCTCGGCGCTGCTGGCTTTCGGCGCGATCCGGCTCGGCGAAAAGCCTGCCGACGCCAATCATCCCTACGGCCACCAGAAAATCGAATATATCGCCGCCGTCGCGGAAGGCGCGCTGATCTTGATCGCCGCCTTCGCCGTGTTCCATGCCGCCTATGAGGCCTATCGCACGCCGAAACCGGTGACGCTCGAACCGATCGGCATCGGTCTCAATATCGCTGCAAGCGTGATCAACGGGCTGTGGTGTCTTCTGCTGATGCGGCGCGGTCGGGCGCTGCGGTCGCCGGCCTTGGTGGCCGACGGCAAGCACCTTCTGTCCGACGTTATCTCCTCGGTCGGCGTGCTCGTGGCGCTCGTCCTCGTCGTGACGACCGGCCTCCCCTGGCTCGATCCGCTGCTGGCCTGCCTCGTCGCGCTCAACATCCTGTGGTCCGGCTGGAGCCTGATGCAATCCTCGTTTTCCGGGCTGATGGACGAAGCCGCTGCGCCGGAGGAGGTCGAACAGATCCGTGCTATCATTTCCGCCAATGCCGAGGGCGCTATCGAAGCGCATGATCTCCTCACGCGGCATGCCGGCCCGGTGACCTTCGTCGAATTTCATCTCGTCGTTCCCGCAGACATGCGGGTCGACGCCGCGCATGACATCTGCGACCGGATCGAAGGCGCGATCCGCGCCGCGGTCGAAGGTGCACGGATCACTATCCACGTCGAACCGGAGAACAAGGCAAAGCACCAGGGCATCGTCGTGCTCTGAGGCGACCGAAAACACGGCAAGGGTCAGCTATGCTCGAAATGCTCTCCGGCAAGAACGCGATCTTCCTACTCGTCGCTGTCGCGGGATTCTGGTTCACGGTCCGTTTCGTGGTCGCGCCCCGGCGCGGCACGCCGGGTCTCGGCGCGTTGTTCCGGCGCGAGACCGCTTTGCCGAAAATCGGGCTCGGGCGGGAGGCAATCGCTTCGCTGCTCGCCGACACAAGGCAGTTTGCGATCGGCGAACCGGGCATCCGTGGCCTCCTGCTCGGAGGACTCTATGCGGCGAAGGAGGCCGAGCCTTCCTCTCCGGTGGTGCTGGTCGCGCTTGCCGATAACCCGCAAACCTATCGCGGCGACAGCTGGCTCGACCGCTGGGGCTACCTCAAGCGCGGCCACGAAGTCCTTTCCCGTGATGAAGCGGAGGAGAACGGTGTCGTCTGTCAGCAGTTGACACTGCGCGGCGCTCCGCCAGTGGAATTCCATTTCCTCAAGCTGCCCGATCTCTCGTCGAGCGTTGCGCTCGACGAGGCGCTCGAGGAGGGATTGACGGTGATCGACGACCCCGCCGGGCTTGCCGCGAAATTCCGGCAGGCCACGCTCGCGCGGATCGAAAGCCGCGCCTAGAAGATCTCACATCGCCGAGGAATGCCGGGCGATACCCTTCGGCAGATAGGCATCGAAATGCGCGGCGACGAGCCGCAGAAACGGGCGCCCGGCCTCGGTGACGGTGAAACCGCTCTCGTTCCGTCGCAGCCAGGCCGGGTCTTCCGACGCGAACAGCGCGTCGATCTCCTGCAAGAGCTTGTCCGCAAGTCGGCCGTGCCGCGCGCGCAGGCGCGCCACGTCCAGTTCCAGCCCGCACATAAGGCTCTCGATCGTCTCCCCGCGCATCCGGTCCTCGGCGCTCGTTCCGAAACCGCGCGTCACGGCCATACCTTGCTCGCGGATGCGACGCTCGTAGGCTTGCCCGCTGGTCTCGTTCTGCACGAAGCCTTGCGGAAACTGACCGATCGCCGAGGCGCCGAGCCCGATCAGGCAATCGGAATCGTCGGTCGTATAGCCTTGGAAGTTGCGTCGCAGCTTGCCGTTCTCCAACGAAACCGCCAGCGAATCAGTCGGCAGCGCGAAATGATCGAGGCCGATGCGGACATAGCCGTCGGCCACGAGTCGCTCCGCCGCCCGCTCGGCACATTCGATGCGCTCGGGCATACCCGGCAACGCCTCTGTGGGGATCATCTCCTGATGCTTCTTCATCCACGGCACATGTGCGTAACCGAACAGGGCGACACGGTCGGGGCGGAGCTTGAGCACCGCATCCAGCGACTTCAGCATTGCGTGCGTGTGCTGGTGCGGCAGCCCGTAGAGAAGATCGACGTTGAGCGAGTTCACACCGCGCTGGCGCAACCCCTCGACCACGCGCTTCGTTTCCTCGAAGCTCTGGAAGCGGTTGATGGCGCGTTGCACATCCGGATCGAAATCCTGCACGCCGATGCTCGCGCGGGTGAGGCCGGTTTCGGCGAGCGCATCAAGGCGGGCATCGTCCATACCGCGCGGATCGATCTCGACCGCGAAATCGCAGGTCCGTGCGAGCGGAAAGGCCTCATGGATCGCGGCATTGAGGCGGATGATATCCTCCGGTTCGAGGATGGTCGGCGAGCCACCGCCCCAGTGGACATGCGTCACGGAACAGTCGGACGGCAGATGTGTCGCCACCGTCGCAATCTCCCGCGCCAGCGAATCGAGATAGGCTCGCACCGGCGCGTATTTGCGGACCATGCGGGTGTGGCAGCCGCAGAACCAGCACATCGTGTCGCAGAACGGGATGTGCACGTAGAGCGAGAGGCGCGAGCCCACCGGCATCGCATGAAGCCACTCGCGATAGGTGGGATTGCTGATCGAAGAGGAAAA
>DAORNC010000136.1:2368-3239 GCA_035440785.1 Rhabdaerophilum sp. | reverse complement strand
CGCGATCAGCCATTCCAGATGCCGAAAACCCGTTCGAGCGCGGGCTTTGGCTTCTCCGGCGGCCACTCGACGGGTGTGCCGATGGCGACCAGCGAGACCAGATGCTCGTTGGCGGAAAGGTTGAAGCCAGCCCGGATCGGCGCAGTCTCCAGAAATTTCCCGGATCGGATCGCGGCCGCGAATCCCACCGCCTGGACCGCCAGAAGCATGTTCTCCAGCGCCGCGCCAACCGCGAGCCACTGGTCGGAGGCCGGAATTTTCGGATGGTCGGCCTCGATCCGGGCGATAATCGCAAGAATCGCCGGCCCCTGATCCGCTTTCTCTCGCGCACGCTCGACTTCCGGCCGAGGCAAGGCGGGATCAAGCGCCAAGCTGGCGGCTTCAAGCAGATCGGCCAACCGGGGCCGGGCGATGTCGGGGATCTGAAGAAAGCGGAACGGCACAAGCCGGCCGTGATCTGGCGCACGGGAGGCTGCGAAGACGATTGCCTCGACGGCTTTCGCATCTGGTCCAGGAGCTGCGAGCGCGCGGGCATTGCCCGAACGGCGCTTGAGCAGGGCATCCATGACCGGATTGGGTGCGTGCGACATCGAAGGTTTCTCCTGTGCTTTGACGGTTGACGTAGGCCGGACCCACGACCGGAGCAAGAGCGAAGTCTCCTGCGAGGGTGACCGAAAAGTGACAAGTGTGTCTTCCCGCATACAGCTTCGCGGCACACCAGCCGTTACCTTGCGACCAAAGGTCATAGGACTGAAAGGCCGCATGGAAGCGCGCGACCACTCGATCTCGAAAGCCACGCTCGATCCAGCGGCGGATGCGGCGGCCATGCTGCTGCGGCTTGGATTCGCGATCTTCGCCATTGTCATTCCGA
>DAORNC010000136.1:0-2321 GCA_035440785.1 Rhabdaerophilum sp. | reverse complement strand
TCGGCGCGGTGCTGATTGTGCTGTCAGCGGTGTTGCGCGGCAATCCCTTCCGCGTGCTCGGCGATCTCCGGCACGCGCTTGCCACCCTGCCCGGACTGACGGCCGTTTTCCTTTCGATCTGGGCCGTGGCCTCGCTGGCATGGGCGCCCAACCCGGATGTTGGGGCAGTGAAGATCTTCAAGAGCCTCGGCGTCATTCTTCTCGGCATTCTCGCGGTAAAATCGCTGCCGCAGAAGATGCGCGCCTCGAACCTCCATCTCGTCACGATCGGTGTCGCCCTCGGCGCATTGCTGATTCTGATCGCACTTGCCGGTGACGCGCTCGGATGGGCGCTGCTGCGCTTGCCGGCGGCGACGCCGGGCCGCTCGGCGGTCCTGCTGGTCTGCCTTGGCTGGGCGGGCGCCGCCTGGCTCCTGATCAAGAACCGACGTCGGCTTGCGCTCGGACTTGTCGGCCTCGTGTTTCTTGCCGCAATCCTCGGCCCCACAGGCGAGGCCATCCTGCCGATGGGCGTCGGCCTCCTCGTCTTCGCCCTCGCCTGGGCGATGCCGGAGCGCGCCGGCAATATCCTTGCCGCGCTGGCAGCGGCGCTGATCGCCGCTGCACCGCTGGCCGCGCTGCTCGCGGGGCTAACCCACAAGTTCGTGCCCGACATCGCAGGTTCCGTCATCGCCAACGTCGCCCTGTGGTGGGACGTGATCCGCGCCGACCCGATTGGACTTTTCACCGGACACGGCTTCGACAGCGCCGTCTCCGGCCGCGACGCCGGCAAATTGCCGCCGCAGATCCACGCAACTCTCGTTTCCGATATCTGGTACGATCTTGGCCTTCTTGGCGCGCTGGCCTGCGCTTTCCTCGTCTATTCGCTATTCCGGGTCACAGGGCGGCTGGGACTGGAAGTGGCGCCGCTTGCCCTCTCGGCGCTCGCGAGCGCCTTCACCTACACCCTTACCGAGCGCGGCGCGACGCAGACCTGGTGGCTGAACGGCCTCGCTGTGCTGGCGATTGTGCTCGTTTCCGTCGACCGCGGGCGCTATCGCACCGTGCGGCCACGGGCTTCGGTCTCGACCGGGCGAAGCGCGGAGGCCTCATCGATCCATGCGTCTGCCTCATAACTCCATGCAGCGGACTTATCCGGTTCTGCCGGGAATGACTGGCATCGCCGGCCAGTTCAACTAAGGTAACGCCGAGATGAAAGCGGTCTCCGAACAGGCGGGGCTGCCCAACCGAGAGCCCCCCGATGAAGATCGACCCCGAAATCCTCGCATTGAAGAGCGAAGTGACGACTTGGCGACGTGATTTCCATGAGAACCCGGAAGTTCTGTATGACGTCTATCGCACAGCGGGCATCGTCGCGGAGAAGCTGCGCGCCTTCGGCTGCGACGAGGTTGTCGAAGGCATCGGCCGGACCGGAGTCGTCGGCGTGATTCACGGTCGCGACGGCGCGGGCGGAAAGGTCGTCGGCCTGCGTGCGGATATGGATGCACTGCCGATCCATGAGGAAACCAATCTGCCGCACAGTTCGAAGACCTCCGGCAAGATGCACGCCTGCGGGCACGACGGCCATACCGCCATGCTGCTGGGGGCCGCCAAGCATCTTGCAAAGACGCGCGATTTCGACGGCACCGTCATCGTGATCTTCCAGCCGGCCGAGGAAGGCGGCGCCGGCGGCAAGGCGATGGTAGATGACGGGATGATGGACCGGTGGAACATCGCCGAGGTCTACGGGATGCATAACATGCCGGGCCTCGCGCCGGGCCATTTCTCGCTGCGCGCCGGTCCGCTGATGGCCGCTACCGCCTATTACACCATCACCATCGAGGGGCGTGGCAGCCATGCCGCCAAGCCGCACGAGGGCATCGACCCCGTACTGATCGGCGCGCATATCGTCACGGCGCTACAGTCGATCGCCTCGCGCAACGTCGATCCGCTGAAGTCGGTCGTCGTGTCCAACACGGTATTCCAGGCGGGCGATGCGCAGAATGTCATCCCCCAGCGCGCCGTGCTGCGCGGCACCGTGCGCACGCTCGACAACTCCGTGCGCGACATCGCCGAAGCCCGCTTCCGCGCAATCGTCGAAGGCACCGCGAAGATGTTCGGGGCCGAGGCACATCTCGATTACCGGCGCGGCTATCCCGCGACAGTCAACCACGCCAAGGAGACCGTTTTCGTCACCGGTGTCGCCCGTGCCATCGCCGGGCATGAGGCGGTCGACGACAACGCCGAACCAACGATGGGCGGCGAGGATTTTTCCTACATGCTCGAAGCCCGACCCGGCGCCTTCATCTTCATCGGCAACGGCGATTCGGCGGGGCTCCACC
>DAORNC010000135.1:5216-7214 GCA_035440785.1 Rhabdaerophilum sp. | reverse complement strand
TGGCGATTGCGCGACAACGACCAGGCCGCCGGAGAGCGCCAGCATCAGAACCGCGAGACCTGTTCGCCAACTCAAACGCCAAGCCGAGAGCATCGACGCCTCCATCCGGAGCCGCGAGTGTCGCAGGTTTCGCGACGGCGTAAAGAGGCTACACCCGGCCGATCACCCGAACGTGAGCCGACGCGCGGTCCGCAGGGGCGTGCCCTGCGCCTCGATGCGGGCGAGCGCCTCGGCCAGCGGTTCGATGATGACATTCATCGAGAAGGCGGTTGCGTGGATCATGGTGCCGTCGCCGCGTGCCAATGCCACATGCCCCGGCCAGAACAGGAGATCGCCACGCCGGTAATGCGCGGGGTCATTGGGAAGCTCGATGTGCTCGCCGAGGATTTTCTCCTGCATGTCGCTGTCACGCGGTGCGGCGATGCCGCAGGCGTGGCAGGCCGTCTGCACCAGCCCCGAGCAATCGAGGCCCAGGCTAGACTTGCCGCCCCAGAGATAGGGAATGCCGAGAAACGTCTCGGCGACCGAGACAGGATCGGCCTCGATGGCGTCGAGCGGCGCGAGATGGCCCGAAAAGACATAGCCATCGGCCAAGCGGGAGAAATCGCCCTCCGTGCTCTCCACGGCGACCTCGGCGCCGAACGGCAGGTAGCCAAGCGGAGTCGCCTTGATGCCGGGGCCTAGATAGAGAAAGCCCCGCAGCGCGCGGACGCGATGAGTTGGCTTCGGCCGGGCGGATGAAAGCGCCCGTTCCTCCATATAGCCCACATAGCCGTCACGCCGCGCCTGACCCCAGGCCCAACCTCCCCGAAACTCGTAAACATCGAAAATCTCGCCGAAAACCAGCTCCGTCTCGAGCGCGCGGCCTGCTTCCGGGGTCTTGCGCAGCGCCGCCGCCGGCGTGATGACCCGGCGCGGCCGGGCCTGAACATAGCGCTCGGCTTTCACCTTGCCGTGAAGCGCTTCGGCCGCCAGATCGGGTCGGGCGGGCATGAGCCGCGGATCTTCGGCCAGGACATCACGGGCAAACGGATCGATCATCGGAATAGCCGCGCGTTCTCGAATCAGGGTGCGAGCAATTCAGCCCGCTCGACGATAAGATCGCTGAATTCCTCGAGGAACAAGGCCCCCCGGACCGTTCGCTGGATGATGACGTTGCGCCGGTCGGCGGGGTCGCGCCGCCGGGAGACGAGATCGATATCCCCCATCGCGTCGAGCGCACGTGTGATGACCGGCTTCGTGACGCCCAGTTTCGTCGCGAGGCCGCGAACCGTATGTGGAGGCGGTTCGAGGTAAATCGTCAGCAGGATAACGAACTGCCGCTGCGTCAGGTCGGCGCCATTACGGCGCACCAGGGTCAACCCGACTTCATGCCAGAGCTTGAGGGCCTGAACAGGCCTCAACCGAACACTCATGCGGGCAATTCTTCCCCTGAAAAATCTTCTGCACTCTGGCTAGCACTAGGAAACTATACCACACCTGAACGGGCGCGAGTAACCCGCAGGTTTTGCAACTTTGCGTTATACCCCACCAAATCTTGCTTCGATCATCGAGGCCACCAGACGTGCAGCCTGAGGCTCGCCTCCCTCCGGCCGACCCGGCTTGGCCACCGGTGTCCAGCCATAGATATCAAAATGCGCCCACGTCTTCGCCTTTGTCACGAAGCGTTGCAGGAAAAGGGCAGCGGTGATCGAGCCGGCGAACCCTCCTGTGCCGGCATTGTTGAGGTCCGCGACCTTCGATTCAAACATTGACCGATACGGCTTCCAAAGCGGCAATCGCCAGACCGGATCGTGCACAGCGTCCCCGGTCCGGGCGATCGCGTCCGCAAGCGTTTCGTCGTCGGTGTAGAACGGCGGAAGGTCAGGTCCAAGCGCCACGCGAGCCGCACCTGTGAGGGTCGCGAAGTCGATCATCATGTCGGGCTCGTCGTCGTCCGCGAAGGCCAGCGCGTCGGCGAGAATGAGCCTTCCCTCGGCGTCCGTGTTTCCGATCTCG
>DAORNC010000135.1:4834-5203 GCA_035440785.1 Rhabdaerophilum sp. | reverse complement strand
GACCCTTGCGTGATCGATAGATATCGCCGGGCCGGAAGGCGTTCCCCGCGACCGCGTTCTCGACGATCGGCAGGACTAGATGCAAACATATTCTTGCATTTGCACCCATGAGCAGATCGGCCGCCGTAATCGCCGCCGCGGCGCCCCCCATGTCCTTCTTCATCAGCAGCATGGAATTGTCTGGCTTCAGGTTAAGGCCGCCGGTATCGAAGACGACCCCCTTGCCGACCAGTGCAACCCTCGGTGCTGACGGATTGCCCCAGCGAATGCTGACGAGGCGCGGCGGGCTCGCCGAAGCACGTCCGACGGCATGAATCATAGGAAAATTTTCTTCAATCAACGCTTCGCCGACGATTTCCTCAAGGCGGG
>DAORNC010000135.1:4494-4818 GCA_035440785.1 Rhabdaerophilum sp. | reverse complement strand
CCGAGCCGCGAGTGCACGGGCCGCACCGGCGAGGGCCTCCGTCGTCATCTCGTTCGCGGGCGTGTTGATCAGATCGCGGCCCGTTGCAAGGGCTTCCGAGACACGCTCGACCCGACCCGCCTCGCACCCGGCGGGCGGCTCGAACGTGACGACCGGCGTTTCGCTCTCTTTGTATTTCGAGAACCGGTATGCACCGTTCAGACACGCCAGATAGCACAAATCAGCATCTGCTAACGGGCCTTCGAGCCGATAATGCCCAGTTGGAAGCTCCGTCGCCAGTTTTCCAGCAAGAAACGGGTTCCGGGCGAGCCTCTCGTCATCCCC
>DAORNC010000135.1:4117-4395 GCA_035440785.1 Rhabdaerophilum sp. | reverse complement strand
GGCGGGTCCGAGTTGGGCGGAAACCTCCTGCCAGCAGGCTGTGGAGACCGGAAAAACAGGGATGGGGGGAAGTTTGGCAGCCATGACAGAGCTTTCGTGGCAAAGGACTGGATTCGCAGGCTATACGCTGCTCATTAACACCTGATTAGGGTTAACGAGTTATTCTTTTTCCTGAAGGTGGTCATGCATCCCCCGCGCGGCGCCTGCACCCGAGTGCCCAGTGCGAACGGTCGCTGGTCCGGCCAGACGAGGATGAAACCATGTTCGAAATTCCGCCA
>DAORNC010000135.1:0-4053 GCA_035440785.1 Rhabdaerophilum sp. | reverse complement strand
TGCCGGTGGCTGCTCGGGCCGGCTTTCCAATTTCACCGGTTCGCTCTCGCAGGTTGGCGGCAACGACCGCTCCGCCGCGCCGTCGACCGACAATATCCGCGAACTCGGGCGCCGGTACGACGCTCGCCCCGGTGCGAAAGAAGCATCCCTCGCCTATGCCGCCGCCCTGCGCGCGAACGGACAACATCCGCAGGCCGTCGCAGTGCTGGAGCGCGCCTCGGTCGCCAATGTCGGGGATCGCGACGTAGCTGCTGCCTATGGCAAGGCGCTGGCCGACATCGGCCGTTTCGAGGAGGCCGCACGCGTCCTTTCCCAGGCCCATACGGAAGATCGCCCCAGTTGGCGCGTCCTCTCGACGCTCGGTTCGGTTGCCGATCAATCCGGTAACCACAGGCAGGCGCGGGAGTATTACCATCGCGCGCTCCAGATCGCGCCGGACGAGCCGATCGTGCTCAACAACCTCGGCCTCTCCTATATGCTCACTAAAGAGCTGAAGCTCGCCGAGGAAACGCTGCGCAAGGCCGCAAACCGCTCGCCGGGCAACGCCCGCATCCAGGGCAACCTTGCGCTCGTCCTGCGCCTGCAAGGCAAGAATTCAGAAGCGACGGCGATCGAGATCCAGGGTGTGGCCTCTTCGCCGCCGGCCAAGGCCTCCGCCGGCAAGGCAGTCGCGATGCGCGCGCCGACCAACCTCGCGCCGAAGGCACGGAAAGAACCGGAGAAGAAGGCGGAGGCCGCCAGCAAGACCGACACGCTACGGCGCTGAAAGCGAAGCGACCCGCTTACCGAAAACCCGCTCCAGAAAAACGCCTTGTTCAAGAAAGAACCCCGGAAACCTGTTTCCGGGGTTTTCGCTTCTTGGCACGCCGGGGAAAGGGGGAGCCCTCCCCTATTTCCACTTGAAGATCTGGATCAACGCCGGCGTCAGGATGACGATGAACAGCGCCGGCATGAAGAAGACGATCATCGGCACGGTGAGTTTCGGCGGAAGGGCGGCAGCTTTCTTTTCCGCCGCCGTCATGCGCTGGTCGCGGCTTTCCTGCGCGAGCACGCGCAGGGCCTGACCGAGCGGCGTGCCATAGCGCTCCGCCTGGATCAGCACGGTCGCGACCGACTTGATACTCTCGACCCCGGTGCGCTTCGCGAGATTCTCGTAGGCCTGCCGCCGTTCGGGGAGATAGGAAAGCTCCGCTGTCGTCAGGGCCAGTTCCTCAGCGAGCGGCACCGACGAGGCACCGATCTCGGTCGAGACCTTGCGGAAGGCGTGTTCGATCGACATACCGGATTCAACGCAGATCAGCAGGAGATCGAGCGCATCGGGAAAGGCGCGCCGCATCGATGCCTGTCGTTTCGAGGTGAGGTTCGACAGATAGACCTCAGGAAGCTTGAGGCCGATGTAGGCGGCAAGGATGACGGCGCCGACACGCGCGCCAATCGGCAATCCGAAGCCCTTGTTGATGAGTAAATAGAGAATCACGAACAGCACGAGCCCGATCGGCGCGATCAGACGCCCGAGCAGGAAGCCGGTCTCGGCCTTGGGGCCGCGCAGGCCGGCCCGCAACAGGCGTTCGGCGGCGGTCTCGGAATCGAGCCATTTCTTGAGGTTGAACTGTTCGACGATCTGCTTGGCGCGCGCGCCGGGTGTCGAACGCAGCTGCGCCTTCTGCTTGCCCTGCTGGTTGAGCCGCTCGCGTTCGCGGGCACGAATGCGCTCGCGTTCGAGCGCGACCGCGTTCATGCGGTCCTTCATCTCGTTGCGTTCGAGCAGGGGCAGGCCGATGGTGACGATGGTAGCCGAAACGGCCACCGCCGTCAGAACCGAAGCAATGAGCGAGGGGTTGGTGATCGTATCGACGAGCCCGGACATGCCCCCTCCTCAGATGTCGAAGTTGATCATGTTGCGCATCACGAGGATGCCGACGCCCATGATGGTGAGGCAGGCACCGAGGCCGATCTGCCCGGCCTTCGTCGTCCAGAGCAGGGAGATGTAATCGGGCGACCCCATGAAGACGAGGCCGCCGACGAGAAAGGGCAGCGCGCCGATGATGGTGGCGGAGGACTTCGCCTCCATCGACATCGCATCAACCTTGTCGCGCAGCTTCTTGCGATCGCGGATGACGCGGGAGAGATTGCCGAGAATCTCGCCGAGATTGCCGCCGGCCTTCGACTGGATCTGAATAACGATCGCGAAGAAATTCACTTCCGACAACGGCAGACGTTCGTAGATCTTCTGGGTGGCGTCACCGATGCTGACGCCGAGCTGCTGCGCCTCGACGACGGAGCGGAATTCACCCTTGAGCGGATCTTTCGCCTCCTGCGCGATCAACCGGAAACAGTCGTTAAGCGGGAGACCCGACTTGATGCCACGGACGATGGCGTCGATCGCATTGGGGAATTCTTCCAGGAACTGCTTCTGCCGTTTCTTCGCCTTGCGGGTCAGGAACCAGCGCGGAAAGCCTAGGCCCCCGACGACGAGACCACCAAAAGCGAGAATGGGCTGACCGGTCGCGATCAGGATCAGCAGGCCGAGAACGAACGCGCAGGCAACAGAAAACAGGATGTAGGTTTTTTTTGTCCACGCAAGGCCGGCCTGCTCCAGGCGCTGTTCGAGCGTCAGCTTCTTGGCTTCCTTGCGGGATTCCAGCTCCTTCAGCGTATCGGAGATCTGCTTCTTGCGGGCACCGGCCTCTTCGAGTTGGCGCCGCTTGGCACGTGTCTCGGTGAGCGCAGCCTGACGCTTCTCACCCCGCGCCGCGCCGGTGAGCAAAGGCTCGACGAAGACGATGCCCAGCGTCGCCACCGCGAAAGTGGCAAGACCGGCGACGATGAGCTGTTGCGTATCCATGCTCAGGCTGCCCGTTCGTCCTTGACCTCTGCCGCGTCGAGCGCGGCGGCGAGGCGGGGTTCTTCACCGTAATAGCGCGCGCGATCCCAGAAGCGCGGCCGGCCGATACCGGTGGACTTGTGTCGGCCGATGATCCGGCCGTTCGCATCCTCACCCATCATCTCGTAGACGAAGAGATCCTGCGTGGTGACGACATCGCCTTCCATGCCCATCACTTCGGTGATGTGGGTGATGCGGCGCGAACCGTCGCGCAGGCGCTGCGCCTGGATGATGACGTCGACCGAGGAAACGATCATCTCGCGCACCGTCTTCGGCGGCAGGGAATAGCCACCCATCGCGATCATCGCCTCCATACGCGCGAGGCATTCACGCGGAGAGTTGGCGTGGATGGTGCCCATCGAACCGTCGTGACCGGTATTCATCGCCTGAAGAAGGTCAAACACCTCGGGGCCGCGCACTTCGCCGACGATGATCCGTTCGGGGCGCATACGCAGGCAGTTCTTGACGAGATCACGCATCGTCACCTGCCCCTGTCCTTCGAGGTTGGGCGGGCGGGTTTCGAGGCGGACTACGTGGCTCTGCTGGAGCTGGAGCTCTGCCGCGTCCTCGCAGGTGATGATCCGCTCGTCGTCGTCGATGTAGTTGGTCAGGCAATTCAGCAGGGTCGTCTTGCCGGAGCCGGTGCCACCGGAGACCACGATGTTGCAGCGGACTCGGCCGATGATCTTCAGCACTTCCGCGCCTTCGGGCGAGATCGAAGCGAACTTGACCAGCTGGTCGAGCGTCAGCTTGTCCTTCTTGAACTTGCGGATGGTGAGCGCCGCGCCGTCGATCGCAAGCGGAGGGGCGATGACGTTGACACGGGAGCCATCGAGAAGGCGCGCATCGCAGATCGGTGAGCTTTCGTCGACGCGGCGGCCGACCTGGCTGACGATGCGCTGGCAGATATTGATGAGCTGGGCATTGTCGCGGAAGCGGACGTTGGTCAACTGGATCTTGCCGGAGACTTCGATGAAGGTCCGGTCCGGGCCATTGACCATGATATCGGCGATATCGTCGCGCGCAAGCAGGGGTTCGAGTGGGCCGTAGCCAAGCACGTCGTTGCAGATGTCGTCGAGCATGTCTTCCTGCTCGGCGATCGACATCGCGACGTTCTTGAGCGCGAGAATCTCGGTGATGACGTCACGCAATTCGTCGCGGGCGCTGTC
>DAORNC010000134.1:0-7329 GCA_035440785.1 Rhabdaerophilum sp. | reverse complement strand
TGGTTTGGCAGCCTGCCAAACAACTGGGCCAACAGTGCCGCAATTAGTGAGTTTTAAGGCCAAAGATTCGAAGGCTGTTAAAGGTGCGTTAGCTCTTGATTTTACTTCTAGCAACTGGACCGTTCAAAAAGAAACAGACTCAACGCTCACCTTGAGAACAAGTCAGTTCGACTCCGGAATTGGCGGCGCAATGCTAACTTGCTCGGTCTGCCGGCCACCCGAACTGGAGGTCGATATCGTAGCTGCTGTCGTGGGAGACAGCGTTACTGTCAGCTACAAGGCGTGGTGGATCGTAAACCCCGGCAGCCCCGCGGAGCGGAAGTTGGACAACGCCGACCGAGAAGATATCCAACGCCATATTAAGGCAAACATCGAACACGCGAAAAAAATTCTAGCGGGTCGTCCATATACATGAACCGGGAAAAACTGGATGGATCGCAGACCTAATAGCCACGACGATTCCGGGGGCTTCCTCTCCTCGAACCTCGCACGCGCGGGCGAGCATTTCGCCGCCAAGGACCGCGAGGACGAGGACAACGTCACGCGCTGGGCGACACGGATTGGCCGGGCGCTTTCGCTCGCCGCCTTTATCGGCCTCGCATGGTATTTCGGCCATCAGTTGAAATGGTGGTGACACTCCAATGTCATGGCCGGGTCATAGCTGATCCCGAAGATCGGCACGCTACCTGACAATAGCCCGGTCATCCACGGCTTCCCCTTTCGGGCGGAGAGCATTAGAAGCAAAGTCGTGGATACCCGCCACAAGGGCGGGCATGACTTTAGAGAAGCCTGCGATTATGAGTGCGACGTCGCGTTTTCCGGCCGGTTCCTGGGCGCCGATGCAGGCCCCCAGCCTCGACGATTTCGAGGCGATGGCCGATGACGCCTTCAAGGCGCTGCCGGAAGGTTTCCGCAAGCTCTGCGGCGAGGTCATCATCCGCATTGAGGATTTCCCGGATGAGGAAGTCATCGAGGCGATGGAACTCGAAACACCCTTCGATATCCTCGGGCTCTTTTCCGGCATCGGCATGACCGAGGCCGGCGCGACGCGCGAGACCGGCCAGCAGCCCAACATGGTCTGGCTCTATCGCCGCCCCATTCTCGACTACTGGGCCGAGCATGAGGAAACGCTCGGTGCGGTCATGACCCATGTTCTCGTCCACGAAATCGGCCACCACTTCGGCCTCTCGGATGCTGATATGGAAAAGATCGAAGCTGAGGCGGGTTGATCCCGGTCCGCATTCGGCTAAAACGCTCCCCAAGGAGAATTTCCATGCAGCCTTTCACCAAGCTCACATCCACCCCTGCGCCGCTCAAGGTGGTCAATGTCGATACCGACATGATCATCCCGAAGCAGTTTCTGAAGACGATCAAGCGCACCGGCCTCGGCACCGCGCTGTTCTCGGAAATGCGCTACAAGGAAGACGGCTCGGAGAACCCGGATTTCGTGCTCAACAAGCCAGCCTACCGCAAGAGCGAGATCCTGATCGCGGGCGACAACTTCGGCTGCGGCTCCAGCCGCGAGCATGCACCCTGGGCGCTCCTCGATTTCGGCATCCGCTGCGTGATCTCCACGAGCTTCGCCGATATTTTCTACAATAACTGCTTCAAGAACGGCATCCTGCCGATCATGGTCTCGCCCGAAGATCTCGACAAGCTTTTCGACGATGCCGACCGCGGCTCGAACGCGACGCTCACCGTCGATCTCGAGAAGCAGGAAATTACCGGGCCGGATGGCGGAACGGTCAGGTTCGACATCGATCCTTTCCGCAAGAAGTGCCTGATCGAGGGTCTCGACGATATCGGCCTGACGATGGAAAAGGCGCCGAAGATCGCGAACTACGAGACCAAGGCACAGACGGACCGCCCCTGGTTGTGATGGGGCCTGATTGTTGGCGAAACGCGATGGTTAACCTTCATTAACCATCGCGCCTTAATCTCGCGCGCATTGAGAAGGAGAGTTCCCTCATGCGCGTGCTTATCGCTTCCACCCTGACATTGCTGTTTGCCGGGATCGCCCCGGCACAGGCGGATTTCGCCTCCTGTGTCGCAGGGCTTAGGAGTCACGCGCTGGGGCAAGGCATCTCCGCCTCCGTGTTCGACCGTGCGATGTCGGGGGTGCAGCCCGACATGAAAATCATCGAGGCGATGGGCGCCCAGCCCGAATTCAAGACCCCGATCTGGGATTATCTCGCCACCCTCGTCGATGAAGAGAAGGTCGCGCAGGGCCGCGCGCTGCTG
This sequence comes from Rhabdaerophilum sp., assembly GCA_035440785.1. Lineage (GTDB taxonomy): Bacteria > Pseudomonadota > Alphaproteobacteria > Rhizobiales > Beijerinckiaceae > Rhabdaerophilum. Next base: position 5,088 of record DAORNC010000134.1, on the reverse strand, counting down.
CGTCAGCACGCTTCCACGCTCGCGCGCATCGAGCAGGCTTACGGCGTCGACCGCCACGCCGTCGTCGCGGTCTGGGGCGTCGAGAGCGATTTCGGACAGGTACCCGGTCGGTGGTATCTGCCGCAGGCGCTCTCCACCGCCGCCTGCTTCGGCACGCGCCGGCGCGAGTTCTTCCGTGGTGAACTCGTCTCGACGCTGAAGATCATCCAGCGCGGCGATCTTGCACAGGACAAGCTGAAAGGTTCGTGGGCCGGCGCCTTCGGACACACGCAATTCATCCCCTCGACCTATCTCCGCCTCGCCGTCGATTTCGACGGCGACGGGCGGCGCGATCTCGTCGACTCCATTCCCGATGCGCTCGCCTCGACGGCGAATTACCTCCGGAAATCCGGCTGGATTCCGGGCGCGAGCTGGGGATACGAAGTCCGCATCCCCAACGGCTATTCCGGTCCGTCGGGCCGCAAGGGCAAGCAGGATACCGGCGCGTGGGCCGGGCATGGCATCACCAAGATCGACGGCTCGCCGCTCTCCTCCCTTCCGGCTGCGGGGCTTCTGCTGCCAGCAGGGCGCAACGGGCCGGCCTTTCTCGTGACAAAGAATTTCGATGCAGCCTATGCCTACAACGCTGCCGAAAGCTACGCGCTGGCGATCTCCGTGCTCTCGGATCGGCTGCGCGGTCGCCCCGGCGTGCGCGGCGACTGGCCAACGGACGATCGCGGCCTTTCCCGTGCAGAACGCAAGATCCTGCAAGAACGGCTGACTGCCCGCGGCTACGATGTCGGCAAACCCGATGGCGCGATCGGCGCGCTCACCCGCGCCGCGATCAAGGATGTCGAGGCCAAGCTCGGCATGCCGCAAACCGGCCGCGCCGGCGGCAAGGTGTTCGATGCCCTCAAATAGCCTACATGGCCTCGTTGGCTGCGAGGCCTCGTTCAGAACTTGATGTAGCTGAACCCCTTTTGCTGCAGCCGGACGAATTCGGCCACCGCCGCCTGTACGAGGTCCTGTTCCTTGACGCCGTGCAGGGTTTCGAGGCTCAGGTGATAGGCGTCAAGGGTGTTGGCGCAAACCCGGAGCGAAACGCCGCGCTTCTTGAGCCCGTCGAAAGCTGCGGCGAGTTTCGGATTTCCCTTGGCCCGGCGAAGGGCATCAATCCCGTCGCCCTGAAAGACGATCTGCAATTCGACCGGGTCGGGCTCCACGGCATTGATGTGGTTGTTCACCACCGCGATCAACCGCCAGGCCTCGCTCTCGCGGTCGCGCCAAGAACCGCGCGTCGAGACATGATAGACAACCTTCTGCGCACCGTATTCCGTAGCCGGCGCACGGACCATCGGGGGAACCGGAGTTCGGGTGTCCTGGGTACCCGGCGCGGTCAGTGACAGTGCAGCACCCGCTCCGCCGAGCCCGAGCACAACCGCAGTTCCGAAGCCGGCCAGGAATGCCCGCCGGGAGGATGCCGTCATGCGCTGTTCTGCCATGCCCATATGCCTCTGCCCGCTCTTCACGTTTCATTTACCCAATCGGGCTGCAAAGACCGAGCGAAAACCCTGAACGCAGTTAATTCCAGCGCTCACGCCACGCCCTCTTGCCGATCGGGAAACCCTTCTGTAGTCAACGCCATCATTCCCGCAGGCGTTGATAAGCAAAGGCATTCCCATGGCGTCCTTCAACCTCCTCCTCCTCCCCGGCGACGGCATCGGCCCCGAAGTGATGACCGAGGTGAAGAAAGTCGCCGATTTCCTCGGCCAGGCAGGTCTCGCCAAGTTTGAAACGGAAACCGATCTCGTCGGCGGCTCGGCCTATGACGCGCACGGCAAGGCGATTTCGGAAGATGCGATGAAACGCGCGCTCGCGGCGGACGCGGTGCTGTTCGGCGCGGTCGGCGGCCCGAAGTGGGCGAAGGTGCCCTACGAACATCGCCCCGAGGCCGGCCTGCTGCGCCTGCGCAAGGATCTCCAGCTTTTCGCGAACCTCCGGCCGGCCGTGTGCTACCCCGCGCTCGCGGACAGCTCCTCGCTCAAGCGCGAGATCATCGAGGGGCTCGATATCATGATCGTCCGCGAATTGACGGGCGGCGTCTATTTCGGTGAGCCGAAGGAAATCGTGACGCTAGAGAACGGCGAGAAGCGCGCCGTCGACACGCAGGTCTACACCACCCATGAAATCGAGCGCATCGCCCGCGTCGCCTTCGATCTTGCCAAGGTCCGGCGCAACAAGGTCACCTCCTCCGAGAAGCACAACGTGATGCGTTCGGGCGTCCTGTGGAAGGAAGTCGTCTCGAAAGTCGGCGCCAACGAATACCCGGATGTCGAGCTGGACCACCACCTCGCCGATGCCTGCGGCATGCAGCTCGTGCGCTGGCCCAAGCAGTATGACGTCATCGTCTGCGACAATCTGTTCGGCGACATGCTCTCCGATATCGCCGCGATGCTCACCGGCTCGCTTGGCATGCTCCCCTCCGCCTCGCTCGGTGCGCCCGATTCGAAAACAGGTCAGCGCAAGGCGCTCTACGAACCGGTGCATGGTTCGGCCCCGGATATCGCCGGGCAGGGCCTCGCGAACCCGATCGCAATGATCGGCTCCTTCGGTATGTGCCTGCGCTATTCCTTCGGTCTCGTGCAGGCGGCGGATCTCGTCGAGCGCGCGATCGCCGATGTGCTGGCTTCCGGCACCCGCACCCGCGACATCGCCGACAAGGGCGGAAACGCTGTCGGCACGAAAGAAATGGGTGACGCGATCGTCGGCGCACTCAAGCGCCTCGTCTGAGCGACCGAACCCGGTCAAAAAACAAAAGGGCGCCCGACAGCGCCCTTTTCTTGTTCGGTCTTACAGAAATTCTCAATCGAGCCCGCGGAAATGCGGTGTCTCGAACACGAAGCCACGGCCGGCCGCAAAGCGATCCGGCAGAAGCGTCGAGCCGTTGCGGGCGCCGAACCGAGAAGTGTCCGGGATGCCGCCGGTATCGTTCATATAATTCTGCATCGAACCGACGGGCACGACCGGTCCGGCATCGAGCCAGGAGCGCGGTTTGACGCGAATGACGATGCGATCCTGCGCCGAAGCGGCGCCGATCGTCGAAAGCGAAATGCCACAGAGGGCAGCAAGAACAAGCGCGCGCATGGGAGTCTCCGGCGATTCAACCGCGTTAACCATATCCGTAAATTGCTTAACGCTCCGTAACCGCAAGGCAAGCCGCATCCGGGCCACACACGGGTCTTTTCGGCAATGGCATGCCGTTCCAACGCAATCGGCGAAGGTTCTTCTAACGTCGTATCGCCTGCGAGAGTTTCAGCGGCGGAACGGGCGCATCGTGATCGAGCCAGGTCATCTTGCGCCCGGTCTGTCGCGCCGAACGGCACCCCTGGCGGCGAAGCTCAGCCTCGGAAAACAGGCGTTTGAGCGCCCGGTCCTGCCCCGCGCTGACGAGATCGAGACGGTTGACGAAGCATCCGAGACTGACCCGGTCGGCCGGTCTTTCGACCGAACCGCAATACCAACCGGCAATGGTGAGGCCGATCGTATCGATCCGCCGGAAAACAAGACAGGAAAGCGGCCCGGCCTCGAAAGCGACGACGGCATCCGCGACCTCGAACCCGCCGAACTTCGTCGGCAGTTCCACTGCCGGACTCATCCGCTGGATCGAGGCATTCGCGTCGGAGGCTCTGAGCGCGATATCGGCAAAGAGCGGACGATGGGTCGGCCGGTCCTTCTCGAAACGCTCGACGATCATGCGCATGTCCGGCCGGTCCGCGCCGGCACGGCGCTCACCCTCCACACGCCAGGTCAGGATGTCTTGCCGGCTGTATCGCCCCTGCGCGAAAACCTGCAGCTTGAAGGCCGCTCCTTCGGTTTCCGGTCCCTCCAGGTTGAAAACGGCGACCGGTTTTCTCACGGGCACCCAACTTTCCGCCGCACGCGCCGGACGCAGTTCCAGCGGAACAGGTGTGGCGATCTGCGCGGGCGGAGCGGTTTCGCCAACCGACGACACCGTGCCTGCGGCAGATCCCCCTCCTTCCGGGGGCGCCATCAGCGCGCCGGCGAGCGCAACTCCGGCCAGCACGACGAGGCCGATCGCCCCCTTGCGCAGGAGGCGCTGCTTCCGATCCGGGCCGATGATGTCGTCGATGCGTAGGCCCGCTGCGGGCAGGGCCTCCGTCTCTCCTGGCATGTTCCGATCCCCGGCGGTTCAACCGCCTCCCCTTGTGTCCCGTCCGCACCTTGCCGAGGGAAGGTGGCGCCCGGGTTACCGGGTCGAACCAACTTCCGAGCAAGGTAAAGGAAGGGTTGCCGGGCATGGCCTATCCCAAAGCAGAGATTGACTTTTCCCTGATTTCGGTGTTTTCACGGAGCCATCGGCACTCCCGCCGAGGAAAGCGTCGCATGTCTGTCCGGATCACTACGAAACCGACGACGAAAACCGCGAAAGCCAAAACGGCTTTCGTGCGCTGACGGCTATCCTCGCTCTCGGGCCCTCCCCCGGCGGGGGAAGGGCAAACCCGGAAATCTTTCCGGGTCAGGTTCCCGGGGGAGAAAAATCGATCAGAACAGGAATTCGATCATGGGCTACAAGGTCGCAATCGCGGGTGCCACAGGCAATGTGGGCCGGGAAATGCTCAACATTCTCGCCGAACGCGCCTTCCCGGTCAGCGAGGTCGTGCCGCTCGCCTCCTCGCGCTCCATCGGCCAGGAAGTGTCGTTCGGCGACAAGAACCTCAAGGTTCAGGCGCTCGAGCACTACGATTTCTCCGATACAGACATCTGCCTGATGTCCGCCGGCGGCGAGGTGTCCAAGGCTTGGTCTCCGAAGATCGGCGCGCAGGGCTGCGTGGTGATCGATAATTCCTCGGCCTGGCGCTACGACGCCGATGTACCGCTGGTCGTGCCCGAAGTGAACGCTGAGGCGGTGCGTGGTTTCACCAAGAAGAACATCATCGCCAATCCGAACTGCTCGACCGCCCAGCTCGTCGTCGCCCTGAAGCCGCTGCATGACGCCTTCGGCATCAAGCGCGTCGTGGTCTCGACCTATCAGTCCGTCTCCGGCGCTGGCAAGGACGGTATGGACGAGCTCTTCGACCAGACCCGTTC
>DAORNC010000133.1:4302-7510 GCA_035440785.1 Rhabdaerophilum sp. | reverse complement strand
CGACACGATCTGCGCGCTGGAGCCGACCTTCGGCGGTATCAATCTCGAGGACATCAAAGCGCCGGAGTGTTTCGAGGTCGAGGCCCAGTGCCGCGAACGGATGTCGATCCCCGTATTCCATGACGATCAGCACGGCACCGCGATCATCGTCGCGGCGGCTGTCCTGAACGCGATGCAGCTCGCGGGTAAGAAACTCGATGAGATCAAGCTCGTGACCTCCGGTGCGGGGGCGGCGGCACTTGCGTGCCTCAATCTTCTGGTTTCGGTCGGCATCAGGCGCGAGAACATCTGGGTTACGGATATCGAGGGCGTCGCCTACAAGGGCCGCGAGGCGCTGATGGACCGCTGGAAGGCGGTCTACGCGCAGGAAACCGACAAGCGCACGCTCGCGGAGGTGATCGAGGGAGCGGATATCTTCCTCGGCCTCTCGGCCGCAGGCGTGCTCAAGCCGGAACTCCTCAAGAAGATGGCGCCGAAGCCGCTCATCATGGCGCTGGCCAACCCCAATCCGGAAATCATGCCGGAGCTTGCGCTGGAGGCTCGTCCCGATGCGATGATCTGCACCGGCCGGTCTGACTATCCCAATCAGGTCAACAACGTCCTGTGCTTTCCTTATATCTTCCGCGGAGCACTGGACGTCGGCGCGACGACGATCAACGAGGAGATGAAGCTCGCGGCCGTCCGCGCCATCGCGGAACTCGCGCGCGAAGCCTCATCCGATGTGGTGGCGCAGGCCTATGGCGGTGCCTCGCGCAATTTCGGCGCGGATTCGCTTATTCCGTCACCGTTCGATCCGCGCCTCATTCTCCGGATCGCCCCGGCGGTTGCCCGCGCCGCGATGGAAAGCGGTGTCGCGCGCGCACCGATCGACGATTTCAACGCCTATGATGAGCGCCTCCAGCGCTTCGTATTCCGTTCTGGCTTCATCATGCGGCCGATTTTCCGCGCCGCGCGCGAGAACCCCAAACGCGTCATCTACGCCGAGGGCGAGGACGAGCGCTCGCTGCGCGCCGCGCAGACCGTGATCGAGGACGGTATCGCCCTGCCGATTCTGGTCGGTCGCCCGAACATCATCGAGCAACGGCTGGAGCGGTTCGGGCTCGCCATCCGGCCCGGCAAGGACTTTGCTATCGTCAACCCGGACGGCGACCCGCGCTATCGCGATTACGTCCAGACCTATCTTGATATCGCCGGGCGGAAAGGCATCACACCGGATGCCGCGCGCACGCACGTGCGCACCAACTCCTCGATCATTGCCGCCATCGCAGTCCGGAGAGGCGATGCCGATGCCATGATCTGCGGCCTCGAGGGACGGTTCCGTTCTCGGCTCCAGATCATCCGCGACGTCATCGGCCTCGCACCGGGCGTCACCGAACTCGCCGCGATGACACTTATGATTACCCCCAAGGGCGCGTTCTTCCTTGCGGACACCCACGTGAATGAGGATCCCAGCCTCGAACAGATTGTCGACATCGCCCTGCGCGCCGCCACCGAGGTCCGTCGCTTCGGCATCACGCCAAAGGTCGCGTTGGTCTCGCATTCCGATTTCGGGAGCCATGACAGCACCTCCGCGCGCAAGATGCGCGAGGCGGCGCGCTGCATCACCCAGCTTGCGCCCGATCTGGAGGTTGACGGCGAGATGCAGGCGGATTCGGCGCTTTCCGACGTCGTCCGGGAGCGCGTGCTGCCGACCTCCAAGCTCAAGGGCGTCGCCAACATTCTCGTAATGCCGGATCTCGACGCAGCCAATATCGCCAACGAACTGACCAAGGTGATCGCGGACGCCTTGCCGGTCGGGCCGATCCTGCTCGGCACGGCATTCCCGGCACATATCGCGACCTCGACCGTGACCGCGCGCGGCCTCGTCAACCTGACGGCGCTTGCAGTCGTCGAGGCCCAGCAGGCGGAGCGAGAATAAGCACGCAATAAAAACCCGCCCGGAAGGGCGGGTTAGGTGGTCTTGCCGATGCGCAATCGCCGGCAGAGGCGCGAGATTATTTCGCGCTCGCCTCGAACTTCACCTTCGGCAGCAGCAGCATCGGGTTGTTCGATGCGGCCATGATTTCGGGCACCGTGATACCGGCCGGGCTTGCCGAAATCGCGGCCACATCGAGCCCCTTCAGCGATTGAAGGAACGTTCCAACAGCCTGCGACAGTTTCGTCGCATCCGGATGCCCTGCGAGCACGCCGGCGATCATGACCGGCGCGACGCCGGCAAGCTCCATGCGGAACTGATCCGCGGATTTACCCTGGTCCTTCGCCGCCTTGGCGAGAACCTTGTCGAGCCCGCCACGATCGGCGATCGCGACATCGATCCGCTGGACGTTACCGGTCGAGAGAAGCATCGGCCAATTGGTGGTCGGCGCTTCGAAGAACGCGCGCGGCACGCCGGCGAGATCGCCCTTGAGGGTTACCTTCGCGACCTTATCCATATCGACGGAGATATCGGTGATCGAGAGCTTCGAGCCGGCTTCCGCCCAGTTCGCGGCGATCCCGGCCGAGACGTCGAGTTTGTCGAGGCCGAGATCCTTCAGTGACTGGATGCCGGCATCCTTGGTGATGGCGGGCAGGGGCATCACGAATTTCCTGAGGCTGATACCAAGCTTCGTCGGTGTGATGCCGATGAAACCACCGACCATGCTCTCGAAACCATCGAGCGTGAACTTGACGCGATCCGGGCTCTTCGCGTCTTTGCCGGGCGGAACGTCGGCTTCGATGCCCGTCACGTAGATGGAGGCATCCTTGCCCTGCAGGCCCGCCGCCGCTTCGGCGGCAGCGGTTTCCAGCGCCGCCCGGCTTTCTGGCGTCATCGGCTTCTTGTCGCCGCCCTTCTTGCCGCCTGAATCGAGACCGAGCAGCGCGGCCCGGGCCATCGAGGCCAGCATGACGCCGTATACGTCGCCCTTGCCGCCGATCTCACCGAAACGCATGAAGCCGTCGGGCATTTTGAAATCGATCTTCTCGACCTTCATGCCCGGATCGCCGGCACCGCGCACCGTCATCGGGCCGAGCGACAGGGTTCCGTTGCCCTGGGGTGTTTTGATGTCCGCTTTCGCACCTGCAACGCTGGCGAAGCCGAACCGGTAGGAATTGTGGAAATCGATCAGCGCGGCGAAGACATTGGCAGAGGTTGTCGGATCGTCTTTTTTACCTTCGGCCTTGAGGAGATCCGAATACATCTCACCGAGCGGCCGGCGGCCGAGTCGGG
>DAORNC010000133.1:0-4233 GCA_035440785.1 Rhabdaerophilum sp. | reverse complement strand
GAAGGATTCGACCATCGAACGGCCGTAAATGCGCTTGTAAGGCGCCTTGCCTGACGGATCGGCATCGACCAGCCAGCGTACACCGCCCCCGAGATCGACCGTTTCGATCGACATGCGACCGATGGTTCCGTCGAGTACGACGTTCTTGTCTTCCTGCTTGATCCTGGACTCCATCCGCCCGCCGGCGATCGCGGCTTTCTCGATGACGCCCTTGCGGATCGGCCCGGTCTCGATGTTCTCGTAGGTGGTGGTGCTGCCGTTGTTCTCAATCTTTACCGTCATGACGACGGAGCGGATGGCAAGACGATCAGCATCGAGCGCTTCAAGCTTCGCGGCAAGGCCATTCAGGCTGTTGGCGCGGAAAAGGGCCTCGATATCGGTCCTGGAAAGGCTGGAGCCGGTCACCGAAATCTGGTTGAGCGCGATCGAGCCGAAACCGGTCGGTATCTCGATCTTTTCAATCAGCACGTTTTCCTTGGCAAGAGCGCGCGCAATACCGGGTCCGCCGTGATCAAGTGGCAGAAGCGGCATCAGGGCAGGGGACAGCGCGGTGGCGAGGCGATGGCGCGCGTTCACGCGCCGGAGCGATGTGTGGTGTGACAAGATCTTCTCCCGAGGCAATCGATGGCAGGCCAATCCGTCCGGATCCCGGAGCGGCAACATGGCACCTTTCGCATTCCCCGTCAGCCCGTCGCTGTGCGATGGCGCACGTCGACCTTCACAAAATCCGTCGTAACCGGCTCACAGGCTGAAGCTGGTGCCGCAGCCACAACTGGACGTGGCATTCGGATTGCGGATCTGGAAGCTCTGGCCGATCAGCTCGGTCACGAAATCCAGTTCGGAACCGCTCAACATCGGTGCGGAGATCGAATCGACCAGCACAGTGATTCCATCTTTCTCGATGACAACGTCGTCCGGCGCACGGTTCGCGTCGATCGCAAAGCGATACTGGAAACCGGAGCAGCCACCGCCCTCGACCGCAACCCGCAGCATCGAACCGGGCGCCTCGTCCCTCAGGATCACGGCGATACGCGCCGCCGCACGCGTCGAAACAGCGAGCGGTGCGCCGTTCGCGCCGGCTTCCGGGAGGACGGGAGCGGGGGCGGCATTCTGGATGGCGAACTTCAGCGGCATTGGCATCGACCAGACGGGTTAAAGGCCCGCCCGCCTTTTGTTTGACATGAGAGGAATGTAAGGAGGAGGGCTCCATCCGGCAACGCCCCGCTGAGGATCTTTTCCGTGCTCTTTCATCGCGAACGCCCGCTTTCGCCCTTCGCCGTCGATCATCGACGCAGCAAGGGGCGGATTCTTGCGGAGGCGCCGTCGCCGACCCGGTCGGAATTCCAACGCGATCGCGATCGCATCCTGCATTCCAATGCATTCCGCCGGCTCAAGCACAAAACCCAGGTTTTTGTCGAACACGAGGGTGACCATTATCGCACGCGCCTGACGCATTCGCTTGAAGTCGGGCAGATCGCCCGCTCGATCAGCCGGATTCTCGGTCTCGACGAGGATCTCGCGGAGACGCTCGCGCTTGCCCACGATCTGGGACATACCCCCTTCGGTCACGCCGGCGAGGACGCGCTGGACGAGAAGATGATTCCCTTCGGCGGGTTCGACCACAATGCGCAGACGCTGCGCATCGTTACCCGCCTCGAACATCGCTATGCAGCCTTCGATGGCTTGAACCTCTCCTGGGAAACGCTCGAAGGGTTGACCAAGCACAACGGCCCTATCATCGACGCCAACGGAAAACCGGTCGGGCACTACCTTAAACAAGGAATTCCGGGGTCAATAATCGAATTATCACATAAGCATAATATCGATCTTTCAACTTATGCATCAGCGGAAGCGCAGGTCGCCGCCATCGCCGACGACATCGCCTACAACGCCCATGACATCGACGACGGGCTGCGCGCCGGGCTGTTCCGGGCGAGCGAATTACGCGAAGTGCCGTTTCTGGCCGCGATCATATGGGAGATCGATCGGCTCTGGCCCGATCTTGACGAGAGCCGGAAGGGCCACGAGATCATGCGCAGGGTCATCACGCGGCTGGTGGAGGATGTCGCGGCCGAGAGCGAACGGCGCATCGTCTCGCTCAGCCCGCGCGAGGCAGACGATATCCGTTTCGCGAAGGCGCCCGTGGTTACCTTTTCGGACGCGATGGCGCCAGCGGAACTGGAGCTGAAGAAGTTCCTCTTCGCCCGCATGTACCGGCACGAGCGCGTCATGACCCAGCGCGAGGCCGCGATCCGCACGGTGCGCGACCTCTTCGACATCTTCATGGAAAATCCGTCCGAGGCCGGCACCTTCGCCGCGAGCCTCGATCCGGCTGACAAGCCGCGTCTCGCTCGCCACGTCGCGGATTACATCGCGGGCATGACGGATCGTTTCGCGCTTCAGGAACACGCCCGCCTGTTTGACGCGCGCGCCACACTCGGCTAGGCCCTGCGCCACCCCGAAGAACCGGTACCCGCAGAAGCCAATGAACATCTTCAACGCCTTCGCCGCCGTCCTTGACGGCATTCTGGCCGAATTGCCGCTCACTGCCGCCTTGCCCGCGGAGGTTCGCGCCCGCGTCAGCGTCGAGCCGCCGCGCGACCCGAGCCACGGCGATCTGTCGACGAATGCCGCGATGGTGCTCGCCAAGGAAGCGAGAACCAGCCCGCGTGTGCTCGCCGAGGCGATCGTCGAGAAGCTTGAGGCCAGGGGGCGTTTTCCACGTATCGAGATCGCGGGGCCCGGATTCATCAACATCGGGCTTCTTCCCGTTGAGATCGAAGCGGTCGTGACGGCCACGATTAAACTGGGCCGCGATTTCGGCCGCAGCCAGATGGGAGACGGCCAGCCCGTCAACGTCGAATATGTCTCCGCCAACCCGACCGGGCCGATGCATGTCGGACACGGGCGCGGAGCAGTCTATGGTGATGCGCTCGCGAACCTCCTCGACTTCTCGGGCTGGAAGGTAACGCGCGAGTATTACATCAACGACGCCGGAGCGCAGGTCGACGTGCTCGCACGCTCCGCCTTCCATCGCTACCGTGAAGCGCTCGGGCGGGATGTCGGACCGGTCGGCGAAGGACTTTATCCCGGCGATTACCTCGTCCCAGTCGGCAAGGCGCTGGCGGAAAAGCACGGCGATGCGCTCGAAAAACTGGCGGAAGCGAATTGGCTTCCGCTCGTCCAGCGCTTCACGATCGATGCGATGATGGCGATGATCCGCGACGATCTCGCTGCGCTCAACGTCCATCACGACGTGTTTTTCTCGGAAGCCTCGCTGCAGGGCAATCCCGACAAGGTGGCCGAGACCATTGCCGATTTCCGGGCGCGTGGCCTCATCTATGAAGGGCGCCTGCCGCCGCCGAAAGGCCAGAAGGACGAGGATTGGGAGGATCGCGAGCAAACGCTTTTCCGCGCCACCGACTTCGGCGACGACGTCGATCGCCCGCTGCTCAAGAGCGACGGCGGCTACACCTATTTCGCCTCCGATATCGCCTACCACAAGAGCAAGTTCGATCGCGGTTTCGCGGAGATGATCGACGTCTGGGGCGCCGACCACGGTGGTTACGTCAAGCGCATGAAGGCGGCGGTGAAGGCCGCATCCGGCGGCAAGGGCAACCTCGAAGTGCGCCTCTGCCAACTCGTCAAGCTGATGCGCAAGGGCGAGCCGGTGAAGATGTCGAAGCGTTCGGGCGATTTCATTACCTTGCGCGATGTGATCGACGAGGTGGGGCGGGACGCGATCCGCTTCATGATGCTCGACCGCAAGAACGACGCGGAACTTGAATTCGACCTCGCCAAGGTCATCGAGCAATCGAAGGACAATCCGGTTTTCTATGTGCAATACGCCCATGCGCGCATCTGTTCCGTGAAGCGGCAGGCCGATGCCGCCTTTGGCGCGATTCCGATCATGGATGACGAAGTCGCCGCCGCAGACCTTTCAATTCTAAAAGACGAGGGCGAGCGGGCGATCATGCGGGCCATCGCCCAATTCCCGCGCATGATCGAGCAGGCGGCGGCAACGCGCGAGCCGCATCGTGTCGTTTTTTACCTCTACGATCTCGCAAGTGCGTTCCACGCTTTGTGGAATCGCGGCAAGGATTTGCCAGATTTGAGGTTTATTAACAATGATGACCGAAAAGGAACATCGGCGAGACTCGCGCTCGTCACGGCCGTTCAGACGGTGATCGCCAACGGGCTGGCCCTGCTGGGCGTCTCCGCTCCGGAGGAAAT
>DAORNC010000132.1:0-7546 GCA_035440785.1 Rhabdaerophilum sp. | reverse complement strand
AAACGCGCGAACTTCCGCACCGAGAACGATGTTGTTCGCCATCTGGTAGCGATAACCGGCATGGCCGCCGAGCGAGAAGCCCGAAGGATCGGTGGTCACACTGGCGCCCGCGACGCCGGTCACGTTGTGATTGGCTCGGCCGAAGCTGTAGCCGGCATCGATACCGACATAGAAACCGGTCCACGAATAGGTCATGATCGGCAGGGAGGGGGAGGGCTTCTTGTAGCCGAGGTCAGCAGCTTGCGCGGTGAAAGTCGCGGCTGCAAGGGCGACACCAGCAAGAACAGAACGGGAGATTTTCATGATTATTCCTCAGATTACCCAAATCCCAAGGCACCCGCGTATCATACACGCTCATGAAGTAAACATGCGAAGTTATTTCTCTGCCGCCTAGGTTCGTTTTATTTATTTTCTGACATTTTTACAACGACTTCCCACTCCTTATCCGTGACCGGCTGAACGGAGAGCCGCATACAGGTAACAAGGCTCATCTTGGCGAGTGCGGGGGTCGCCTTGATTTCCTTGAGCGAAACGGGCCGGGCGAGCGGCCTGACCGCCGCGAAATCGACGACGACCCAAGGCTCGCCGATTTCGGCGGTCGGATCGGGATAGGCCTCGCGGATAACCTCGACGATACCGACGATCTCCAGCCCCTCGTTGGAATGGTAGAAGAAGGCCTGGTCACCCTTCTTCATCGCCATGAGATGCTTCTTGGCGAGATGGTTGCGCACCCCGTCCCAATGGGTGCCCCGGGCTCCAGCGGCGACCTGTTGATCCCAAGACCATTTGAACGGTTCGGATTTCACCAGCCAATGCGCCATCTGCCTCACTCCCCTCTCAGCGGTCGCGTCATCAATTCGCGCACTGCATCCCTGACGTTGAGCCGCCCGTCGAGGATGGCGGAAACCGCCGCGACGATCGGCATCTCGACCTGTTTTTGTAGCGCCATCTCGGCGAGAATCGAGGCCGTGAACGCCCCCTCCGCAAGTTTTCCGCCCGGATTGGCATCGGTCGGCGCGAGGCCCTGCCCGAGGGCAATGCCCAGGGAATAGTTGCGCGACTGGGTGGAGCTTGCCGTCAGCACGAGATCGCCGAGGCCGGAAAGCCCCATCAAGGTCCCGCCGCGCGCGCCGGCCGCGTCGGCAAAGCGCCGCAGTTCGGCGAAACCGCGCGCGATCATCGCGGCGCGGGCACTCTCGCCCAACCCCATGCCGATCACGATGCCGGCGGCGATCGCCAGCACGTTCTTCGCCGCGCCGCCGATCTCGACGCCCCGAACATCGGTCGTGTGATAGAGCCGCAGGCTTGGCGACGAGAGTTTCTGGGCAAACAGCTCCGCAACCTCGCCGTCCCTCATCGCAAGGCTGATGGCGGTCGGCAGACCGCGCGCGACATCGGTGGCGAAAGACGGACCGGAAAGTACGCCGAGCCGGCGGTCTCCGAGGGAGTCACGCAGGATCTCCGTGACGAAATACCCGGTCTTGCGCTCGATTCCCTTTGCGGCTGAGAGGACAGCCGCGTGTCCGGGGAGATAGTTCGAGGCCTGGCCGGCAACATCCCAGAGCTGCTGGGTCGGGATTGCCATGACGACGACGTCCGCCCTGCAGGCGCGGGCGAGATCGAAGGACGGGGTGACGCGATCGTCAAGTTCGATGCCCGGCAGAACGTCCCCGCAACGACCGCTCGATTCCATCGCCACCATCTTCTGACGGTCGCGACCCCAGAGCGTGACGTCGCATCCGGCGCGCGCGAAGGACAGTGCCAGCGCCGTCCCCCAGGCCCCGGCTCCTAAAACGGAAACGCCATTCGCAGCCATCGTCCCCCCGGACTTGTTGTTCCCTATGCCCGCGCGCCGGGCTTGGCGCGCGTCTCGTCGAGTGGCCAGCGCGGCCGCGCGGCCACGTCGAGCATATCGCTGAACCCGCGCCGGAGCCGCTCTATGCCGGCCCATGCGATCATCGCACCATTGTCGGTGCAGAGCTTCGGCGGCGGAATCACGAGGCGCAGCCCGGCCTCGGTGGCGGACCGCTGCAGCGCGTGGCGAATGGCGCGGTTGGCGCCGACACCGCCCGCGACGACGAGCGCCGAGGGTTGCCCGATCTCATGGCGGAAGGCGCGGATCGCCACTCGCGTCCGATCAATCACGCAATCAACGACCGCCGCCTGGAACGAGGCGCAGAGATCCGCGACATCCCTGTCGCCGAGCGGCTGGATCGCTTCAGCCGCGAGGCGCACCGCCGTCTTGAGCCCGGAGAGCGAGAAATCCGGCTCGGGCTTTCCGAAGAGCGGGCGCGGCAGGGCGAAACGCTCCGGATCGCCTTCGCGTGCCGCAACCTCCACAGCCGGCCCGCCGGGGAAGCCGAGGCTCAACATCTTCGCCACCTTGTCGAAGGCCTCGCCGATCGCATCGTCGATCGTCGTGCCGAGCCGGTGGTATTCGCCGACGTCGCGCACGGCGACGAGCTGGCTATGCCCGCCCGAGACGAGCAGCAGAAGATAGGGAAACCGCACATCATCCGTCAGGCGCGGGGTCAGTGCATGGGCTTCGAGATGGTTGATCGCCAACAGCGGCTTACCAATGCCGAGGGCGATGGCCTTCGCCGTTGTCAGCCCCACAAGCACGCCGCCGATCAGACCCGGTCCCGCCGCGGCGGCAACACCGTCGAGCGCGTCGAAACCGAGGCCGGCCTCTGCCATCGCATCGCGCACCATGCGGTCGAGAATCTCGACATGAGCACGTGCGGCGATTTCCGGCACCACACCGCCATAAGGTCGGTGCTCCTCGATCTGCGAACGGATGCGGTTGGAAAGAATGGTCCGCGTGCCATCGGGTTCCAGCCGGACGACGGCCGCCGAGGTCTCGTCGCAGGTCGTTTCAATGCCGAGAACATGCATCATGGCGCGTGCCGAATACCCCTTGCGGGACCGTCCGGGTTGATTCCGGACAACGATCCCGCCTTGTTGAACATGCCATAGCGCGATAGACGCTTTTGCGAAATGGGGGCGAGCCGGTTATTCCAGCCCGTCCCCAAGGGGGAATTCGAGGCAAACTATGGCAAATGAGCGACCTTTGCTGGCGATCGGCACGCGCGGAAGCCCGCTCGCCCTCGCCCAGGCGCGGATGACAGCGGCGGCGCTCGCGGCGGCAAGCGGGGTTGCGACTGATGATATTGCCATCGAGGTTATCTCGACGACCGGTGATCGCACGCAGGACCGACCACTCTCCGAAATCGGCGGCAAGGGGCTGTTCACGAAGGAAATCGACAACGCCCAGCTCGAAGGCAGGGTCGATGTCGCAGTGCATTCCTCGAAAGATCTGCCCACCGTCCTGCCGGATGGCCTCGTCATCGCCGGGTTCCTGCCGCGCGAGGACGTTCGCGACGCGCTGATTGCGCCGCGCCACAAGACGCTCGACAATCTCCCCGCGGGCGGGCGCGTCGGCACGGTCTCGCTGCGCCGGCAGGCTCTCGTGCGGCAATTGCGGCCGGATCTTCATGTCGAGGCATTGCGTGGCAACGTCGAGACCCGGCTCAACCGAGCCCGGACCGGCGATTTCGATGCCGTCATCCTCGCGATGGCGGGACTGAAGCGGTTGGGCCTCGACGGCGAGGTGACGGAGGCGCTCGACGAAACCCGCTTCATCCCCGCCGTTGGTCAGGGAGCCATCGCGCTCGTAACGCGCGCCGACGACACGAAAACGCGCGAGTTGATCGCGCGCTTCGCTCATCATGCGACGGCGGTGGAGCTTGCGGCTGAACGCGCCTTTCTCGCCGTGCTCGACGGCTCCTGCCGCACGCCGATCGGGGGCAACGCCCGCTATGCGGCGGGGCGGATCGCCGTCCGGGGCATCGTCCTCAAGCCAGACGGCAGTGCCGCCCATACGGTTGAGGCAGAGGCGCCGGAAGCCGATGCCGAGGCGCTTGGCATCGCGCTCGGCCAACAACTGCGCGAGCGGATGGGGCCGGGCTTCCTCGATCTCAAACCCGGCGGCTGACATGGCCCGCGTCCTCGTCACCCGTCACCAGCCGGAAGCCGAGGAAACCGCCGGCGCGCTTCGCCAGATGGGGTTCGAGCCGTTTGTCTCGCCGACGCGACGGCTCGTGCCGCTGAAGCCCCCGTCCGTTACCGGCGCGTTCGATGCCCTGATCGTCACCAGCCGGAATGCGCTTTCTGCGGCGAGCCGTCTGCCAGCGGAATTTCTCCGACTACCCCTTTTCTGCGTCGGCGATCGCACGGCTATGGCGGCCCGCGAGGTTGGCTTTCTGAAAGTCGTCCCCGGAGGCGATGATGCCGAGGCGCTCGTCCGAACGATCCGGAGGGATGTCGCGACCGGCAGCCGAATGCTCTACCTCGCGGGCGAGCCGCGCCGCGAGACGATCGAAACACAAATCACCAGCCTTGGCTTCTCGCTCGAAACGCAGGTGATCTATCGAATGGAACGCACGGAAAGCCTGACCGAAGAGGTCCTCGCTGCGTTGCGCGCGGGTCGGCTTGCCGCCGCCTTGCATTTCTCGTCCGAATCGGCGCGCGATTTCCTCTCCCTCGCGGCGCAGGGCGGCGTCCTGGAAGACGCGGTTCGGCTTCGCCACTTCTGTTTTTCGGAAGCCGTTGCCGAAACGCTCGGAACGTCGGGTGTGGCGGTCGAGCGGCTTTCGGTTGCTGCAAGCCGCGATCAGGTAAGCCTTCTTGCCTTGCTTCGCACGCAATTGACGACCTAAGTCAACGCGCCCCGATTTGCTTTCGGGATAACGACAATGGCATAGTCGCCCTGGCCTTCGCTGGGCCGGGCGCGACCGAGGCGCCTACGATTGGGAAATGCAGGATGTCTGAGAAATCGGAAGCCGAAACGACGAAACCCGCACGCGGGAAGGACAAGAAAACGGCCCCGGCCATCGATCTCGCCCCCGGCGACGTGAAGGAAATCGTCGAGGAGGCCCGTGCCGAATCGCTGCCTGAAACCGACGTAGCGTCGGCTCCGGAAGCGACCTCGGAACCCTCTCCCGTTTCTCCGTCTTCCCCGCCCCCGATTCCGAAGCTCGTTCCGGGACTGATAGGGCTCGTTGCGGGCGTCATCGGCGGGCTCGGCGCCTATCAGTTCGGCGAGGCGCTTCTGCCACGCAAGGCACCCCTTCCCGATACCGGCATCAAAACCCGCCTCGGTGCACTCGAACAGCGCCTCGCATCGGCCGCCGGAACACCGTCGGCGGCATTGATCGCGCGGCTCGAAAAGGCAGAATCGCTGCTCTCCGAGACCGGCAAGCGCGAGGAGATGCTGCGCGGCGAGATCGGAAAGCTCGGTCAGGCGCTTTCCGCGGAAGTTGCCGAGCGCAGGAAAGCGGTCGAGGCCGCCACCGCCCGTGCGGGGCAGGCTCTCGGCCTCGCGGGTGCGCCGCCGGCCTCGTCCGCAGAGATCGAAGGATTGAAATCGCGGCTGGGCTCGGTCGAGGATACGGCAAAAGCCCTGCCGGAAATGGTCGCTGCGCTCGGCACCCAGCTCAAGGCCGTCGGCCCACGCGTGGATACCGTTTCCAAGGAAATCATCGCGCTTTCGAGCCGCCTCGCCCAACTCGGCGCACAGGAAAAGCTCGGAGCTGCGCAGGCCCGGCTCGCGGCCGTGACCCTGCTCGAAGAGTCCTTCGGCACCAATCGCCCACTCGGCGAGCCGGTGCGGCTCTTGAAGAATCTCGGTGTTTCGGAAGCGGATCTGGCCGCTTTCACGCCTTATCTAGAGACATCGGCGCCCGACGCCGCGCGCCTGCTGGCCGACCTGCATGCGATCAAGCCCAAGGCCGAATCCGCAGAAGGTAATCCCGGCTTCTTCGATCGCCTGAAGGCGGGCGCGACCTCGCTCGTCGAGATCCGCAAGACCGGTTCCGTCACAGGGACGGACGATGCCTCGCATATCCAACGGGCCGAACTCGCCCTCCAGCGCGGCGATATCGGCACTGCGGCGGCGCTGATCGTCCGTCTCTCGGCGGCCAACGCGCCCGCCTATGCGGAGTGGCGCCTGCGCGCGGAGCAACGGGCGAAGGCTACCGAAGCGCTCGTGGGGCAGAAGAAGGCCGCGCTCGCCAATCTCGCGGCGGCTGCGGCGAAGTGACGCTTAACCGGGGCAATCAACAATGATAAAACTGGTCGCGTTCTTCCTCGTTCTCCTGGCTCTTGCGTTCGGCTTCTCGACCCTCGCCGACACGCCCGGTCATTTCCTGCTGCAATGGGGCGAGACCGAGTATCGCGTCTCGCTGATCACCGGCGTCATCGCGCTGTCGCTGTTCGCGATCGGCCTGATGGTCTTGTGGTCCCTGTTCCGGCTGATCTTCCGCCTGCCCGGCATTCTCGGCTTCGCAAGCCGGATGCGCCGGCAGGCCAGAGGCCAGCAGGCGGTCTCACGCGGGCTGGTGGCGATCGGCACGGGCGACAGCCGCCTTGCGCAGCGCTATGCGCAGGAATCCTTGCGCCTCCTCGGCAAGGAGCCGCTGCCGCTGCTGCTCAAGGCACAGGCGGCCCAGCTTTCGGGGGACGCCAAAGGCGCCGAGGAAGCCTTCCGCACGATGCTCGACGAGCCGGAAACCCGCTCCCTCGGCCTGCGCGGCCTATATGTCGAGGCTGAACGGCGCAACGATTCGGCCACCGCGCGCCTTCTCGCCGAAGAAGCCTTGAACCGCACGCCCGACGCGGCCTGGGCCAGCGAGGCCGTGCTCGGCTTCAAGGCGGCGGCGCAGGATTGGCGCGGCGCGATCGCGCTCGTCGACCAGAGCATTTCCCGCCGTCTTATCGGCAAGAACGAAGGGCGAGCGCAACGTGCCGTGCTGCTTGCAGCCGCGGTGCAGGAGGCGTTCGAGACCGCCCCGGACGAAGCGCTTTCCCTCGCACTGGAAGCCTTGCGTATTGCGCCCGGCCTCGTCCCCGCGGCCGTGATCTCCTCACGCCGCCTTTCCGCGAAAGGTGACTTCTCGCGTGCTTCGAAAATCGTCGAGGTCGCCTGGAAAGACCATCCGCACCCCGATCTCGCGGAGGCCTATCTCAATCTCCGCCACGGCGATTCGGCGCTCGATCGCCTCAAACGCGCCCGCTATCTCCTCCGCCTGACCCCGTCCGCACGCGAGGCACGCTTCGCAATTGCCCGAGCGGCGCTCGATGCCCGCGAATTCGGCGCCGCGCGCGAGGCCCTCGTCCTCGAAAAGCCCACCGTTCGCGCCTGCCTGTTGATGGCGGAACTGGAGGAGACCGAGTCCGGCAACCAGGGCCTCGTCCGTGCCTGGCTGGCCCGCGCCTCCCGCGCGCCGCGCGAACCCGAGTGGGTTGCGGACGGCGTGGTCTCGGCCGACTGGAGTGCCGTTTCGCCAGTAACGGGAAAGATCGGTGCCTTCGAATGGCGCGATCCACCGCAGGCGAGCGAAGATCATCTCCGGGCGCGGATCGACGCCGACCGTTTCGAGACGGTACCCGAAATCGCGCCCCCGGCGGAGGTGGAAGCGGTGCCGGAACCGGAGCCGCCACCGCCGCCGGCCGATCCCCAACCGGCAAGCCCAGCCAAGGCAGCAGC